>NZ_JBDGLI010000003.1:384593-536194 GCF_057655955.1 Pseudomonas sp. Soil_N_39
GCACTCGTAGCTCAGCTGGATAGAGTACTCGGCTACGAACCGAGCGGTCACAGGTTCGAATCCTGTCGAGTGCACCATTTAAGAGTCATTTGCAGCAATGCAAATAACTTGGCTTCAACCAGTTGTGATCTGGTATAAAACCACAGCATGCACTCGTAGCTCAGCTGGATAGAGTACTCGGCTACGAACCGAGCGGTCACAGGTTCGAATCCTGTCGAGTGCACCAAACACCAAAAAGCCCGCGTTTAACGCGGGCTTTTTGCTATCTACGATTTGCCTTTCACGCACCCCCTTTCATCGAACACGACCTCTGCGCTGCGACCTTTCTTCGCCTTGTAGGTATATCGTGTACTCAAATTCCGAATCTTGATTGAGTCTGGCTTGCCCAGGGCGCTCTCGACGTCCTGTTGGCTCATGCCGGCGACGATTCGTCGTTCCAGGATGGCATCGCGGCGTTGCCTGGCATCGATAAGGTTCCCGCAGCGGTCTTGGAATTCGCCAACCACGGTCAGTGTCTTGCGTGTGGTTGTGTTGCCGGATGTTTGCCAACGCTCCGCTTCGGGCAGCATCGCCTCGGTCGCCGGCTCACTCGAACCTGGGCTGTACGGGTGGATCTGCTGGAGTGACAGGGCTTCTCCCGGGCCGCAGCTCAAGGTAGTGAATGTTACGTGCCCCGCGCTACTTTCGCAGCGATGCACGGTCTGCCCGGCGGCCCACACGGGCAGGCAGGGCAGGCTGGCGAGTAGGAACAAGTAGTGG
This sequence comes from Pseudomonas sp. Soil_N_39, assembly GCF_057655955.1. Lineage (NCBI taxonomy): Bacteria > Pseudomonadati > Pseudomonadota > Gammaproteobacteria > Pseudomonadales > Pseudomonadaceae > Pseudomonas > Pseudomonas sp. Soil_N_39. Next base: position 385,353 of record NZ_JBDGLI010000003.1, read on the forward strand.
CTGATGGGCATCCGATCGTCCTCCTTGGCGGTGCAGGAGAAGAGGGTAGTCGCTGCATTTCTGCCGGGGCGTGTGTTTTCTTTTCCGGATAAGTCGTCGTAAAGGGGAAGGTTCAGCCTGCGTTCAGGTTTGTCTCGCAAGCGCTTGTTCTTGCCATGATTTTTTAGCGTTTTAAAGCGTCAAGCGGTGTATGATTGCGCCCGTCAGCCCCGCCGGGGCTTTGGAATATCTCCATGGACTTACCCAGTAGTTACTCAATATCTAGTTTTGCCAATCATGAATTAACTGATTGATCCTTCCGGCGTGCTCCACTGCTGGGAGTGGAGTTCGCCTATGACCCAAGTAGAAGTAAAAAAAACGCAGGAAAGCCTTCAGGATCGTCTCGCTCAAGTCGTTGAGCTGCTGCAGCGCCAGCGGGTCGTCGAAGACCTGACGCATCGCCAGGAAGGTCCGAATCATGATCGGGTCGAGAGCCTGGTCCACCGGCAGAATCTCGTCGAGCTGCAACGCAAGCTCGATGACCTGCACTCCGCCGACGTCGCCTACATTCTTGAAGCCTTGCCCCTGGAAGAGCGTCTGACGGTCTGGCAGTTGGTCAAGGCTGATCGCGACGGTGACATCCTGCTCGAAGTGTCGGACTCGGTTCGCGAAACCCTGATCGCCGACATGGATGATCACGAGTTGCTGGCGGCGGCCAAGGAAATGGACGCCGACGAACTCGCCGACCTTGCACCCGAACTGCCACGGGACGTTGTCCACGAACTGATGGAAGCCCTCGACGGCCAGCAGCGTGAGCGTGTGCGCTCGGCGTTGTCCTATGACGAGGAGCAGGTCGGTGCGTTGATGGACTTCGAGATGGTGACAATCCGCGAGGATGTCAGTCTTGAAGTGGTCTTGCGTTACCTGCGTCGCCTCAAGGAACTGCCCGGCCATACCGACAAGCTGTTCGTGGTCGACTACGACGGCGTGCTCAAGGGCGTGCTGCCCATCAAGCGTTTGCTCGTCAACGACCCGGAAAAGCAAGTGGCCGAGGTCATGGCCAGCGACCCGGTGAGTTTTCACCCAGACGAAGACGCCTACGATGCGGCCCAGGCATTCGAGCGTTATGACTTGATTTCTGCACCGGTGGTCGACAAGAACGGCAAGCTGATCGGCCGTCTGACCATCGATGAAATGGTCGATTTGATTCGTGAGGAAAGCGAAAGCGAAGTCCTCAACATGGCCGGTCTGCGCGAAGAAGAAGACATCTTCGCTTCGGTCTGGAAGTCCTTGCGTAACCGCTGGGCCTGGCTGGCGATCAACCTGATCACGGCGTTTGTCGCTTCCCGGGTCATCGGCCTGTTCGAAGGCTCCATCGAGAAGCTGGTGGCGCTCGCGGCGCTGATGCCCATCGTCGCCGGCATCGGTGGCAACTCCGGTAACCAGACCATCACCATGATCGTCCGTGCCATGGCACTGGACCAGGTCAGCACCGGCAATACATCGCGATTGATGCGCAAGGAACTGGCTGTCTCCTTGATCAACGGCGTGATTTGGGGAGGGGTGATTGGCGTGGTGGCTTACCTGCTTTATGGCAGCTGGTCACTGGGGGTGGTCATGACGGCCGCCATGACGCTCAACCTGTTGCTGGCGGCATTGATGGGGGTCCTGATCCCCATGACCCTGGCCCGCATGGGGCGTGATCCTGCCATGGGTGCCAGTGTCATGATTACCGCCGTGACCGACAGCGGCGGGTTCTTCATTTTCCTGGGATTGGCGACGATTTTCCTGCTCTGATCGTCCACAAGAAACCCGCCTGTTTGGCGTAATACTTCCACTTAAAAAACGGTGCTTCCTTCAGAAATGGGAAGCGCCGTTTTTTTTGGGTTTCTTTTGATTGCCGGGGCGTCGAAATCAAGAGCGCTATGCAACTGCACAACCGCTATCGCGAGCAAGCTCGCTCCCACAGGGGGCAGCAGCTGTTCACAACATGTGCGCACAACACAAAAATCTGTGGGAGCGAGCTTGCTCGCGATGAGGCCCGTCAGCCCAACATCCATGTGACTGAACCACCGCTATCGCGGCGGGCCCACGGAGCAATGCCTTCGTTCAGGCATGCCGAGCCTAAGCGAGGCACCGAGTGGTGGGGCAAAAGCGCTTTGGTTACTTTCGACTGGGCCGGCTTCCGGGCTTTTCGAAAGTGACCCGCCGTCAGGGCGGAACCATAAGCAGCCGTTACCGAAGAAACGGATATGCACACCAACCAGCCCCCCCCCAACGCTAGATCAAAATTCCCAAGCATGAGCCTGTTGGCCGTTTTTTTATCACGCCAAACCCTCTGTGCATCACTGCATCACCGCCAGTCGCGCTGCCAGCAACACAAAGGCTGCCGAAAATAGGCGGCGTATCCACTGCAACACGGATGGACGCTCCAGAACATGCCGGCGCATCGATGCACAGAACACACCATAAAGGGCGAAGATAGCAAAGGTGATCGCCATAAAAACGAAGCTCAACAGCAGCATGCGCCCCATGGCATTCGTTTCTCCTGGCGCAAGAAATTGCGGCAGAAAAGCCAGGAAAAAAATCGACAGTTTTGGATTCAGCAGGTTGAGCAAAATGCCCGAAACAATCACCGCGCCATTGGAGCGTGGCGTCTTGTCCGGATCAATGTGCAATGCTCCATGACGCTGGAGCGAGTTCCATGCCATCCAGAGCAGGTAAGCGACGCCAAGATACTTGACGACTTCAAAGGCCAGCGGGCTGGCGTGCAACAGCGCCGCGAGACCTGTGATGGCTGCCAGCATGTGTGGCACGACGCCCAGGGTGCAACCGAGTGCGGCTACCACGCTTGCGCGCCAGCCTTGGGCCAGGCCGGCCGCTACCGTATAGACCACACCGGTGCCAGGCGAGGCCACCACGATCAGGGATGTGAGAAGAAATTCGAGGTTCATGCAGCGCGTCCTTGGAGTGATGAGGGCTCCAGCCTGCCTGTCATGAGAAGGGGCATCTTGAATGAAATTGCAGGACGCTAGCGTCCTTGTCGTGCGTACATGCCGGGTGAGAACCCAAAGCTGCGCACGAAGCATCGGGTCATATGGCTCTGGTCTGCAAAACCACTGGCAAGGGATGCATCGGCCAGCGGTATGCCCGCAGCGATCAGGTGCCGGGCTCGCTGAATGCGTCGTTGCAGCAGATAGGCGTGGGGCGTCAATCCGGTCAGGCGGGTGAAGGCGCGTACGAGCTGAAAGCGGCTTAAATCGGCCTCCCTGGCGAGCAAGGCAAGCGACATCGGCGACTGCGGATCGTCGTCGATCATGGCTTTCGCACGGTTTGCCGCTGATTCCGGCAAAGACGATACCGGCATGGGGCGGTCCAGCAAGTGTTCGAGCAAAAGCGCCAGCGTCTCTTCGATTTTCAGGTGATCGCCAACCACCTCGGCTTGAGCAATTGTTCGATACAGGATGCTGAACAGTTGGGCCGCAGGCGGGCTTTGCAGCACCGGATAAGCGAACTCACTGGCGCAGACGCCCCCTTCCTTGGTCATATCCTCGAATGTCTGCGCGATCAGCGGTGGGTCGAAATACAGCATCTGCCAGCGACGCGTTCCGTCTCCGATGGGCGCGCCGTCATGCACTTCGGCCGGATTGACCGATATAAGATCACCCGCAGTCGCCTCTACCGGGCCTCGGCCGCTGGCTGAGCGTTGCGCCCCACGCACAAGCAAGCCAATGCCAAAGTGTTCGTGCATATGCCGGGCAAACGTTCGATCCGAATCGGCCTCGACGATTTCCACGCCCAGCCCTGCGATTCTTCGAACCTTGAATGCATGACCTGTCATGCAGGCCTCCAGGCCTCTGTTGTTGACTGATCAATTTAGCACCCCTGCCATTGAGCAGTGGGCTGTTGGCTTCGATGACGTTCCAAATGCAGGTCTGGGCCAAACGCCAGGCAGAAAAAAGCCAGCACAAGGCTGGCTTGAAGGGATTGGCAGGATCAGGACGCTTCTGCTGCTATTTCCGAGCTATGGTCAATCAGCGAAACGAGGGCGTTCTGCTGGCGGTGGGAGAGTTGTCGGAAGCGTTGAAGCAACTCGCGCTCATGCAAAGACAGCTCCGGGCTGTCCAGGCGCATGCTTAGCTCTTCACCCAGTGCACCTTCCTGAATCAGGCTTTGCTCCAGGCGCGCAATGATTTCGGAGTTCATGCTGCGATGATGATTACGAGCCACCTCGGCAATGCGTTCCCGCATTCCGTCTGGCAGACGTACGACGAACTTGTCAGCCGTACGGCTGGAATAAATTGCCTTTGTCATTGGGCGCATATTTATTTAACCGGTTAGTTCAGGGGAGCGGTTCTCGGGATTGGCCGCAGGATGTCGATAGGACAAGCTCCACTGCCAAATGTTCAACCTGAATTGTTAAGAGGCCCGCATCATGCCTCAAAATTGCCAGATCATTGGCGCCAATTCTGTGACAAATTCTGATCCGGGTAAAGGCGTTATGCCAGCACCTTTCATCAAAAAATGCGGACTGGTTGGAAAAAAAACAACAGGTTCGCATTCTGTGACCGTCGGATCGTGTCGATGTGCCATACCGTCTGGCGGATAACGCAAATGGACCAAAACGCTAGTCGTCCCTGTCTTGTACAGGATAGTGGCAAATGGCCGATTTACTAGGATGAACAGACCAGGGGCAGATGAATGGCCGCCGGAACTAGCCGCTAGGCCTTATCAGCCTCCCCCGGTCAGTACCATTTGCCTACACTTAAAAACAGGGACGACATGACAAACGCAGGGTAGGTCGTTAACATGCACGCCGTTCCGCGCACCACGTTTCTCGTGGTCGACTCGTGTCTCAGTAGCTCAATTGGATAGAGCATCCCCCTCCTAAGGGGAAGGTTGGCAGTTCGAACCTGCCCTGGGACACCATTATAAACAGTGGGTTAGCGCAATTGCCGCTAACTTTTCCTGCTTGCACCCCATCCCCCGAACGACCAGGCTCGGCTTGAGCGTGCCGTTCACTGCCTTGTTCAGCGCCTCATTGCCTCAGGCTGTGATCGACCGCCCATTTTTACCCATTGGTATCGAACCTGTTTCGATACCGCGAAACTTTCTCCTCCCTCTGCTATCAGACCGTCTCGGTAAGTTGTAGGACTTTTCCTTCGTTATCGGTGGAATAAATACCTCTTTTTATCTATGTCAGTGCCAATCCGCGTTCAGCGGAACTGATCCACCGTGTCTTCGATTCAAGCCACAAGGATGTGACATGCAGCCAGCCGCAACCTGCCGAACGTGTAAACCGAGCAGCCCTCGCCGTTGTGCTGACGGAACCCGCTCATCTGCACAAAACGCCAAGCGTCTCGCGCTGCTGCTGATGGTGGCCTGGATGACGGGGGCGTGGAGCACTGCGCAGGCGGCTGGACCTGAAGAAGAACTGCTGCGTCAGCAAGAGCGCGAACGGGTTTTGCGCGATCAGTTGGAGTCCCGGCCGGACGTGCGCCTGCAGGCAGCCCCCGTGGATGAAGGTGCCGAGCGCTTGCCCACCAAGGAAAGTCCCTGCTTTGCCATCAATGACATCCGCCTGATCGGCGAGGCGTCGGAAGAATTCCAGTGGGCGTTGCGCGCCGCCAATCCCAAGGATGATCCCGCCATTGGTCGTTGCCTCGGTGGCGGCGGGATCAACCTGACGATGAAGCGCATGCAGAATGCGATCATCGAGGCCGGCTACGTCACCACTCGCGTACTCGCCGAAGCCCAGGACTTGAACAGTGGGGTGCTGGTATTGACCCTGGTGCCAGGGCGCATTCGCGAGATTCGTTTCGAGGAGGGCACCCGTTCCCGCGCCAATGCCTGGAATGCGATGCCGGCCAATCCTGGCGATCTGCTCAACTTGCGCGACATCGAACAGGCGCTGGAGAACTTCAAGCGCGTGCCGACCGCTGAGGCCGATATCAAGATCGCGCCAGCCCGTGCCGCCGACGCCAGGCCCGGTGAGAGCGACGTGGTGATCGCCTGGAGCCAGCGCTTCCCCGCCCGTGTAAGCCTGTCGGTGGACAATTCGGGCAGCAAGACCACTGGCAAATACCAGGGCAACGTATCGCTGTCCTTGGACAACCTGCTGTCGCTCAACGATTTGTTCTACGCCAGCGTCAACCATGACCTGGGCGGCGGCGAGTCCGGGCACCGCGGCTCCGATGGCCGCACCGTGCATTATTCGCTGCCGTTCGGCTACTGGCAGTTGGGGTTCACCAACAGTGAATACAACTACGAACAGTCTGTCGCCGGCGCCAATCAGACCTATCAGTATCGCGGCGAGAGTCGTAACAACGAGTTGCGCCTGTCACGCCTGCTGTACCGCGACGCCGTTCGCAAGACCACCGCCTGGGGCAGCCTGTGGACGCGCTCGTCGGAGAATTTTATCGACGACACCGAAGTCGGCAACCAGAAACGCCGCATGGCCGGCTGGCAATTGGGGTTGGACCATCGGGAGTTCATTGGCGCTTCGATTCTTGATTTGGGCGTCGCCTATCGTCGCGGCACCGGTGCCCATGATGCGCTCAGGGCGCCCGAAGAAGATTTTGACGCCGGTACGTCACGCTCGCAGATCATCACCGCCGATGCCCAATTGCAGGTGCCGTTCCAGGTCGGCGATCAGCGCCTGCGCTACATCGGCGGCTGGCGTGCGCAATGGAACCGTACGCCGCTGGTGCCCCAGGATCGCTTCTCCATCGGCGGACGCTACAGCGTGCGGGGCTTCGATGGCGAAAACATTCTTTCCGCCGACCGTGGCTGGACCCTGCGCAACGAAATCGGCCTGTCCCTGGGGCAGACCGGCCAGGAACTCTATACCGGTATCGACTATGGCGAGGTCAGCGGCCAATCCAGTGAATTCCTGATCGGCCAGCGCCTGGCGGGGGCCGTGGTGGGTATACGCGGCGGTTACAAGGGCCTGTCCTATGACTGGTCGGTGGGTACGCCGTTGAAGAAGCCCGATGGTTTCGAGACGGCCAACGTGACCAGCGCGTTCACCGTCATCTGGTCATTCTGAGGTGATCCCATGCAGTTCGAGACGCTAGACATTATCGCTCCTGGCCTGATCGACGAACCTTGGAGCGAAGCCGCGGTGTTCGGCTCCGCCACCTGGTTGTGGATGCACTCCAAGGCCCATCGCGATGCGCCGTTGCACACCTTGCCGACGTTGCTGTTGCCGGCGCTCAAGCATCGCCAGTTCGTGCTCGGCTCCGAGCACGGCAAGCCGGTGTTCTACCTGTCCTGGCTCAATCTCGACGAGGCGGCAGAGCAACGTTACTTGCGCCAGTCTCCGTTGGAACTGACCCAGGAGGACTGGAACAGCGGCGAGCGGCTCTGGCTCAACGACTGGGTCGCTCCCTTTGGCCACACGGCGGTATTGAGCCGCTTGTTGCAACGTCACCTTTTCATCGATCGCTGCGCCCGTGCCCTCTATCACCGAGGTGACGAGCGTGGCCTGCGGGTCAAGACATTCCAAGGCATAGGGGTCATCCCCGAACAGGCCCAGGCCTGGTTTGCCGCCCACCCGCTGGCAGTCGAAGCGTAACTCCAACCACTGGTCGTGCGGGCTGGCTCCGCAAATGGAATTGCTATGAACAAGCATCTATACCGAATCGTTTTCAACAAGGCCCGCGGACTGTTGATGGTCGTGGCCGAGAACGTCACCAGCCAGGTCAAGGCGCCGGGGACCCGCTCCGGTCCGACGGCGGGCGCAACGGCTTGCACGGCGACGCTCGGGGCGTTGCGCTTTGCCTTGATGACAGCGATTGGCCTGGTGTCCTTGAGCGTGGCGCCGACCTGGGCCGGCACCATCGTCGCCGACCCTGGCGCTCCGGCCGGGCAGCGACCCATGGTGATACAAAGCGCCAATGGCACGCCGCAGGTGAATATCCGTGCGCCTAGCGCCGGCGGTGTCTCGCGTAACACCTACAACCAGTTCGACGTCGATAGCCGGGGGGTGATCCTCAACAACGGCGCGGGCAATAGCCAGACGAAACTGGGCGGTTGGATCGAAGGCAACCCGATGTTGGGCAATGGCAGCGCGCGGGTCATCCTCAACGAAGTCAATTCCAGTAATCCCAGCCAATTGCGCGGTTACGTCGAAGTCGCCGGCCAGCGCGCCGAAGTGGTGATCGCCAACCCGTCCGGTATCACCTGCAACGGTTGCGGCTTCATCAACGCCGACCGGGCGACCCTCAGCACCGGTCGGGCGCAGTTGGAGAACGGTCGCATCACGGGCTACACCGTGCAGGGCGGGGCGATCAACATCGAAGGCAAAGGCCTGGATGCCCGCGAGGCCGACTACACCGACCTGATTGCCCGTTCGGTGCAGGTCAACGCCGGGGTGTGGGCCAACGACTTGAAAGTCACCGCCGGACGCAATCAGGTCAATGCCGACAACACCCAGGCCACGCCGCTGCCAGGCACTGAGGGTGAGAAGCCTACCGTTGCCATCGACGTTGCCAAGCTCGGCGGCATGTATGCCGGGAAGATCATGCTGGTGGGCACGGAGTCCGGCGTGGGTGTGCGCAACGCCGGCCAGATCGGTGCCATGGCTGGCGAGGTGATCGTCAGCGCCGACGGAAAGTTGCAAAACCTGGGCGCTATCAGCAGCACAACGGCGACGCGGATCACTGCCACCAGCGTTGAAAACAGCGGCACGCTCTACGCCAAGGGCGACCTGAAGCTCGACAGCACCGGCGACATCGACAACAGTGGCACTGTTGCCAGCCAGAACCACACGACACTGACCGCCAAGACTATTCGCAGCACCACCGCCTCGAACCTGGCGGCGGGCGTCGGGGCGGACGGCAAGCTGGGCAATAGTGGCAACCTCGCGCTACGGGCCGCCACGGTCAAGGCGCAAGGCCAGAACCTTGCCGGCGGCGATGTCAGCGTCGAGGCCGCTGACCTGGACTTGAGCAGCAGCCAGACCCTGGGCCGCAACGTTACCCTGACGGCCAGCACTGGCGATGCCAATCTCAGTGGCAGTCAAGTCGATGCGACCCAGGTGCTGAATGCCAAAGCGGCCAAGACCCTGCGCACCGATGCGGCCAAGGTCAGCGCTGGCAACCTGCAATTGAGCGCGCGAGATGTTTCCAATGCCGGCGGCGAGCTGGTGCAGACCGGCACCGCCGACACATCGATCACCGCTGTCGCCACGCTCGACAACAGCGGTGGCCGTATTGCCTCCAACGCCACCAACCTGAAGCTTGGCGCCAATCGCCTCGACAACAGCAAGGGCAAGGTCGAGCACGCTGGCAAAGGCACCCTGGACATCCAGGTCACCCAGTTGGCCGGCAGCAAAGGCACCCTGGCGAGCAATGGCACGTTGAGCGTCAAGGCCAACGAGGTGGTGGTCGATGATGGCCTGACCCAAGGCCAACAGATCACGCTCGACACCACGACCCTGTCCAACCAGCGTGGACGCATTCTGCAGACCGGCGCACAACCCTTGCAGGTCACCGCCCGTGAACGCTTCGACAATCAGGCCGGGCAAGTCAGCAGTCCCGGCGCGGTGAACTTGAGGGTCGGCACGTTGAACAACCAGGGCGGCAAAGTCCTCGCCACCGATAGCGGTGCGTTGACTGTCACAGCCGACAAAGAGGTCAATAACGGCGGCGGGACGCTGGCCGCCAGCGGTACGACAAAGGTCAGCGGCAAGGCGTTGGATAACACCCAAGGCACGGTGAGTGCAGGCGGTGAGCTGTACGCGACGTTCGACCGCTTGAACAATATCGGCGGCACGCTGGCCGCGACCCAGCGCATGGAGATCATTGCCGGGCAGTTGGATAACACCAACGGCGTGCTGGGTTCGGTGAAGTCCGGTTTGCTGGTCAGCGTTTCGGCCGAACAATTGAACAACAGTGGCGGACGCCTTGAAGCGCTGGGTGATATCGAGCTGTCGGCCCAAGGCCTGAATAACCAGGGTGGGGTGATCAGTGGCCAGGCCTTGGACCTGAACAGCCACGGCCTGCTGATGGACAACAGCCAGGGCACGTTGAATGCCGGCGCGACCCTCGACCTGCGCAGCGGTGAATTGCGCAACGCGGCGGGCCTGATCCAGGCCAAGGGCAAGCTGTTCATCGACACCGGCAGCCAGGCACTGAACAACCTTCAGTCCGGCACCACCCAAGGCATCAGCGGCCAGGACGCGGTGGAAATCCACAGCGCCCATTTCAACAATAGCGCCGGCTTCCTCGGCGCCAAGGGCGCGCTGGTGCTCAAGGCCACCGACCTTACCAACGGCAGCGGCGGCCAGATCATTGGCCAGAAGAGCGTTCAGGTCGAAGGCACCCGGATCGATAACCGCGGTGGTCAGTTGCAGGGCCTCGGCGATGTCCAGTTGGTGCTGGGGGAGACGCTCAACAATCAGAGCGGGCTGGTGCGCAGCGCGGGCGCACTGAGCGTGACCGCAGACGTGCTCGACAACAGCGCCACCCAAGGGGCCAATCAGGGGCTCGAAGGCCGCGCCATGAGCCTGGCGCTCAACACCTTCGGCAACCAGGCCGGTGCCGTGCGCGCCGATGAGGGATTGACCATCGGTGTCAGCCAGGCGCTGGATAACCAGGGCGGCCTGATTTCCTCGGGGGCCGGCCTGACCATCACCGACCGCGATCCGATGCAACGTCGCCAGTCGGTGCACAACCTCGACGGGACCTTGCTCGCCGGCAGCCTGTTGTCCCTCAACGCCGCCTATTACGCGGGCACTGGCCGGGCGCTGAGCCTGGGCGATCTGACGTTCAGCCTGCAAAGCAGCCTGGACCTGAGTGGGCAGATCCAGGCCAATAACAAGGTTGACCTGAGCACCGACGGGGCTTTCAACAACAGCGGAAAACTGCTGGCAGGCAATCTCCTGCTGGTGCGCTCGCAGACCCTGGACAACGCCGCCAGCGGCGAGATCAGCGCCGGCCAGGTTCGCCTGACCGTCAACGACAGCTTGACCAACCGTGGCCTGATCGACGGCCAGCAGGTGCGTGTGCAAGCGCTGTCGCTCAACAACCTGGGCACGGGACGTCTGTACGGCGATCAACTGGCGATCGCCACCTCGGCACTGAGCAACCGCGATGAAAACGAAGTCGCCGCGACCATCGCCGCCCGCCAGTCGCTGGACATTGGCACCGGCACCCTGGACAACCGCGAACAGGCGATGATCTTCAGTGCCGGGGACCTCGCCATCGGCGGAGCGCTGAGCGCCACCGACAAGGCCCAGGACCGGGCCCAACTGCTGACCAACGCCAGCGCGACCATCGAGGCCCTCGGCAACCTGTCGCTCGATGTGCAAAGCGTGCGCAACACCAACGAACACTTCAGCACCCAACAAGTGGAAGTCAGCCGCACGGCCTTGCAGGAGTTCCAGCTCAGCGGTTCGCCGAACCGCTACCAGGGCGACCGGATCTCCGTGAACAACGACGAGGTCCTTCACCTGACCACCCCCGAGGGGCGCAAAGACAACTGGAACCGCTACGACTACACCCGCGTGGTCCAGGAAACCCAGATCGCCACCTCCGCACCGGCGCAGATCCTCTCCGGTGGGACGATGCAGATCAACGCAGGGGATGTGCTCAACGACAAGAGCCGCATCATTGCCGGTGGGTTATTGCAGGCCAACATTACCAGCCTGACCAACACCGAACTGACCGGCCAGCGCACCACTACCGACAGCGGCACCGTCAGTAATTTCTATCGCATCCAGCGCAAGGGCCGGGACCGTCAGGGCACGGCCGTCACGGCCTACACGCCGGCACCCTTGATCCAGGACATTACGCTGCAACCGACCGTGTTCGCCCAGAATGCCGCCGGCAACGGTACCGGCACCCAGATCGGTGCCCGCGCCACCCAGGGCGTCGGCGAGCAGATAGCCGCCGCGGGCACGGTCAGCGCCCCGGTCGACAGGACCTATCAAGTGGCGCCCATCGTTCAGGTCGCGGCCCAGACCACCCTGAACAACAAGGGCGTGGCCGAGCAGATCCGCAGCGGCGGGCCATCCCTGGCATTGCCGAACAACAGCCTGTTCAGCACCAACCCCCAGAGCACCAGCAGCTACCTGATCGAAACCGACCCACGTTTTGCCAGCTACCGCACCTGGCTGTCGTCGGATTACATGTTGCAGCGCCTGCAGGTCGATCCGGCACTGACGCAACAACGTTTGGGTGACGGCTTCTACGAACAGAAATTGATTCGTGAACAGATCGCGCAACTCACCGGCCGACGTTTCCTCGACGGCTACGCCAATGACGAGGTGCAGTACCGTGCCCTGATCGACAACGCCGTGACCGTCGCCAGCCAATGGCAACTGGTGCCCGGCGTGGCCCTGACCTCCGCGCAGATGGCCCAGTTGACCAGCGACATTGTCTGGCTGGTGCAGAAGCAGGTCACCCTGGCCAACGGTGACACCCGCAACGTGCTAGTGCCGCAAGTGTACGTACGGGTCCAGGAGGGCGACCTCAACGGCTCCGGCGCCCTGATTGCCGGGCAGCGGTTGAACCTGAACATCGCCGGCGACCTGGTCAACAGTGGCAGCCTGGCCGGGCGCAGTGTCATGGCGATTACCGCGCAGAACATCGAGAACCTCGGTGGGCGCATCCAGGCCGACAAGGTATCGCTCGCCGCGCGGGAGAACCTCAACAATCTCGGTGGCCTGATCGGTGCCGTGGACAGCCTGTCGGTCAAGGCCGGGCAGGACATCAACGTCATCTCCAGCAGCCGGGACAGCAGCAGCGCCCAAGGCACCCGCACCAACCTGTCACGGGTGGCCGGGCTGTTCGTCAGCGGCGCCCAGGGCACGATGGGGGTGAGCGCCGGCAACGACCTCAACCTCACCGGGGCCCAGGTGGTCAACGCCGGCAAGGGCGGCAGTACGTTGCTGGAGGCGGGCAAGAACATCAACCTGGCCACCGTCGGCGAAGCCCACGAGCAAGCGCTGAGCTGGAACAGCAGCAACTGGCGCAAGGACGCCAGCCAGACCGAAGTCGGCTCCCTGATCCAAGGACAGGGCGACGTTCGCTTGAGCGCGGGCCAGGACCTCAACGCCCGCTCCGCCCATGTCACCAGCGAGCAAGGCGCGGTGTTTGCCGAGGCCAAGCGCGACGTCAACCTGACCGCTGGCCAGAACTACCAGTTCGCCGATGAAGCGCACAAGGTCAAGGGCAGCAACGGGATGTTCTCCAGCAAGACCACCACCACCCGCGACACCATCAGCCAGACCTCGGCCGAAGGCTCCACCCTGAGCGGCGAGCAGACCTATGTGCAGGCCGGTCGCGACATCAACCTCAAGGGCAGCAACGTGGTGTCCACGACCCAGACGGTGCTGGTGGCGGACAACAACGTCAACATCGAAGCGGCCACCGCCAGCAGCAGCGAACGCCATGACAAGTCGGTGAAGAAAAGCGGTCTGTTCAGCGGCGGTGGTATCGCCGTCACCCTGGGCAGCCAGCAACAAAGCGTCAAGGACCTCACCACCGAGCACACGGCCGTGGCCAGCACGGTCGGTTCGACTGCTGGTGATGTGCTGATCGAGGCGGGCAAGGGCTATCGTCAGGTGGGCAGTCAGGTGTCGGCGCCACAAGGCAACATCGACGTCACGGCGCAGACCATCGACGTCGTCGAGGCGCGCAACACCCGCGAGCGCGAGCGTGAAACCCTGTTCAAGCAGACCGGGTTCACCCTCACCGTGACCAACCCGGTGATCAGCGCGATTCAGACCTCCCAGCAAATGAAACGGGCGTCGGAGAAAACCGACGACGGGCGCATGAAGGCCCTGGCCGCCGCCACCGCCGTCATGGCCGCCAACAATGCCGCCACCGCCGTGGCGATGGACCCGGGCGCGGTGGGTGGGATCAACATCAGCCTGTCGCTGGGCACCAAGAAGAACGAAAGCACCACCACCTACACCAGCGACAGCGCGGCCGGCTCGACCATGACCGCCGGCAACGACGTTCGCCTGCGTGCCACGGGCGCTGGAGCCGCCAGCAACATCACCGTACAAGGCAGCGATATCAAGGCCGGACGCAACGCCAGCCTACTGGCGGACGGTGACATCAACCTGCTTGCCGCCCGCAATATCGACAAGCAGGAGACCGACAGCAAAGGCAGCAGCGCGAGCATCGGCATCGGCTTCTCCCTCGGTGCTCGTAACGGCTTCACCCTGGATCTGGGGGCATCCGGCAGTCGCGGCCAGGCGGATGGCGATGGACTTACCCATACCAACACCCACGTCCAGGCGGGCAATCAATTGCTGCTGTCCTCGGGCGGTGACACCAACCTCAGAGGTGCGGTGGCCAGCGGTAAACAGGTCTTGGCCGACATCGGCGGCGACCTGAACATCGAAAGCCTGCAAGACACCAACACCTACGTGGTCGATGAGAAGAGCCTGGGCGTAGGCATCAGCCTGTGCATTCCGCCGTTCTGTTTCGGCATGAGTACGATCAGTGGTGCCAGCGGCAGCTTCGGTGCCACGGATATCGATTCCAACTACGCCAGCGTGATCGAGCAATCTGGCATCAAGGCCGGGGACGGCGGGTTCGACATTCGCGTGGGTGGCAACACCGACCTGGTCGGCGCTGTCATCGCCAGCAGCGACAAGGCTGTGCAGGACGGCAAGAATCGCTTGGTCACCGCCAGCCTCACCAGTCGCGACATCAAGAACAAGGCCGAGTACGACGCCAGCACCGTCAGCGTCGGTGGCGGCTATCGCGAAGTCGGCAAGGACCAGCAGGGCAACGCCACCAGCGGCGGCACGCAGACCCCGGGCACCGACCTGCCGAAGAACGACAACGACCTCAGCGCCACCATGCCGATCGCCATCAGTGCCAGCGACGATGCCAGCAGCGTCACCCGCAGCGGCATCAGTGGCGGCACCATCGTCATCAGCAACGACGCCGAGCAACAGAGGCGCACTGGCAAGAATGGCGAGCAAACCGTCGCCAGCCTCAACCGTGACGTGTCCAGCGACCGCGACACCAGCAACACGCTCAAGCCGATCTTCGACGAAGACGAAATCCGTGCCGGTTTCGAGATCGTCGGGGCGTTCTCCAACGAAGCCAGCACCTTGCTTGCCAACAAGGCCAAGGAAGTCGACCTCAAGCGCAAACAGGCCGAGGCGGCCCAGAAAGCGGCCCTGGACCCCAACGCCCAACTCACCGACAGTGAGCGCCTGGCCCTGCTCGGCAACGCGCAACGACTCAATGCCGAAGCCAGCGGCATCGCCGACAAGTGGGGCGCGGGCGGCACCTACCGGCAGATCACCACCGCCCTGGTGGGCGCGGCCAGTGGCAACATCAGCGGCGGCAACAGTGCGTTCGTCCAAGGGCTGGTGGTCAACTACCTGCAGCAACAGGGTGCCGGCTACATCGGCGACCTAGTGGCGGACGGCAAACTCACCGAAGGCTCGCCGTTGCACGCCGCCCTGCACGGCGTCGTCGCCTGCGCGGGCGCCGCCGCCAGCAGCCAGAGCTGTGGCAGCGGCGCGGCAGGCGCGGCGGCGTCGAGCCTGCTCACCGGCCTGTTCTCCGAAGCCAGCCCCGACGAAAGCGAAGCCCAGCGCGAAGCCAAGCGCAACCTGATCGTCAGCATTGTCACCGGACTGGCCGCCACCAGCTCCTCGCTGGACCCGGCCACCGCCAACAGCGCGGCGGGCGCTGCGGTGGACAACAATTGGCTGGCGACTCAGCAGTTGGTGCAGGCGGAGAAGGAGTACAGCGCGGCCGACGGTCTCGGAGCCAAGGCGAAAGTGATCGCCAAATGGGCGTACATCAACCAGAAACAAGATGTACTGACCCGCTTCGGCCTGGGCAAAGGCCTGGTGCAGGCGGGTTGGGGCGATGTCGAAGGACTGGCGCAATTCCTCCTCCATCCGGTGGATGGGATCAACGGCCTGAAAGCACTGATCAACGATCCCGAGGCCCGCCAGCAATTCGGCGACGGTGTGGTCAACGAACTCAACGCCAAACTCGACCGTGTTAAAGATGCCCTGGAAAACGGCGGGGATGATCGCGCCGTGCAATTGGGCCAGGACATTGGCGAACTGGTTTGGCAGGTTGGCAGCATCGCCACGGGCGTCGGCACGGCGGCCAAGGGCGGCGTGGCGTTGGCGAAAGCCGGGATCAAGGTGGGGACGGAAGGGCTTGAAAAAATGGCCGGTATGGCCAAAATTGCGAAAGCTGAAGTGTCGGCTGGTAAGCCGCTGCAGTGGAGCAGCGTGGAGGGGGCGTATAGCGGAAAACTTGAGGGGGGGTATGGCCCTGGTACGACGACTGTTAATGGGAAGGTTGTCGAGAATCCGGGGGAGTATAGTGTTGGGGCAAAAGGGCCGGTGCAGGTTATCCCTGATGCAATCAACCCTCCCAAGGTCAGCCCGGTTGAAGACCTGTTTGGGCAGACGTTTGAAAGTATCCCGTTGTCGCACCTTCCCAATTGGAAGACCGGCTCTCTGGTAAATGATGGCAAACTCGGCGAGCAACTGGCCCTGCAAACCCTTAACGAGAAAACCGGCCTCAATTTCAAACCATTGCAGAACGGTAGCAACCACGGCTGTGATGGCTGCGCGGTGGCGATCAATGGCGATACGATTACCGTGGTGGTGATGGATGCGAAGTCTTCGGTGAATGGCGTGAGTAAGGCCGGTACGCCACATGGGGACCCGAGGACGCGGTTGGAGGGGTGGCTAAGTAATAAATCAATTGCCGACACTGATCCTGCTTTACGCGATGCTTTGCAAGCGGCGTTGGATTCAGGAAAAGCCAAGGTTCAAGGTGTAACAGTCAAAGTCGGTGTTCCCGCCCCCAGTAAAACAGGTGTAGCAGAATTTAAGGTGGAACCATGGACCAAGAAGTAATTCAGTGCGAGCGCTCGGGCGTAAACCCGAAATGGCCCTCCTACAAAAGTGTGCTGGGGCGCATAGCCAAGGGGCCACTCGTCTCAGATGAATACGAGTTGAATGGCATCCGTGAATATGTTGAGCGCGGCGATGCATTTGCGAAGCCATCAATGCCTGTACCGAATAGTGACAACGTTACGCGTAGTAGCTCCGAATGGATGGCCGTCACACGAGCCCACAAGGTATTGGCAACCGCACCAGATAATCCGCAATGGCTTCTGGAATTGGCCCATTGGCTGCGCTATTACCAAGTAGGAATTTGGCAGTTGTTCTTCTGGGCGGGCCAGTTCGACATTATTGCCAAAGCGGCAGGCAATGATCGACGCCGCCAAAACTACAGCATCCAAACCGCCACCAATATGATGGCCGCCATGGCGATTCTAGGCTGGAAGGATGCCGTCATCCATCAGGGCTATCTCACCCATGCGGCTCTCAACCGTGGGCATCAATTAGTGATTGAGTACGAAGAGCAACACCGCCGCGCCCAAGCCTTTATGCTGCGTGTGTTTGCCGATTGGGTGGGCGATGTCTCGCATCAATGGCCTGCTTATGCTTACGACGAACCTATCTACGAAGCCTTGTTGGCCAAGTGGCGCACTCCCAGCCCCGACGACCTGATGCCCTGCCTGTTGGCCGCGTGTGACCGCCACACTTGGCAAACCGGCAAAGAGAGCCAGAAGAATTCCTACGACTTCAATCAGGACTGGCACTTGGAGCGCGTGCCGGTAGAAATTCTCTATATCCTGCGCCTGCGCCAGTGGGAAGGTTTAGCCAATCCGCAGAAGATTGATCATCCGCTGCTGGCCGCGCCCTTTGACAAAATGCCGCCCGAGCAACCAGTGCCTGAGTTGGACGAGTTAATGCAAGGTGTGCTCAAACGCGCGAGGGAAGACTGGCCACAGTACGATGAAGTGCTGTCTTTGCCAGCATTGAAGAGTTGAATAGGGGCAAAAGCAACTAATCCGAAGGTAAAAGCGGAGGGTGAGGTCAATGGCCAAGTGTTCACCGATGTTAACCAGACGGCCAGACCTGACTCTCAAGCAAAGCCTGATCAGCCGACATTGATAGCTGATCGTGTAAATACAAAAATAGAATCATCTGGTAAACCTTTGCCTAACGCAAATATGGCAACTGCACATGCGGAAATTGGGGTCATACAGCAAGCCCACGATGCCGGGAAAACCCAAGGGGCCGCTATGACTCTAAAAGTTGAGGGGCAAGCTGTGTGTGGTTATTGCCGAGGAGATATTGCAGCGGCCGCGGAGAAGGCCGGCTTAAAGTCCCTTGAGATTAATGAGATTGCTACGGGTAAAAGGTTATATTGGAGACCCGGTATGCGTTCTGTTAAGGAGCTAAATTAATGAAGAACTATACTTTATCGTGGGTGGTTGGTGTCGGTGATCAGGCGAAGGGGGGGAATAAAAAACTGCCTGCTTGGCAAGATGTTGAATTTCATTTAGATGAAATTGAGAAGGAGGGCGGTTCTCTTACCTTGAATGTTGTCGACGGCCCGGATGTGGGGCCACAGTTGTTGCAAGTTTTTTCGGATAATGGTAGGTATGTTTTGTCTTTGGGGGAAGATGATGGTGAGGATTATATTGTGCGTTCTTATTTTAATTCAGGGCTTAAAGGCAGTGAATATGAAATTCTAGGTAATAATTGGAGTGGTGAACTGGTCTGCTTGAATTTTTCCGTCGTAAAAGATGCGTTTGAAGAGTTTTTTCTGACCGGGAATGTTAGTCGAAGTTTGTTGAGTTGAGCGTTTGAGGAAGTGGTTGTCGTTTTTAGGGGGAAGTAAGGGGGAAGAGGACTGGTTTATTAAATTTTTAGGTTTTCAGGTTTCCAAATAAATCTGTTTTCGTTTCTTTTGTCCTATTTTCTTGCTTTTCTTGGTCCCCTTTTCTTGGGTAATTGATGCGTAACGATAGTGAAATTTATAATGGTATTGGCGCAATTTTATTCGATGTCGCTCCAAAAGGGGCGTGTAAGGTTGTGATGCGCGCGCAGTTGGCCCAGGAGGCGGATAGCTGCGAGTACGAATATGATTTCGTAGATGGGCAAGGTAACGTGTCTTGGTTTACCGCTGGAGGGCGTGCAAATACGGATATGCTGAAGCTGTTGGTGGAGCTCCGACATTGGTATTTTGAGAATAAGCTAACGGCAGGTATGTCTGTTTGGAGTGGTTGCGAAGTAACGATTGACTTGGGTGAAGGAAAAATTGGGATTGAATTTATATATTCGCAATGAGTAGGGGGAGTTGTGAGTCTTAAGTCTCTTGGGGAAAGAGGCGGGGCAGGTCGCAATAGAAAAAGGAGATTTATTGTTTGGATGAAGAGGAGTGGGTGTGTTTGATTATTTGGTTGCTAAATAAATTTTCCTCTGTCTTATAAGCTTTTCTGGGGCAAAGTAATGGAAAGGGAAGATGTTATCTTAATCTTGAGCGAGCAGGGCTGGGTTTGTAGCAAGGATGAAGTTGGTGATTATTTTTGTGTCACTGATGTCGGAGGAGCCCAACTTCAGATTATCCCATCTGTGGGGAAGCGCTCGGACCATTTTCGGGTTTCGCTTATGTCCTCCATTTCGTCCAAAGAGTTTTCGGAGGCTGTTTCTATCATATTGGGTGATGGCGGTGATAATGCTCCGATTATAGTTAGAAATGAAGCTCCGGAGAAACTGTCTAGTTTTTCTAGTGATGATGTTATTAGGCTGTCTGAGAAGGCTATATCTTGGGCTCGCTCTCAGAATATTGACGAGGGGTTGACAGTTTATAGGAAACTGCCAACTGAAGCTAAAGGTGCAATGCCTATCCGACATTTGGCGGCTCTAGCAATAGCAGGTGATATTGGGCGCTTAGAAGAATATAAAAAGAGTTTTGAGAAGGGCGACAGGCTCGGATTTGTGCCTTACATTACTTTCGATATGATTGAGCGAGCACTCATGATAGCTAAAGAAAGTAAATAATCAGAACCCCATGAGTGCAGCAGATATAGAGCTATGGTTTTATGCATGTCCTGACAGAACTTTATCTATAAAACAGCGGCATGCTGAAGTGATGGATAGGATGTCTCGGATTGGTGCTCCTTTAGGGTTCGCAGGTCTTGAGCTTCCGGCCGCCCCGAGTTGCGGCGACGGGTTGATTGCTACCTATACAGTTAAACTTCCCCTCAGAGGGCTTCGGTTTGTGGGGGACTATGCGTATCGTGGTGATCGATACCTATATGAGGATAGGGCCTCTTATGACGAGCACTTGCGTTTTGGATTTAAAATATCAAACAAGGCTGTTGATTATAAGCTTGTTGTGAATGAGTATTTGCCAAAAGTGATTGAGGCGTTTAAGGGGTATAAGGCTCATGTGTCCTATGATTTGTATGGTCTGTATTATCAAGGAGGGTTGAATGATGATAGCTTGGCTTACAATCGGTTGCGTGAGGATAAAACTATAGATGTTGATGGGCGCAACAATATTTATACGCTATTTCCTGCCCAGTTCTGGGATGCAGCCCTTTGTCAGCGTGCTCTAGGCTATGGCCCTGATGAAGTCATTGCACGACTGCAAGGCAAGTGTCGTATGGCGGTTCGGCTGATGGATGGGGTTTATTTGGTTCTCAATGATGACCCGGGCATGTCCTATGAAACCTTTGTGGAAATGAATGAACAGATCAAGCCGATCTTGGGGTTGGTCTAGCGGGCAGATATTGAAGAAACGTAGAGAGATTATTTGGGGCAGCCGGGGGCAATGTACCGGCATCATTAAGCCATTGTCCAGGGTTAAGCAATGATCATGCGTTTAGAGGAGGTGGAGAAAGGCCTTGTAGAAAAGCTGAAAGTAGCCAGTGAAAAACAGCGACGAAGTGCGGTAAAGGTAGCCTGTGAGCTTGCTTTTCAGGCCTGCCCAGTAGACGGGCCTATTGTTCCCGAGTCCCTTAAACAACTATGTCTTGGTAGTAAGCTCACGGCCGAGCAGGTTTCTGGGCTAGATAATTTGGCTGCGCAGTTAGATGAGCAGTATTTTGACTTGCAAGACAGCCAGAATGAGGGGCAGAACTTAGATGCAGAAGTCCTTCGGTTGTTTAGCCAGGCGCGTGTTGTATCGGCACTGTCGTTAGCCGGCGGAGAGGATTCGCTTATGACAGCAGCCGAAGCAATATATGAGGCATCATCAGCTGTTGATGATAGAGTTTATATTTTTAAATCCGTACTCTTGGTTTTGCCAGAGTCTTGATGGGGAAAGGGGGTGTTTAACTATTCGGTGTTTAAATAAAGCTGTCTTCTTTTTATGGAGGGTTTTGTAATGATGTTGAAAATTGATTTCCCCCAAAATTTGATTACGGATGAGCTGCTCCGACAGGAGCGGATTCCTTGTGTATGCAAGATAGCCAAAGAGTTTGAGGTTTTTTTTGCGGAAACTATTCCTGAATCGTCTGGAGTGGTGTTGGAGTGGGATCGGAAAGAGTTGGAGTTGAGAGCTGTCGCTGGGGCGGGCGGTCAGTACACACATCATGGTTCTGGTTTGATTACCCTGAAAGGCGCTGGGAATGGAGTTTATGAAATAATTGATCTTGAGATGTTTTATAGGAGTTTTGGTTGGTGTGCGATCTTGAAAAATAGTGAATATGCACCGCCAGGGGACTTTTGGGATGAAGAGTGAAAGCTATGGCTGCGCAGACTTATTGCTGTCTCTGTCAAAGGATGGAAAAAATTAGGCATGAACTCTTTATTGTCGGAATGGTGTGCCTACTGTGAAGGCAAGGCATTTTTTGATAAGGCTCATTTTCTAGGTTTGTTGAAGGTACACAGTAGCGCGGAGGAGCTTAAGCGTATATTTAGCTACTTTCCTTTTTCGGAAGAATTGGTCGATAGAGCTGGGCGCGTTCTGGCCGCTGGAGAGATGGAAAGCTCTCTTTATCTCTTGCCCAAATGTAGGGTGGAGAAAAGCCAGCTGATTCGGTTGGGTGGGGAGTGGTTGAAGGAGCAAGAAAGGGCATGTGGTGTGCTTGGCAATTTGGAAATTTTCGAGCTTTGCCATAACGCTCAAATATTTTTTGTTGATGCGCAATATATGGAGGGTGTGCTTCAGCAAGATATTCCTCATTACTGGTTGTTTGATGAGGTCGGCGATGCAATCAGGGGAAGTAGGATTGCTGAGAGCGAGCAGGTTTATGCGTTGTTTGAGGCGCTCTATGGGGTGGCTGCGGACTATTATCTTGCTTGGTATATTGGGCGGCCTTTGTTTAAGTTTGATATTGATTTAGAACCCTATTTTAAATTCTGGCGGGCTGGCGGAAGGTGTGCTCTTACTGAGAGTGGATTCTTAGTGGCTAACCAGGAGCAAGGTGGTCAGGTCAGTAGATAAAACTTGGTGTTGAGCTACGGGGGCACAGGGTGCGCGACGAAGATTTTGAGTGTTTCATTGGTGTAATGGGTGAAGCAACATCACATCGGCAGGTGCCTGGCTCCCATATTGTGAAATATCGGGGGATACTACCGGACGCGTTGCTCACCTATTGGCAGAAAGAAGGTTGGTGTGGGTATGCCAATGGACTTTTCTGGACGGTGGACCCAGACGATTACAAACACCTGCTCGATATGTGGTTAGCCGGTACTGAATTTTCGCAGATAGATAATTACCACGTTATTGCCCGGAGTGCTTTTGGAACGCTGTATGCTTGGGGCGAGAAATACAATCAGAAAATTGTGGTTTCATGTCCGACGGGGTCTATCGTCGCGTTGATGAATAAACTGAAAGTGCCTAATAAAGATCCGGATCTAGCCATTCAGACGTTTTTTGCTATGTCTGATAAGGAACGTTATGATCTGGAGGATAATCAAGGTGAGTTTTTATTTGATCGAGCGCTAAAAAAATTGGGTGCACTTGACGAGAGTGAGGTCTACGGTTTTGAGCCGGCATTGTTTGTTGGAGGGACGGCTTCGCTGGATCAGTTGGTTAAGTGCAATTTGAAGGTTCACTTAACGATCCTTCGACAGATGCGTTCATGAGTGAGCACGGTAAGCGGAAGGTCGTTTATTGGCGTAAAAGGAGCACATCGAAATGGATGCAATCAACGTCCGGCTTCATCAGCACCGGCACTGGCTGTCACAGTCGGAAGGCATGACGGCTCAAGAGCTTGATTTTATCGATGAGGACCTTGCCAGCGACTCATTAAACGGATTGGACAATGTGGCTGATTCGCTGGGGATGTTGGCGACCTATCACGGCATTCGGGGCGAAGTCGCGATCAGTGATGGAGAGGCTTCTGGCTGGGAGCAGGTCTCTCGCTCGATGATGTACCGTTATTGGACGCTGATGCTCAAGGCGAAGACTTTCTCCAAAACGAGTTTTCTTCAAGGCCTCCGAACCGTCCCGAACCTGACTAACCAGTTGAGTATTGCTGGGTGCTTGCTGGCCGGGTTGATAGCGGTTGATCGTCGTGATCTGGCTGCATCCGTGGCCGATGTGCTTGCCGGAATGTTGTCTGTCAAAGGCGCCGTCGATTCGAGCTATCTTGAACGGCGTCGATTTGAACCTTTCATGCTCTGGCTTTATTCAGTCTATTCGCAAGGTGCTGCGCTTCCAGAGATCAAGTCGATGGATCTGGGGATTTATCAAAACGTGATAGACGAATGGAAAAATGAGCAGGGGCTTGCTGATGCACTGGAAGCGCTTTGTCGATATCACTTATCCCACGCTGAGGACGACGGTGGGGCGTGGGACCCTGAGTTCAAATACGCGCCTTTCGATTTGTTGCCCTTGGAGGTCCACGCCATTTTTCAGGTTCGGCAGCAACTTGGTTTGGCTGTTCCAGCTGTTTCGAGTCCTTTGTTGTCCACAGAGACGGCCGCAGTAGAAAACCTGGTCATCATTTCTGATCAGCTTGCTATTCGGGTGGAGACGGCCTACGAGCGTTTCTTCGGGCTTTAGACGCAGGCGCGACCCTTTTTTCAGTTAAGCAATGACATGCGGTGAGCTGAAATGAAGTATTACTTGTTGCGGGAAGATGTGCAGTTTCCCGAACGCTGGTATTTGGGCGATATAAAACACTGCAACAACTGGCTCTTCCCTTCGTGGCGAGGGAGCTTGCTCCCGCTCGGTTGCGTAGCCGCCGCCAAAAAACAGGTCCGCTGCGCGGCCCAGCGGGAGCAAGCTCCCTCGCCACAGGGTCTGTGGTTAGCTGATCCTTCGCACGCGGCTTCTCCCACACCTTCCCCTTAACGGAACGCCATCTCCTGCCGATAACCCGATGAGCCCGGTTGTCTTCTGCGTTTTGGCTCGCAATGTGCGTCACGACACAGCCAGGCCAAGCGGTTGCTGAAATCCCTTGAACGTTGCTGGCTGGTGGCTATCATCTGCGCGCCTCGGGGCTGTGACACGGCGTTTCGTTGTTATGCCATTGGGTTATTTTCTTACTTGCCTGGACATCCTCGATGCTGGCGTACCACCAAAAAAGTTTTCTGATCGTCGATGATTTCTCGGATTTCCGCAGTTCGATCCGCTCCATGCTGCGTGAGCTGGGCGTCAAGGACGTGGACACCGCCGACACCGGTGAAGTGGCGCTGCGCATGTGCTCGCAGAAGCGCTATGACTTCATCCTGCAGGACTATCACCTGGGCGACGGGCGCAAGAATGGCCAGCAGGTGCTCGAGGACCTGATGGTCGAGAAGTTGATCAGCCATGAAAGTGTCTTCCTCATGGTGACCGCCGAGACCAGCCAGGCGATGGTGCTCAGTGCCCTGGAGCATGAGCCGGATGCGTACCTGACCAAACCGTTCAACCGCTCCGGCCTGGCCCAGCGGCTGGAACGGCTCGAGCAGCGCAAGACCCTGCTCAAGCCGATCCTGCAGGCCCTCGATCGTGGCAAGCCGATGGAAGTGCTCAATGCCTGCATCGCCCTATGCAAGCAGGACCCGCGCTACGGGCCGTTGTGCCTGCGTTATCGCGCCGATGCGTTGCGTGACCTGAATCAGAACGAGGCCCTGGAGCGACTGTACAACTCCATCATCGCGGATCGCCCGTTGCCGTGGGCCTACGCGGGGCTGGGCAAGTTGATGTTCAAGCGCGGCCAGGTGGGGCAGGCCAAGGCCGTTTATGAAAAGGCCCTGAAAGTCTTTCCGATGATGCCTGCGTTGTACGACGGCATGGCCGAAGTGTTGATGGCCGAAGGTGACACCAAGCAGGCGCAGCACGTGCTGGAAGAGGCGGTGCGCCTGTCGCCGCTGGCCGTGCGTCGCCAATCGTTGCTGGGCAAGCTGGCGATGACCAACGAAGACTACGACACGGCTTCCCGGGCCTATCGCCAGGCGGTCGGGCAGGGCGCGCAGTCGCGCTTCAAGGACCCGGAAAGCAACCTCGGCCTGGCCCATGCGCTGATCAGCAAGGGCAGCGAAAAAGGCCTCGACACGCGGACCCGGCTGGAGATCAACACCACTCTCAGCGCCGTGGCGAAGGAAAACCTCAACGATCCGGGGTTGCAGGTGCGGGCGCGGCTGATGAAGGCCACCAGCCTGTTGCTCAACGATGCCGAAACCGCCGAGAAGCTCACTGAACAAGCCTTGCAACGCCTCGATGGCATGGAGCAGTTCATGAGCGCCGAGGCCGCATTACTGGTGGCCAAGCAGTTGCAAATGCTTGGCCAGACCAGCGCCGGCGAGTCGATGCTCAAGAACTGCGCGGAAATCTACGGTGATGACCCGACGGTGATGCAAGGCATCGCCAAGCTGACCGACGACCCGAACATCCTCAACCAAGGCAATGCCGCCGCCGAGCTGAACCGCGAAGGCGTGCGGGTCTACAAGACCGGCGCATTGCCGGAGGCGCGGGAGCTGTTCCGCCGCGCGCTGAAGATGCAACCGAAGAACATCAGTATTGCCCTGAACATGGCGCAATCGCTGCTGCATGGCACCGACACCAGCGTGGAGTCGGAACTGCTGCAGGAGTGCCGCGCCTGCCTGAAACTGGTGGGCATGATGCCCGACACCGATGCGCGTTTTGCGCGTTATCAAAAACTGCGAAGCAAGGCATTTGGCGATGAATGACAGCGAACAGGCCCTCGATTTTTCCACGGTGATCGCGTCGACCGTGCACGACATGAAAAACTCCCTGACCTTGCTCATGCAGGCGCATGGGCAATGGCTCGAGCGCTTGCCCGAATCCGAGCGGCAGACCTCGGAGCAAGGTGTCATTGAGTTCGAGTTCGCCCATCTCAATGGCCTCATGGTGCAGTTGCTGGGGCTGTACAAGCTCGGCGTCAACCAGTTGCCGTTGCACCCGGCCTACCATGAGCTGGACGATTTCATCGAGGCGCAACTGGCCGGTCATCAGGATGTGTTCCGCAGCCGCGGGATCATGGCCACCTACGACGTCGATCCGCTCAGCCCCTTGGGCTTTTTCGACCGTGAGCTGGTGGCCTCGGTGCTCGACAACTGCATCAACAACGCCATTCGCCATGCGCGCCAGGCGCTGTTGATCAGTGTGAGCGACGAAGCCGGGCAACTGGTGCTGACCATCAACGACGACGGCGACGGTTACCCGCCAGAAATGATCGAGCGTCAGGCCGAGTATGTGCAGGGCATCAACCACAGCAGCGGCAGCACCGGGCTGGGCCTGTACTTCGCCGCGCGGATCGCCGGCCTGCACCAGCGCGGCGGCGTGAGCGGGCGGACCGAGATTGCCAATGGCGGTGTGTTGGGCGGTGGGGTGTTCCGGCTTTATCTGCCCTGAACATGCCCTCCATAAATACCCCTGTCACCACAAATCCCCTTGTGGGAGCGGGCTTGCTCGCGAAAGCGGTGCATCAGTAACATTTGCTGACTGATATACCGCTTTCGCGAGCAAGCCCGCTCCCACATTTTCCGCACTCGGTGTTTATTGCCTCCGGGCGCTTGATATTCCGAACAGCCGGAGCCTATTTTGTACGGGTTGCCGTTCGCGGCTCGCACATAACAAGGATTGCGTCATGACGACCGATGGCCAGCGTTCACTCGCGCAGCGACTGACGGGCATTGATGAGATTGAATGTGTCACGCCGGATTTGAATGGCGTGCCGCGGGGCAAGGTGATGACTGCCGAGGGTTTCCTCGAAGGCCGGCGGTTGCAGCTGGCGCGAGGCGTGCTGCTGCAATGCATCATGGGCGGTTATCCGCCGTCGCGTTTCTACGGCAGCGACGACGGCGACCTGGCGCTGGTGGCCGACCCGAAACAGATCCACCGCCTGCCCTGGAGCCAGCAGCCCCGTGCCCTGGCAATCTGCGACGCCGACGAACTGACCGGAGAAAGCTCCCGGCTCTCGACGCGCGGCCAGCTCAAGGCCGTTGTCGCACGTTATGCCGCCCTTGGCCTGGCGCCGGTGGTGGCGACCGAGCTGGAATTCTTCGTGTTCGCCCCCAACCCCGACCCGACCCAGCCGTTCCAGCCGCCAATGGGCCTGGATGGACGTCGCGAAGACGGCCACTCGGCATTCAGCATCAGTTCCAACAATGGCCTGCGCCCGTTCTTCAGTGAAGTCTATGCCTGCATGGCGGCGCTGGGCTTGCCTCGCGACACCTTCATGCATGAAATGGGCGTGAGCCAGTTCGAGATCAATCTGCTCCACGGCGACCCTTTGTTGCTGGCCGACCAGACGTTCCTGTTCAAGCACCTGCTCAAGGAAGTGGCCCTCAAGCACGGCCTGACCGTGGTCTGCATGGCCAAGCCCCTGGCCCACACGCCGGGCAGTTCGATGCATATCCACCAGAGCGTCGTCGAGGCGGACAGCGGTCGCAACGTCTTCAGCGACGAAGCGGGTGAACCGACGGCCGCGTTCCGGCATTTTATCGGGGGGCAACAGGCGTGCCTGGCGGACTTCACCGCGTTGTTTGCGCCGAACGTGAATTCTTACCAGCGCCTGTGCCACCCGTTCGCCTCACCGAACAATGCCTGCTGGTCCCATGACAATCGTTCGGCCGGCCTGCGGATCCCTGCCAGCTCGCCGGTGGCCCGGCGGGTCGAGAATCGCTTGCCCGGGGCCGATGCCAACCCCTACCTGGCGATCGCCGCCAGCCTGGCCGCCGGGCTGTATGGGATCGAACATCACCTGGAGCCGAGCGCGGCGATCCAGGGCGAATTCGAAGTGCCGGATAATCTGTCGCTGCCATGTACCTTGCATGCCGCCCTGGAGCGTCTGAAGCGTAGTCATCTGGCGAAGGAACTGTTCGGCACGGAGTTCATCGAAGGCTACATCGCTTCCAAGACCCTGGAGCTGACCAGCTTCTTCGATGAAATCACCCCCTGGGAGCGACGTGTCCTGGCGGCCCAGGCATAAAGAACCGCCGCATTCGGGCTATCTTCAATAGATAGCCCTTACTCACCGCAAGGAGCCGCTCGGAACGCCGATGCGCCAAATCTGGAAACCTTTTCGAGCGCTTTATTTCGCCTCGCTGATGATGTTGATCGGCTCGGGCCTCTTGAGTACTTACCTGGCCTTGCGCCTGGCCGCCGACCATGTGGACAGCCTCTGGGTCGGTGCGCTGATGGCCGCCAACTATTTCGGCCTGGTGCTGGGTGGCAAGATCGGCCATCGGCTGATCGCCCGCGTCGGGCACATCCGCGCCTATTCGGCCTGCGCCGGGATCGTCGGGGCGGCGGTGCTGGGCCATGGCCTGGTGGACTGGCTGCCGGCCTGGATCGTGCTGCGGATGATCGTCGGCCTGGGCATGATGTGCCAGTACATGGTCATCGAGAGCTGGCTCAACGAACAGGCCGATGCCAAGCAACGTGGCGTGGTGTTCAGTGGCTACATGATCGCCTCCTACTTGGGCCTGGTGCTGGGCCAGTTGATCCTGGTCATGCACCCGTCCCTGGGGCTTGAGCTGCTGATGCTGGTGGCGCTGTGCTTTGCCTTGTGCCTGGTGCCGGTGACACTGACCCGGCGAATTCACCCGGCGGCGCTGCATCCGGCGCCCATGGAGCCGCGCTTCTTCATCAAGCGGGTGCCGCAGTCATTGAGTACGGTGCTGGGCTCCGGGCTGATCGTCGGCTCGTTCTATGGCCTGGCGCCCCTATATGCCTCTCAGCAGGGCCTGTCGACCGAGCAGGTCGGTCTGTTCATGGGGAGCTGCATCTTTGCCGGGTTGCTGGTTCAGTGGCCTCTGGGCTGGCTGTCTGACCGTTACGACCGGGCGCTGCTGATTCGCTGCTTTGCGCTGGTCCTGACGATCTGTGCACTGCCGTTGGCGATTCTTCCGACGGTGCCGTTGGAGGTGCTGTTCGTCGCCGGGTTCTTCTGTTCGCTGGTGCAGTTCTGCCTGTATCCGCTGGCGGTAGCCTTTTCCAACGACCACGTCGAAGCTGATCGAAGGGTGTCCCTGACTGCGATGCTGTTGGTGACCTATGGCGTTGGCGCCAGTATCGGGCCGCTGGTGGCCGGCGTGCTGATGAAGATGTTCGGCAGTCAGATGCTCTACGGCTTTTTCGCCTTCTTCGCCTTGGTACTGGTGTGGCGGATCCGGCCGAAAGCAGTGACCAACCTGCATCAGGTCGATGACGCGCCGCTGCATCACGTGGCAATGCCGGACAGTATGTCGAGTTCGCCTTTGGTGGCGTGCCTCGATCCGCGGGTGGACGAGCAAGTGGTCCAGGAGCAGATGCAGACGCCGATCAATCCGGAGGTGGAGCCCGAGCCCGCCACTGAAACCGCGGCGGAAGCTGAAGTGCAGGACCCTGAGCCCCCCAGCTTTACCCAGGCCAGGCCTTGAAACAGACATAAAAAAACGGGCAGTCACCGCAAGGGACTGCCCGTTTTTTTATGGCTCGACGATCAGAGGTCGTCTTTATCGAAGCGCCGCGCTTCGCGCTGGAGCTGGTAGACGAACCGCTCGACCTGCCGTTGCACCAGGCCACTGATGTTGTGGAAGCGCACGCCGGCGAACGTGGTGTTGATCCTTTCTTCGAAATGCAGGTAACGCAGCTCCACCGGGGCGATCATATTGCCAAACGGCAGGGCCGCGATGAAGCGCTCGTACACCTGGCCCAACTGCAGACGTTCGGTGATATCGCCGTCGAAACGCAGCTTGCAACCGGTGGCGGAAATGTCCAGCAGCTTGCCGTCCACGGGGGACTTGAGCTTGTCGCCGCCCAGTTCAACGCTCACCAGTTGCGCCAGTTTCAGGGCGGCACGGAAGGCGTTGCGACGTTGGTGGTAGACCACTTCGTCGGGCAGGGCGCCGCGATAGCAACGACCGTCGCTGGACTCATCAATGGTCAGCGGACCCTTGCCATCCCAGGCGATGCGCACGCCGTCATGGAACCCCTCGACGCGAAACGGCTCGCCGGCCAGCAGGAAACGCTCGCCGTCCCGGGGAATCATTTCATCCAGGGCGATGGAATTGGTCTCGCGATCGACGTTGACCAGATAGCTCTGGAAGCGCTGGGTACGTTCATGGAAGGTAATGATCAGCGGGTCGTGGCTATCTTGCAGCATCCGCAGGTTGCCGGAGATTTCCAGGGGCGTGGTGAGGACCTTGGGGGGCTGCGGAGCATCATCCGCGTTTGAGGCATTGAACACGGTGGGTCAATCTCCAGGCAAAATACGACTACGAATAGCCAGCATTTTGCCAGCATGTATCGCGCGTTGATAGAGCGAAGGCATTGTTCGTTTCATGCCTGGCTGAGCGGGCGGTGCTTGACCATTCGGGCCGTCGAACCGCTAGCGTCATACAGCGTCGGGATCTCGCCACCGTTGAGAATACGCAACTGGTTGGCGGTGGCGGCCTGCTGCATCAGGATCGACTGGCCGTTGCGGGCGTTGGTCGCCTGGCATTGGGCGAGCAGGTCGTTGAGTACTTTGCTCTGGGACCGCAACTGGTCGCCTAGGGTCGACTGGGCAGCCAACTGCTCAAGGCCGTCATGACTGGCGGGCAGGTTGAGGCTGGCGAGGATCTCGCTGCGCTTGCGGCCATGCTGGTCGAGCAAGATGATCAGTGCCTGTTTTTGCGCCAGGATATTTTCCAGCAAAGGCATGTCACGACCGTGCAGGGCCACGGATTCAGCCTGCAATAGCTCCAGCAATTGTTGCGCTGGAACGAAGTCGTCGATGATCAGTTGCAATAAATGAGTGTCGTGCATGGCTGGCCTTGGGTCTTAGCGTCCAAAAGCCTCGCGCAGGCGGCGGCCTAGCGCTGGGCTTCGAAGTTGAGCAGTTTGCTGGCTACGCGGTTGCTGTCGACTTTGTAGCTGCCATCGGCGATGGCTGCTTTCAACTCGGCCACGCGGGCGTTGTCGACGACAGGTTGATCGCGCAGCTTGTCAGTGACCTTCTGCAACTGCTGAGCCTCATTGCTGAGGTGTACCGACTCCCCGTTGCTGACCTTTTCGGCAGGCGTGGACAGCGGCGCGGATTTGTCGGTTTCGACGGTTTCCTTGGTGGCGCTGGTACGCGTAGTGCCTGTCAGCGGTGAAGAGCTGTTTAAACGATTGAAATCGATGACCATGGTAAAAAACCTCTGGGTATTTGGACGCTTGCCATGTTTTCGGCCATCCCCAAAAAAACTTTAGGCTCATTTGTTCAATGAACGTGCGCACGTCTGCGCTTGCCTTTGCGTAAGGCACAGTCTAGGGAACACCGGGATCAAGCGCCAGCTTTCTACCTCCTCTATCGGGTGATTACATCGCCACTTCCACTTGGCCTGGAGCCATCACTTGCGCCTTGATGACGCGCTGGGAATTAAGGTTTTTTACCCGTATCTGCTCACGCATGCCGCCGTTGGACAGGGCCTCGCCGGGCATCCGCACGGCAAGAGAGCCGCTACGGGCGGTGATGACCACCTGGTCACCCTTGCGGACCACCTCGGCCTGTTCCAGGTGCACCAGCGTCACGACCTGATCGGCGACCATTGGTCGGACAAGTTTCTGCCCGATGGCTTGATCGACAGAGGTCAGGAAACCCTGGGTGATCTGGCTGATGTCCCGTTCGCGCAACATCACGTCCTGGGGCTCGACGATCCCGGCCCGCTTGAGTGGACGGGTGGTGGTGACGATTTCCCGGAACAGGCGCACTTGAGCGGGCACGAACACCGTCCAGGGCGCGGCACTGTCACAACGAACCTTCACCGTGACGCGGCCCAGGGGCCGGGCCGGGCTCTCCAGCGACGCAGTCAATTCCTTGTCACACATGGGCATGCGCAAGCGCGGGTCGAGCTGGTTGACTTCGATTTCGTAACGACCTTCGGTTTGACTGCTTGCCAGATAGTCTTCTACGGTGAATTCAAGAAAGCCCTGAGTGACGCCGATAAGGAGATCAGGCAAGGTAACCGGAGCCGCCGCAAGGGCAGGACTGCCCGAAGTGAACAGGCAGGCAGCCAGCAGTGCACCGAGCCAGTGGCGGCAGTGAGTGGTCAGGCGTCGAGAAAATGTCGTTTGTGCGTTCATGCCGGTTCAATAGCAAGCCCCGTGCCGTTTAGTGATGAATGCGCGTCGGACACATTAGCGTTAGGTAGGAGTCAGGGCATGGCGGGAGTAATGGATTCGGTAAACCAGCGCACTCAGCTGGTCGGTCAGAATCGCCTGGAGCTGTTGTTGTTCCGTCTCGACGGCCAACAAATGTACGGGATCAACGTATTCAAGGTTCGCGAGGTGCTGCAATGCCCCAAGCTGACCCTGATGCCCAAGTCCAGCCCCGTCGTGTGCGGTGTGGCCAATATCCGCGGTGCGACCATTCCGATTCTCGACCTGGCGATGGCGACCGGCTCCGGTCGGTTGCTGGACCAGAGCAATCCGTTTGTGATCATCACCGAGTACAACACCAAGACCCAGGGGTTCCTGGTGCGCTCGGTGGAGCGCATCGTCAACATGAACTGGGAAGAGATCCATCCACCGCCCAAGGGCACCGGCCGCGATCACTACCTGACGGCGGTGACCCGGGTCGATAACCAGTTGGTGGAAATCATCGACGTGGAGAAAATCCTCGCCGAAGTGGCGCCCACGCCGGAAGCGATTTCCGTGGGGGTGGTGGATGCCGAGACCCAGCACAAGGCGATTTCGCTGCGAGTGTTGACCGTCGATGATTCTTCGGTGGCCCGCAAGCAGGTGACCCGTTGCCTGCAAACGGTCGGCGTCGAGGTGGTGGCGTTGAACGACGGGCGACAGGCGCTGGATTACCTGCGCAAGCTGGTCGACGAGGGCAAGAAGCCTGAGGAAGAATTCCTGATGATGATCTCCGACATCGAGATGCCGGAAATGGACGGCTACACCCTGACCTCGGAAATCCGCAGCGATCCGCGCATGCAAAAGCTGCACATCATCTTGCATACTTCGTTGTCTGGTGTTTTCAACCAGGCGATGGTCAAGAAGGTCGGTGCCGACGATTTCCTGGCAAAATTCCGCCCCGATGACCTGGCGTCCCGGGTCGTCGAACGGATCAAAGCAGCAGAATAAAGTAGAAGGTCGGGCGCGTTGTGCGCCCGGCAAGTCAACACGATGAAAGAGGCGGTATCTTGTCTACGGGTAATTTGGATTTCGAACAGTTCCGGGTCTTCCTGGAAAAAGCCTGTGGCATCTTGCTTGGTGAAAACAAGCAATACCTGGTGTCGAGCCGTCTCAATAAGTTGATGGAGCAACAGGGCCTCAAGTCATTGGGCGAGCTGGTGCAGCGTATCCAGACCCAGCCGCGCAGTGGCTTGCGCGAGATGGTGGTGGATGCCATGACTACCAACGAAACCCTATGGTTTCGTGACACCTATCCGTTCGAGGTGCTGAAGAACAAAGTGCTGCCGGCCGCCATCAAGGCCAGCCCGGGCCAGCGCCTACGGATCTGGTCGGCGGCCTGTTCGTCGGGGCAGGAACCCTATTCGCTGTCGATGTCCATCGATGAGTTCGAACGCTCCAACCTCGGCCAGTTGAAAGGCGGCGTGCAGATCGTCGCCACCGACCTGTCCGGGACCATGCTCAATAACTGCAAGACCGGCGAGTACGACAGCCTGGCCATCGGCCGTGGCTTGTCGCCGGACCGCCTGCAACGCTACTTCGACCCCAAAGGGCCGGGCAAATGGGTGGTCAAGGCGCCGATCAAGAGCCGGGTGGAGTTCCGCTCGTTCAACCTGCTGGACAGCTACGCCAGCCTGGGCAAGTTCGACATCGTGTTTTGCCGTAACGTGCTGATCTACTTCTCCGCCGAAGTGAAGAAGGACATCCTGCTGCGCATCCACGGCACGCTCAAGCCGGGCGGCTACCTGTTCCTCGGCGCCTCCGAGGCGTTG
Source organism: Pseudomonas sp. Soil_N_39 (assembly GCF_057655955.1). NCBI lineage: Bacteria > Pseudomonadati > Pseudomonadota > Gammaproteobacteria > Pseudomonadales > Pseudomonadaceae > Pseudomonas > Pseudomonas sp. Soil_N_39. Next base: position 419,461 of record NZ_JBDGLI010000003.1, read on the forward strand.
AACGGTTTGCCGGATCATTACCAGATGGTCCAGTGCAGCCCGGGGATCATCTACCAGGCGAAGTGATTGGCTTGGGTTGTCAAAAAAAGCGGGAGTCCCACGGGGCTCCCGTTTTTTTGCCTGCCAGTTTTTTCCAGTACACCACAGCCTCCTGTGGGAGCGAGCTTGCTCGCGATAGGCAGACGATTCAATTTTGACTGACACACCGCCATCGCGAGCAAGCTCGCTCCCACATTTGATCTTCATTGCCTGGGTGAAAGCGGCAGAAAAGCGGCAGCCGGCGGAAACCGATTGCCGCTTTTCTGGCATTGCCGCCTTGCCGGTGCCCGCAAAGCCCCGGTTTATGGGGTTTTTGAAAGTGGCACGACGCTTGCTTTAGCCGTCGTACGTACATTCTGGTCACCCAAAGGTTTCCGACATGAGCATCAGCTTCGATAAAGCGCTCGGTATCCACGAAAAGGCCCTGGGCTTCCGCGCCCAACGTGCCGAAGTCCTGGCCAACAACATCGCCAACGCCGATACCCCGAACTACAAGGCTCGGGATCTGGACTTCTCCAAAGTGCTCGCCGAGCAGAACGAGAAAGCCAAGAACGGCCATTTCGCCTTGAACATGACCAACAGTCGTCATATCGAAGCCGAAGGCTTGGGCAATGGCGATGAGTCGCTGATGTATCGCACGCCGATGCAGCCTTCGATCGACCAGAACACCGTGGACGCTCAACTGGAACAGTCCAACTACGCGGAAAACTCCGTGAACTTCCAGGCCAGCTTCACCCTGCTCAACAGCAAATTCAAAGGGCTGGTATCGGCCCTGCGCGGAGAGTAAGCCATGTCGATTGCGAGCGTATTCAACATCGCCGGCAGTGCCATGAGTGCCCAGACCACTCGCCTGAACACCGTCGCCAGTAACATCGCCAACGCCGAGACCGTTTCGTCGAGCATCGACCAGACCTACCGCGCTCGCCACCCGGTATTCGCCACCATGTTCCAGGGCGGCCAGTCCGGCGGCAGCGACTCGCTGTTCCAGGACCAGGAAGCGGCCGGGCAGGGCGTACAGGTGCTTGGCGTGGTCGAAGACCAGAGCAACCTTGAAGCACGTTATGAGCCAAACCATCCGGCCGCGGACGCCAAGGGTTATGTCTACTACCCGAACGTCAACGTCGTCGAAGAAATGGCCGACATGATTTCCGCCAGTCGTTCGTTCCAGACCAACGCCGAAATGATGAACACCGCCAAAGCCATGATGCAGAAGGTCCTGACCCTCGGTCAGTGATAAGGGGCGAGTCACATGAGCGTTACCAACACTACCAGCGGTTTGAGTCTCAACGAGATTCTGGCCAACTCCTCGGTCAAGACCAACACCACCACCGATACCCTGGGTACGGTGACGGGCATGGCGACCGGCAAGAAGGAGTTGGGCAAGGATGCGTTCCTGCAGTTGCTCGTGACCCAGCTGAAAAACCAGAACCCGCTGGAGCCACAGGATAACGGCGAGTTCGTTGCCCAGTTGGCGCAGTTCAGCAGCCTGGAAGGCATCACCACCCTCAACCAGACGGTGAGCGGCATTGCCGGCAACTACAACTCGTCCCAGGCCTTGCAGGCCTCGTCACTGGTGGGTCGCTCGGTCATTGCCCCAGGTGACAAGGCTGTGGTCGATACCTCCAAGAGCCTCAACGGCACGGTGGTGGTGCCGACATCGGTGTCCTCTGTTGCCGTCAAGATCGTGGACAAGGACGGCAAGACCGTTCGCACCATCGACCTGGGCAGCCAGAAGGCCGGCAACTCCGCCTTCATCTGGGATGGCAAGAACGACGCGGGCGCGGTCGTTGAATCGGGCACCTACACCTTCGCCGCTTCGACCACCATCGACGGCAAGGCCACGTCGCTGATCACTAACCTGCCGGCCACGGTCAGCAGCGTGACGATCAGCCAGACGGGCGGTGAGCTGATGCTCAACCTGGCCGGGCTGGGCAGCATTGCCCTGTCCAAAGTACAAACTATTGGTATGTAGAGCCGACTAACCGGCAAAAGGAGTCAACATGTCTTTTAACATCGGCCTTAGCGGTCTCTATGCAGCCAACAAACAGCTGGACGTGACCGGCAACAACATCGCCAACGTGGCGACCACCGGTTTCAAATCGTCCCGCGCGGAATTCGAAGACGTCTATTCGGCTACCAAGCTGGGCTCGGGCAGCAAGACCGTCGGCAACGGCGTGCGCCTGGCCAACGTTTCCCAGCAGTTCGGCCAGGGTGACGTGAACAACACCGGCAACGTGCTGGACATGGGCATCCAGGGCCAGGGCTTCTTTGTCCTGAGCAACGACGGCTCCCTGAGCTACACCCGTGCCGGTACCTTCAAGACCGACAAGGAAGGCTTCATCACCAACAGTGATGGCACGGCCCGCCTGCAAGGCTATGGCGTGGATGCCAACGGCAAGATCCAGAACGGTATCCTGACCGACCTGCGCATCGACACCTCGAACCTGCCGCCGCAAGCCACCAGCCTGGTTTCGTCGACCATCAACCTGAACTCGACGGCGACGCCGATCACTGTGGCGTTCAATCCGGCCGACACGGCCACGTTCACCAAGCAGTTCACTACTCCGGTCTATGACACCCAGGGCAACCAGCACTCCATGGACCAGTACATGGTCAAGACTGCCGGCAATACTTGGAACGTCTATACCTTGATTGATGGTCGTAACCTCAATGGCAGCGCGCCGGTTGCTCCGAACGCTCCAGTTCCTTCGACGATGACATTCGACTCGAACGGCAGGCTAACCCAAGTCAGCACCCCGGTTCCGCCGACCGTTCCACCGACTGTTCCGACACCCCCGCCAACCATCAGCAATGATCTGAACCTGGTTGGCTGGGTCCCAGGCACTGTGACCAATGGTACATGGACCGCTAATGGCGCGGGCTCGTCGACTATTACGATTTCCATGGCCAACACGACCCAATTCAACGCCGACACCGCCCGCTCGATTCCGGCCCAGAACGGCTACGCCACTGGCCAGATCACCAACCTGACCATCGACGGCAGCGGCGTCTTGCTGGCCAACTTCAGCAACAACCAGACCAAGCCGATCGGCCAGCTCGCCCTCGCCAGCTTTACCAACGAGCAAGGCCTGCAGCCAGTAGGCGGCACCAGCTGGAAGGAAACCTTCGCCTCGGGTATCCCAGGCTACGATGCTCCACAAACCGGCACCCTCGGTTCGATCGTCTCCAACTCCCTGGAAGAGTCAAACGTCAACCTGACCAACGAACTGGTCGAGCTGATCAAGGCCCAGAGCAACTATCAGGCGAACGCCAAGACCATCTCCACCCAGAGCACCATCATGCAGACCATTATTCAGATGGCTTGATATCGATGGTTGCTTAAAGGCTGCACAAGGAGCCCCTCGCAAGAGGGGCTTTTTTGTAGGCGGCTATTTTTGTGGTGCCTGGACTGGCCTCATCGCGAGCAAGCTCGCTCCCACATTGGAATGCGTCCAATTGTGGGAGCGAGCTTGCTCGCGACGAGGCCGTCATAGGCGCCGACTGTTCTCCAGGCAAAAGAAAACCCCCGATAAACCAGCGGTCTATCGGGGGTTTCTTTTAGCAGGCGCCTTGCAACGCCCACTCGCTCAGCTTATTGGCAAGCTTCGCAATCCGGCTCGTCGATCGCGCAGGCCTTTGGCACTGGCGCGGGACCGGCTGGAGCTGCCAGGACCGAGTCGTCACCGTGGTTGCCGCCGCTGGAAACCGCGTTCAGCTTGCCGGTGTTGATGGTCGACTTCTCGGTGCTGGTGGCGGCCAGGGCACGGAGGTAGTAAGTGGTTTTCAGGCCACGGTACCAGGCCATGCGGTAGGTCACGTCCAGCTTCTTGCCCGAAGCGCCGGCGATGTACAGGTTCAGCGACTGAGCCTGGTCGATCCACTTCTGGCGACGGCTGGCGGCGTCGACGATCCACTTGGTGTCCACTTCGAAGGCCGTTGCGTAGAGTTCTTTGAGCTCTTGCGGGATGCGTTCGATCTGCTGCACCGAACCGTCGTAGTACTTCAGGTCGTTGATCATGACCGAGTCCCACAGGCCGCGGGCCTTGAGGTCGCGAACCAGGTACGGGTTGATCACGGTGAATTCGCCCGACAGGTTCGATTTCACATACAGGTTCTGGTAGGTCGGTTCGATCGACTGCGACACGCCAGTGATGTTGGCGATGGTGGCGGTCGGTGCGATGGCCATGATGTTGGAGTTACGGATGCCTTTCTGCACACGGGCGCGAACCGGTGCCCAGTCCAGGGATTCGTTCAGGTCAACGTCGATGTACTTCTGGCCGCGCTGGGCGATCAGGATCTGTTGCGAGTCCAGCGGCAGGATGCCCTGGGACCACAGCGAACCCTGGAACGTCTCGTAGGCGCCGCGCTCGTCGGCCAGGTCGCAGGAAGCCTGGATCGCGTAGTAGCTGACCGCTTCCATGGACTTGTCGGCGAACTCGACGGCAGCGTCCGAACCGTACGGGATGTGTTGCAGGTACAGCGCATCCTGGAAGCCCATGATGCCCAGGCCGACCGGACGGTGCTTGAAGTTGGAGTTCTTCGCTTGCGGCACCGAGTAGTAGTTGATGTCGATCACGTTGTCGAGCATGCGCACGGCGGTGTTCACGGTGCGTTGCAGCTTGGCGGTGTCCAGCTTGCCGTCGACGATGTGGTTCGGCAGGTTGATCGAGCCCAGGTTGCAGACCGCGATCTCGTCCTTGTTGGTGTTCAGGGTGATCTCGGTGCACAGGTTCGAGCTGTGGACCACGCCCACGTGCTGCTGCGGGCTGCGCAGGTTGCACGGGTCCTTGAAGGTCAGCCATGGGTGGCCGGTTTCGAACAGCATCGACAGCATCTTGCGCCACAGGTCTTTGGCCTGGACGACTTTGAACAGCTTGATCTTGTTGTACTCGGTCAGGGCTTCGTAGTACTCGTAGCGCTCTTCGAAAGCCTTGCCGGTCAGGTCGTGCAGGTCCGGCACTTCGGATGGCGAGAACAGGGTCCACTTGCCGTCATCGAAGACGCGCTTCATGAACAGGTCGGGGATCCAATTGGCGGTGTTCATGTCGTGGGTACGACGACGGTCATCACCGGTGTTCTTGCGCAGCTCGATGAACTCTTCGATGTCCATGTGCCAGGTTTCCAGGTAGGCACAGACTGCGCCCTTGCGCTTGCCGCCCTGGTTGACCGCAACGGCGGTGTCGTTGACCACTTTGAGGAACGGCACGACGCCCTGGGATTTGCCGTTGGTGCCCTTGATGTACGAGCCCAATGCGCGAACCGGGGTCCAGTCGTTGCCCAGGCCGCCAGCGAATTTCGACAACATGGCGTTGTCGTGGATGGCGCCGTAGATGCCCGACAGGTCATCCGGAACGGTGGTCAGGTAGCAGCTCGACAACTGCGGACGCAGGGTGCCGGCGTTGAACAGGGTCGGGGTCGAGGCCATGTAGTCGAAGGACGACAACAGGTTGTAGAACTCGATCGCACGGTCTTCGCGCTGCTTCTCTTCGATTGCCAGGCCCATGGCCACGCGCATGAAGAAGATCTGCGGCAGTTCGAAACGGATACCGTCCTTGTGGATGAAGTAACGGTCGTACAGGGTTTGCAGGCCCAGGTAGGTGAACTGCTGGTCGCGCTCGTGGTTGATCGCCTTGCCGAGTTTTTCCAGGTCGAATTCGGCCAGGACCGGGTTCAGCAATTCGAACTCGATACCCTTGGCGACATAAGCGGGCAACGCCTTGGCGTACAGGTCGACCATTTCGTGGTGGGTCGCGCTCTCGGCGACTTCCAGGAAGCTCAGGCCTTCGGCACGCAGGGTGTCCATCAGCAGGCGAGCGGTCACGAAGGAGTAGTTCGGCTCGCGTTCCACCAGGGTCCGGGCGGTCATCACCAGCGCGGTGTTGACGTCTTTGAGGGCGACGCCATCATAGAGGTTCTTCAGGGTTTCGCGCTGGATCAGGTCGCCGTCGACTTCTTCCAGGCCCTCGCAGGCCTCGGTGACGATGGTGTTCAGGCGGCCCATGTCCAGCGGCGCCAGGCTGCCGTCGGCGCGTGCGATGCGGATCGAAGGGTGGGCCTGGACCGGTGCGTCGGCCGGGGAGCGAGTGGCTCGTTCCTTGGCGCGGGAGTCACGGTAGATCACGTAGTCGCGGGCCACTTTCTGCTCGCCGGCACGCATCAGGGCCAGTTCGACCTGGTCCTGGATTTCTTCGATGTGGATGGTGCCGCCCGAAGGCATGCGACGCTTGAAGGTCGCGGTGACCTGTTCGGTCAGGCGGGCCACGGTGTCGTGGATTCGCGACGAAGCGGCAGCGGTGCCGCCCTCAACTGCGAGGAACGCTTTGGTGATGGCGACGGTGATCTTGTCATCGGTGTAAGGAACGACAGTGCCGTTACGCTTGATCACACGCAGTTGGCCCGGCGCGGTGGCGGACAGATCCGGGCTCGAATCGGCGGCCAGCGGCGCGGTGCCCTGCGGGTTCTCGCGAGTTGTGTCGGTGTGCATGGGTGTCTCCACGTTCTCTATGTTTGTTTGGGCACCATCACGGTGCCCACCGTTCCGTCCTGAAGCACTACAACCGACTGGCGCCGGGCATAACAACTTCGGGACAGTAGGAAGCAGGCGTTTAAGGCCGCTTCCATCCGAAGTTCTCAGGTTGCGAGCAGGGCTCGAAACCGGGTTGTCGGGGTGGCAGCAATTGACTGCAACACCCGTACCGTTTCGGTCGTTTTCGACCTTGAAACAGTTGCCATCCGCAGGGGCGGTCTGGGCTTGGGGAAATGCGGTGTTTCAGTTGGACAGAAGCATGAAAAGCGCTTGAATTCTCTGCCCGACTTGTGTTGGGTTTTTGGCCTGAAACCCTACATGTAGGGTTTTTTACGCGGCGGGCTACAAGATAATGCGTTTTCGGGGGGTATGCAACGTACTACCTGTGGATAAGCCTGTGCGTAATTTGTGTGCGAAACGTGGAACTGCTCTGTAGGCCGCGACCTAGCTGGAGTGGACCTTTTTTCATCGGTTTCGCTGACCTGAAAACAGTCCTGCAGTTTTTGCGGGCGCGGACATTACCACACAAAACCCACCCGACCGAAACGCATTTGTCCGCTTGTTTTCTGTGCAGGCGACGTTTATACAATCGGCCCATGCATGGGTGCGTTTATCCTCCTTTAACATGACAAAAAGATGGGGGCTGCACAGGACCCAACCTGTGGGAGCGAGCTTGCTCGCGATGGCGGCGGATCAGCAGCATGGAGGCTGGCTGACACACTGCCATCGCGAGCAAGCTCGCTTCCACAGGGTTCGTGCCTTGTCAGTGATATTGGCAACACGCCCCTCCTTAATTTAGCTAAATCAGCCAAAAGGTCCCCCAGTGGAACAAGAAGCCTGGCAGGTATTGATCGTCGAGGATGACCAGCGTCTGGCCGAGCTGACCCGGGAATACCTCGAAAGCAACGGGTTGCGTGTCGCCATCGAAGGCAACGGCGCGGTGGCGGCGGCGCGGATCATTGCCGAGCAGCCGGACCTGGTGGTCCTCGACCTGATGCTGCCCGGCGAAGACGGCCTGAGCATCTGCCGCAAGGTGCGCGAGCACTATGATGGGCCGATCCTGATGCTCACCGCCCGCACCGACGACACTGATCAGATCCAGGGCCTGGACCTGGGCGCCGATGACTACGTCTGCAAACCGGTTCGCCCGCGTTTGCTATTGGCGCGCATCCAGGCCCTGCTGCGCCGCAGCGAGCCAGAACCGAGCGCGGCGCAAAAGCAGCGGCGCCTGCAATTCGGCCCTCTGGTGGTCGACGATGCGCTGCGCGAAGCCTGGTTGCAGGGCAACAGCATCGAGCTGACCAGCGCCGAATTCGACCTGCTGTGGCTGCTGGTGTCCAATGCCGGGCGCATTCTGTCCCGGGAAGAAATCTTCACCGCCCTGCGCGGCATTGGTTATGACGGCCAGGACCGTTCCATCGATGTGCGCATTTCGCGCATCCGCCCCAAGATCGGCGACGACCCGGACCATCCACGACTGATCAAGACCATCCGCAGCAAAGGCTACCTGTTCGTTCCTGAAGCTTGCGTAGACCTGGCGCCGTGAATTCGATCTTCCTGCGGATTTATGGCGGCATGTGCGCGGCGTTGGTGCTGGTGGCGGTCCTCGGCGTGCTGGCCCTGCACCTGCTCAACCAGACCCGCGGCGAGCAATACCGCGAGCGCCTGGCCCACGGCACGTTTTCGTTGATGGCCGATAACCTGCGGCCGATGAACGACACCGAGCGCCGCCGGGCGCTGCTGGTGTGGGAGCGCCTGCTGGGGATTCCCCTGGCCCTGCAGACTTTTCCCCAGACCGACCTCGACCTTGGCCAGCGTACCCGTGTACTGCGCGGCCAGGCGTTGGTGGAGCAGACCGGGCCGCACGCGGCAAAAGTCTATCGGCTGGTCAATGATGCCGAGCAATTGATGTTGGTCGGGGAAGTCCAGCAGATCAGCGAGCAACTGGCCCGGGCGACCATTTACCTGTTGGCCGACGAACTGGTGCGTTACCCCGTGGCCGAGCAACCCAAGCGGCTGGCGCAATTGGCGCAGGAAAAAGGCTTTGGTTTCGACCTGCGACTCATGACCGCCGAGCAGGCCGACATGGACGAAGACCAGCGCCGTCGTGTGTCCGAGGGCGATACGGTGATGGCGCTGGGCAAGGGCGGCGACTCCATCCGGGTCTTCGCTGGCATGGTCGGCACACCGTGGGTGCTGGAGATCGGCCCGTTGTACCAGATGAACCCTTATCCGCCGCAATGGCTGGTGCTGATCGCCGCGCTTGGGTTGAGCCTGATCGGGTTGATCGTCTACCTGTTGGTGCGTCAGCTGGAGCGGCGCTTGCGTGGCCTGGAATCGGCCGCCACCCAGATCGCCCAGGGCAGCCTGGAAACCCGCGTGCCGGCCCGCGGCGCCGACTCGGTCGGGCGGTTGGCCGCGGCGTTCAACGGCATGGCCGAGCACCTGCAGCAGTTGTTGGCGATCCAGCGCGAGCTGGTGCGGGCGGTGTCCCACGAATTGCGCACCCCGGTGGCGCGCCTGCGTTTTGGCCTGGAAATGCTCGGCAGCGCCACCACGCCCCAGGCCCGGGACAAATACCTGGCGGGCATGGACCACGACATCGAAGACCTGGATCGGCTGGTGGACGAAATGCTCACCTACGCACGGCTGGAACAGGGTTCGCCGGCCTTGAGCTTCCAGCGGGTGGACCTGGATGCGCTGGTCAATCAAGTGATCGATGAGCTGGGGCCGTTGCGGGCCGGGATCACGGTCGAGCGCGGTCTATGCCTGTCGGCCGCCGATTGCGATGGTGCCTGGGTCGAGGCTGAGCCACGCTTTTTGCATCGCGCCCTGCAGAACCTGGTGAGCAATGCCATGCGCCACGCCCATTCCAAGGTCACGGTCAGTTATCAGGTGGGCCAGTTGCGCTGCCGGGTGGACGTGGAAGATGACGGGCCCGGCGTGCCGGAAGCGGCGTGGGAGCGGATTTTCAAACCCTTCCTGCGCCTGGATGACAGCCGCGCCCGCGCTTCGGGTGGCCATGGGCTGGGGCTGTCGATCGTGCGGCGGATCATCCACTGGCATGATGGTCGGGCGCTGATCGGCAAGAGCAAGAGTTTGGGTGGGGCGTGCTTCAGCTTGAGTTGGCCGAGGCATCAGGACAGGTCTTGATAGGTGGGGTGCCTGATCGACCGCCATCGCGGGCAAGCCTTGCTCCCACAGCAAACCACACTTAAATGAGGGAGCGCTGACTTGTGGGAGCAAGGCTTGCCCGCGATGAGGCCCTGAAAAGCAGCACAGCTCTCAGGCCCTGATCCCCACCAAACTCAACAACTGCCCATCCTTCACCCCAAACTGCGCCTGCAGCTCACTGCCATGGCGCCACTCGGCCGACAGGTCCGTCAGCAGCCGCAGCCGCACCTGCCCGTCGTGTGTCCAGTCCAGCACCTCGGCATGCTCGAAATAAAAACGCTGCCTGACGATGGGATACAGCGCCTTGAACAAGCTTTCCTTCACTGAAAAGGTCAGGGTCACCAGTAAGGCCTGGTCATCGCGCGTGAGCCGGGTCATGCGCTGCAACTCTGGCGAGGTGAGGATTTCACCGGCCAGGCGCTCGGCGCGTTCGGGATCGAGCAGGTTTTCCACGTCCATGCCCAAGCCTTGCCAGTGGTCTTTTTTCGCCACGATGGCTGCTGCCCGGCCCGTGCTGTGGGTGATTGAGCCGCTGATATGAGCCGGCCACACCGGGGCGCGGTCTTCGCCGATGGCCGGCACGCAGGCCAGGCCATCGAGGCGCTGCAACGCCGCCCGGGCGCAGATTCGCCCGGCCAGGAATTCTGCCTGACGCTTGGCCACCGAACGCTGGATGCTCGCCGGTGGCTCGATGGCGCTGTTGGGAAAGTCTGTGCCCACCAGCAACAACGGGTCGAAGCGGGTGCTCAGCAGCACCGTATCGGGCAGCGCGTCGGGCAATAGCCAGTGCTCATCCAGGGACGAGCAACAGGCGGGCAGGGTGGGGAGTGTCTTCATGCCGGGCATTTTGCCGGGTTGGTGGGAGGCTGGGTAGTGGCGTGGCGTTTATGTGGGTATGGCTGGCTTTTGTGGCGAGGGAGCTTGCTGTGGGAGCAAGGCTTGCCCGCGATGAAGGCGATGCGGTCTTCCAGAAATCGAGTCGCCTGGGTCGCGAGCAAGCTTTGCTCCCACAATCCCCTCGCCACAGGGGGATGTATTAGAAAATATTTTTGAAGAACTTCTGCATATCCGCCCACGACTTCTCATCGGCTTCCTTGTTGTAGCCGATGTCCGGCCCGCCATGTTCGCCGTGGCTCAAACGGTCGGCGTCGGGGTTGCTGAAGCCGTGCTTGGCACCTTCCAGGCTGACGAATTTATAGTCGGCCCCGGCCTTGTCCATCTCGCTCTTGAACGCGGTGACGTTGTCCGGGGTAACCATGCTGTCCAGGGCGCCATGCTCGACCAGCACCTTGGCCTTGACGCTGCCCGGCGTGGCCGGGGTGTTGGTTACCAGGGCACCGTGGAAGCTCACCACGCCGGCCAGCGGCACCCCCTGGCGCGCGGCATCAAGCACCACCTTGCCGCCGAAGCAGTAGCCGATGGCGGCGAGTTTGTCCGGATCGGTCTGGGGCTGTTTCTTCAGCAGGTCGAGGCCGGCCTGGAAGCGGGCACTGGCCGCCTTGCCGTCCTTGAGCGCTGCCTGCATGAAGGCCATAGCGTCCTTGGGGTGCTCGGTGTTCTTGCCGTCGCCGTACATGTCGATGGCCAGGGCGCTGTAGCCCAGGCCCGCCAGGTCACGGGCGCGGCGCTTGGCGTAATCGTTCAGCCCCCACCATTCGTGAACCACCACCACGCCCGGACGCGGGCCTTTGACGGCGTCGTCATAAGCGTAATAGCCGATCAGCTGGGTGCCGTCGGCACTGGTGTAGGGAATCTCCTGGGTCTGGACGGCGGCGTGGCTCACACCGCTCATGGCCAGAAGTACAACAGCAAGCAGCCTGCGCATGACCGATCTCCTTATAAAAGTGGTCCGCACAGATTAGCCGATTCATTCAGCGCAGGTTCAGAGAACGTTCAAGGGGGGTTCAGGGACCGCTGGTTAAGGTGACGGCGACTTCACGAAACATCCACGCAGCAAAGGAACTTGACCATGACTGCTATGAAAAAACTGCTGTTGGCTTTCACCGTGCTGGGCGCCAGTGCCATGGCTCACGCCGATGACAACTTCGCCAGCCTGACCCTCGGCCAGACCAGCGACAAGGTGAAGAAATCCAACGCCTTGGACAGCGCCCTGAGCAACCCGAACGCCGACGGCATCATAGGCAAGGACACCACCTATGGCCTGCGCCTGGGCAAGCAGAACGACCAGGGCCGCTACTACGCCACCTACGACAACGTCTCGGGCAGCCACAACGGCATCAAGTTGCGCCAGGAAAACCTGCTGGGCAGCTACGATGTGTTCTATCCGGTCACCAGCAGCACCAAACTGTTCGGTGGCGGCACGGTGGGCCTGACCAAGCTGACCCAGGATTCGCCCGGCTTCAGTCGCGACAGCGACATTGGTTACGCAGTGGGCTTGCAGGGCGGCGTGCTGCAACAAATTTCGCAAAACACCTCGGTTGAACTGGGTTACCGTTACCTGCGCAGCAACGCCAGCACCGAGATGAGCCCGCACGGTGGCGACAAGGTCGGCTCGCTGGACCTGACCAGCAGCGCCCAGACCTACCTGTCCGCCAACTACACGTTCTAAGCGGGCGAGGGTGAGGAGATCAGCCGGATCGGTCGAAGACGATCCGGCGCCTTTCGTTGAGGTGCGCCGCGCGCGATTGTTTGATTTGCCTGGGGAGAGGCTCCATGAAATTACTGGTCGTCGAAGACGAAGCGCTGTTGCGTCACCACCTGCAAACCCGTCTCACCGACAGCGGCCATGTGGTGCAGGCCGTGGCCAATGCCGAAGAGGCCTTGTACCAGGTCCGGGAATTCAACCACGACCTGGCGGTGATCGACCTGGGCCTGCCGGGTATCAGCGGGCTGGAGCTGATCCGCCGGCTGCGTTCCCAGGACAAGACGTTTCCGATCCTGATCCTGACCGCCCGCGGCAACTGGCAGGACAAGGTCGAAGGCCTGGCCGCCGGTGCCGACGACTACGTGGTCAAGCCGTTTCAGTTCGAAGAGTTGGAGGCCCGCTTGAACGCCTTGTTGCGCCGCTCCAGCGGCTTCACCCAATCGACCATCGTCGCCGGGCCGTTGCTGCTGGACCTCAACCGCAAGCAGGCGTCCCTTGACGAGGAGCCGTTGGCGTTGACGGCCTACGAATACCGCATCCTCGAATACCTGATGCGCCATCACCAGCAGGTGGTGGCCAAGGACCGCTTGATGGAGCAGCTTTACCCCGATGACGACGAGCGTGATCCCAATGTCATCGAAGTGCTGGTAGGGCGCCTGCGCCGTAAATTGGAGGCCCCGGCCGGCTTCAAGCCGATCGACACCGTGCGCGGCCTGGGTTACCTGTTCAACGAGCGCTGCCAGTGATTCGTTCGCTTCGGTTGCGGCTGATGCTGGCCGCGATGACCTTGGCGGTGCTGTTCATGTTGGCCTTGTTGCCGGCCATGCAAGGCGCGTTCAGCCTGGCGTTGCAGGAATCCATCGAGCAACGTCTGGCCTCGGACGTGACCACGCTGATTTCCGCCGCCCGGGTGGAAAACAACCGCTTGAAGATGCCGGCGCAGTTGCCCGATGAGCGCTTCAACCTCGCCGATGCCCGCTTGCTGGGCTACATCTATGATCGTGAGGGGCGGTTGGTCTGGCGGTCGAAGGCTACCCAGGAAGAAAACATCAACTACACGCCGCGCTATGACGGCCAGGGCAACCAGTTCGCCCGCATTCGCGAGAACAATGGCCAGGAGTTTTTTGTCTACGACGTCGAGATCAAGCTGCTCGGCGGCCAGAGTGCGGCGTTCAGCATCGTCACCCTGCAACCGGTGCGCGACTACGAAGTGACCTTGCAGGGACTGCGGGACAATCTCTACCTGGGCTTTGGCGCGGCCCTGGCGGTGTTGCTGGCGCTGTTGTGGATCGGCCTGACCTGGGGCCTGCGGGCGTTGCGGCGCCTGAGCCAGGAGCTGGACGAAATCGAAAGTGGGACCCGGGAAAGCCTCAGTACCGAGCACCCTCGGGAACTGTTGCGCCTGACCGGTTCCCTCAACCGCTTGCTCCACAGCGAACGGGAGCAGCGCAGCCGTTATCGCGACTCCCTCGATGACCTGGCCCACAGCTTGAAAACCCCGCTGGCGGTGTTGCAGGGCGTCAGCGAAGACATGGCCCGGCGCCCCGAGGACCGTGGCCAGGCCTGGGTGCTGCAAACCCAGATCGAGCGCATGAGCCAGCAGATCGGCTACCAGTTGCAGCGCGCCAGCCTGCGCAAGAGCGGGCTGGTGCGCCATCAGGTGCGCTTGCGCCCGGTGCTGCAAAGCCTGTGCGACACCTTGGACAAGGTCTATCGCGACAAACGGGTCAATGTGAGTTTCGATCTCCCGGAGCACTGCCAGGTGCCGATCGAGCAGGGCGCCTTGCTGGAAATGCTCGGCAACCTGCTGGAGAACGCCTATCGGCTGTGCCTGGGCGAGGTGCGCGTCAGCGTGCACCAGACCCTCGGCGGTACGGAGTTGAATGTCGAGGACGACGGGCCGGGTGTGCCGCCGGATCAACGTGCGCGGATCCTCCAACGGGGCGAACGGCTGGACCGCCAGCATCCGGGGCAGGGCATTGGCCTGGCGGTGGTCAAGGACATCATCGAAAGCTACGGCGCCCGCTTGACCCTGGGGGATTCAGAGCTGGGCGGGGCGGCGTTCCGGATTCATTTTCCGGTGGTTTGACTGGATTGCTGGGGTCGCCGCTGGCCTCATCGCGAGCAAGCTCGCTCCCACACTGGATTTTCGGCGCTCACAAATCCCCTGTGGGAGCGAGCTTGCTCGCGATGAGGCCAGTCAGCACACCACAAAAACAGTCAGTTCTCCATCGCCCGATAAGCCCCCGGCGTCAGCCCCGTCCACTTCTTGAACGCCCGGTGAAACGCCGACGGTTCGGAGAACCCCAACTGCTCGGCGATCTGCTGCAACGACAGCTCCGCACGCCCCAGATGGTAGATGGCGATATCCCGCCGCAGTTGATCCTTGAGTTCCTGGAAGCTGGTACCTTCTTCCCGCAGATGCCGGCGCAAGGTCTGCGGGCTGATGTGCAAATGAGCGGCGACGGTGTCCAGGTCGGGCCAGCGCGCCGTGTCACGGCTGAGCAGGCGGCGCAGTTGGCTGCTCAGGCTGTGGCCATCGTCCGGGCGTGACAAGAGGTCGGCGGGGGAGTGTTCGAGGAAATGCTTGAGGGTGCGTTCGTCCTGCAACAGCGGCATGTCCAGGTAGCGGCTGTGGAACAACAGGCTGCTGCCGGGCGTGTCGAACACCAGCGGGTAGGGGAACAATAAGTCGTATTCGGCCCCGTGGGCGGGCTTGGCGTAGCCGAAAGTCACCTGTTCCAGGCCGATCCGCTGGCCGATCAGCCAACTGGCGAGGCGATGCCAGACCACCAGCAGGCTTTCAGTCAGGAAGTGATCGGGGTCCCACAGCGTCGAGTCGTCCAGCACCAGCCGCACCCGTTCGCCTTCGGTTTCCAGCGTCAGGCGCGGGGCGTCGGGGAACAGGCTGTAGAACAGCAAGCCGCGCTGAAGGGCCTTGCCCAGGGTCCGACAGTGGATCAACGCGTGACACATCATGGCAAACGTCCCGGGTTTACTCGCCGCCCGGCCGAATCCCAGGTATTCGTCCTCCATTCCCAACCACAGGGCTTGCAATAGGCGGGCGAACTGCTCCGGCGCAATTCGCGCACGCGGCTCATCCAAAAGCTCGGGGCTGATGCCCAGCTGTTGCAGCAAGGGAAAGTAGTCGAAGTCTTGCCGACGCGCACCGCCCAAGGCGGCACGGGCGAAGTGGCTGGCAATCGTGCGTTGGCGCATGGCAGAAATCCGTCCGTTAAGCGGGCGATGGTAGCAGGGGGACGAGGTGGAACAAGGCGGAAATCCGCCAAATCCCGGAGCGGTAAACAACCTGCGGGCGGAAATCCGCCACTCTTCACCTTCCTGTTTAATCCCTGATGAATCCGCGAACCCTTCTGTAATCACGGCTGTAGGGCTTTTCAAAAAAATGGCACGGGCCTTGCGATACAGCTTGCAGGTCTGCCGCGTGCAGCCGAAAAAAACAAATCCCTCCAGTGCAGGAGGGTTCGCAATTGAGGTGCCGTGGACGACAGGTGGAAGTCGTCATGCGGGACTCTTGAGGAAGGTTTGCCATGACGACTCGTCAGCCACTGTACAAATCCCTGTATTTCCAGGTGATCGTAGCCATTGCCATCGGTATTTTGCTCGGCCACTTCTACCCGCAGACCGGTGTTGCCCTCAAGCCATTCGGCGACGGGTTCATCAAGTTGATCAAAATGGTCATCGCCCCCATCATCTTCTGTACCGTCGTCAGTGGTATCGGCGGCATGCAGAACATGAAATCGGTGGGCAAGACTGGCGGCTACGCGCTGCTGTACTTCGAAATCGTTTCCACCATTGCCCTGCTGATCGGCCTGGTCGTGGTCAACGTCGTGCAACCGGGCGCCGGCATGCACATCGACGTGTCGACCCTGGACACCAGCAAGATCGCCGGTTTCATCTCGGCCAGTAAAGACCAGAGCATCATCGCCTTCGTTCTCAACGTGATCCCGAACACCATCGTGGGGGCGTTCGCCAACGGCGACATCCTGCAAGTGCTGATGTTCTCGGTGCTCTTCGGTTTCGCCCTGCATCGCCTGGGTGCCTACGGCAAGCCGGTGCTGGACTTCATCGATCGCTTCGCCCACGTGATGTTCATCATCATCAACATGATCATGAAGCTGGCGCCTATCGGTGCGTTCGGTGCCATGGCCTTCACCATCGGCGCCTACGGTGTTGGTTCGCTGGTGCAACTGGGCCAGTTGATGATCTGCTTCTACATCACTTGCGTGGTGTTCGTGCTGGTGGTCCTGGGCGCCATCTGCCGCGCCCACGGCTTCAGCGTCGTCAAGCTGATCCGCTACATCCGTGAAGAACTGCTGATCGTGCTGGGTACTTCCTCTTCGGAATCGGCCCTGCCTCGCATGCTGATCAAGATGGAACGCCTGGGTGCCAAGAAGTCGGTCGTAGGCCTGGTCATCCCGACTGGCTACTCGTTCAACCTCGACGGTACTTCGATCTACCTGACCATGGCTGCGGTGTTCATTGCCCAGGCCACCGACACCCCAATGGACCTGACTCACCAGATCACCCTGCTGCTGGTGCTGCTGCTGTCGTCCAAAGGTGCGGCTGGCGTGACCGGTAGCGGCTTCATCGTACTGGCGGCCACCCTGTCGGCCGTGGGCACCTTGCCGGTAGCCGGCCTGGCACTGATCCTGGGTATCGACCGCTTCATGTCCGAAGCTCGCGCCCTGACCAACCTGGTGGGCAACGCCGTCGCCACGATCGTGGTTGCCAAGTGGGTCAAGGAGCTGGACGAAGACCAGTTGCAGACTGAGTTGGCTTCCGGTGGTCGTGGTATCTCCGATGTCCGTGAAGACGACGAGCAGATCGCGGCGGCGCAGATTGCAGCGGCTGAAACCTCTGCTCCAGGCGCTGTGAGGTAATCTTCAGGCTGCAATAAAAAACCCGCTTCGGCGGGTTTTTTATTGCGCCTCGTTTTTCAGGCGAGAGTGTTTTTGTGGTGAGAGCGCTTTTGTGGCGAGGGGATTTATCCCCGCAGGGCTACGCAGTAGCCCCCTGCGTCTGATCCGACACACTAGGTGGCAGATGAATCCTGGGGCCGCTTCGCAGCCCAGCGGGGATAAATCCCCTCGCCACAAAGAAATCCGTACCTGCCTTGAGCGCAATGGTCATCCCTTGTGACACCTGCGGTAATTGCCCCACCGCCAACCCCTGCCTAGTCTTTCACCATCACCCCTCGGAGATCGCCCATGCAAGGCCCACTGGCATCGCTCAAGGTTCTGGACTTCTCGACCCTGCTGCCTGGTCCGTTCGCCTCGCTGTTGCTGGCGGACATGGGGGCCGAGGTGTTGCGCATCGAGTCGCCGACTCGCCAGGACTTGCTGCGGGTGCTGCCGCCCCATGACCAGGGTGTATCGGCCAGCCATGCCTATCTCAACCGCAACAAGCGCAGCCTGGCCCTGGACCTCAAGCAGCCGGAAGCGTTGGAGGTGATCACGCAATTGCTGGGGGACTACGACATCCTGCTGGAACAGTTCCGCCCCGGCGTGATGGAGCGGCTCGGCCTGGGATACGAAGCCTTGAAAGCCATCAATCCGCGGCTGATCTACGTGTCGATCACCGGCTACGGCCAGACCGGGCCCTATAAGGACCGCGCCGGTCACGACATCAACTACCTGGCCCTGGCGGGGCTGGCCAGCCACACCGGTCGTGCCGGCAGCGGGCCGTTGCCGCTGGGCATCCAGGTGGCGGACATCGCCGGTGGTTCGTTGCACGGGGTGATCGGGCTGTTGGCAGCGGTCATCGCCCGTCAGCAGACCGGCCAGGGGCAGCACCTGGACGTGAGCATGACTGACTGCGTATTCAGCCTCAACGCTATGGCCGGTGCCGGTTATCTGGCCTGTGGTGTGGAACCGGGGTGGGAAAACCAGATGCTCAACGGCGGCAGCTTCTACGACTATTACCGCACCCGCGATGGTCGCTGGATGTCGGTGGGCAGCCTGGAACCTTCCTTCATGCAGGCGCTGTGCGAGGCCTTGGGGCGGCCGGAACTGGCGGCACAAGGGTTGTCGCCCAAGCCTGAGCAACAACAGGCCCTGAAGCAGGCGTTGCAAACCGAGTTCGAGAAGCATGATTTTGCCGAGCTGTGCAGCTTGTTTGCGGGGATCGATGCCTGCGTCGAGCCGGTGCTGAGCCTCGAGGAAGCTGTGCAGCATCCGCAGTTGCAGGCTCGGGAGCTGGTGACACGGGTGCCCCGAGGGGATGGTTCGAACCAGGCGCAGATGGCCTGTCCATTGAAGTTTTCCGAAGGATTGCCCGAGCCTCGGCATATTGGTGCGGGGCTGGGGGCACATACGGATCAGGTGTTGGGGGAATTGGGGATCAGCGTGGAGCGGATCGAAGCGTTGCGTAAGCGTGGGGTGGTTTTGTAGCGCCTGTCAGGCCGTCATCGCGAGCAAGCTCGCTCCCCCAGGGGGGGTGTGAACACCGCAGACCCAATGTGGGAGCGAGCTTGCTCGCGATGAGGCCAGTCCAAACACTACAAAGAATGGCTACTCGACCCTGGTCTCCCCACTGAACACCAAGGTATTGCGACAGCTACGGCACAAATACCGTCGCCCCTGGCGCACCAGGCTGTGGCGCTGGGCCGAGAACGGGAAGTCGCTGCCGTCGCAAGGGCACTTGTAGATGTAGCGGGTCACGCTGCGGCGTTTGATTTCGTAGGTGTGGCAACGGTTGGGCGGCAGTTCGTACACCCCACGCATGATCAGTTGCCATTCTTCGCCATGGGGCTGGATACGTTCGCCAAACAGTTGGTGGGCGATCAGGTGCGCGACTTCGTGGGCGACGGTCTGCTTGAGGAAGTCTTCGGCGTTTTCCCGGTACAACTGTGGGTTGAAGCGCAGCAGATTTTCATGCAGGTGCGCGACACCGGCCTTCTGGCCGCGCAATTTGAAGCTGACCACAGGGCGTTTGAAAGGACGTTTGAAAAAGGATTCAGCTTGTTGGTAACACTCTTCGACGCGGGTATTGAGTTGCTCGAGCATGCTTTACGGGTCTCCAGAAGCCCGAGTATGCCGCAAGCGTCGGCCGTTGCGAATCGTCCAGGCGCCCAGTGGTCGTTTCAAACACAGGAAGGCCGCCTTGCGGCGGCCTGTGTCGGCAGATCCTGTTTTTTTATTGGCGGGCACTACTTCAATTGGTATAGACCGGGCCGACGCCCAGCCCCCAGACGATCACCGTGAACGCCATGATGGCCACCAGCACCACCAGGCCGACGGCGAGCACCGAACTGGAAAACAGAAAGCCTTCGTCCTGGGGAATGTTCATGAACGTTGGCAGCCCTACATACAGCAGGTAGACGGTGTAGCAGATTGCCGCCGTGCCGACGATCATCCCCAGCCACATGTGCGGGTAGAGCGCCGCCAGGCCGCCGATGAACAAAGGTGTCGCGGTGTAGGTGGCGAACGCGACGCAACGGGCCAGGCTCGGGTTGGCGTCGTAGGTGCGAGCCATCCAGTGGATGAAGGCGCCCATGACCGCCACGCCGCCCAACATGGCCAGGTACGACATGATGGTCATCCACAGCGCGCTTTCCTGCGTGAGCATGACCGGTGGACGATTGCCGATGACCCATCCCACCTGCGTGGTGCCGATGAACGCCGAAACCGCGGGAATGGCCGCCAGGATCAGCGTGTGGGTGAGGTACATGTGGCTGATGCTTTCCTCCTGATCGCCACGGATTTCTTTCCATTCTTGATCAGGGTGGGTAAAGAGCCCCACGACATGATGGATCATAGTCAGTCACTCCTTTGTTATTGCCATCGCCCCCCAACGGAGCGCCTACGGGCCAAAACGGCCAAGTAAGTGAAGGTCTGGATAATGTGTGCGACCTTATGTCGCAGTATAGAAAGGAGTTACCCCGAGGGGGATGGGGGGCTTAGAGCAAATCGCGCTGTAGGCAAGGGTGTTAATCGCCGATGGGTCTGTACATAACTGTTGGCAACGAAATTC
This sequence comes from Pseudomonas sp. Soil_N_39, assembly GCF_057655955.1. NCBI lineage: Bacteria > Pseudomonadati > Pseudomonadota > Gammaproteobacteria > Pseudomonadales > Pseudomonadaceae > Pseudomonas > Pseudomonas sp. Soil_N_39. The sequence goes on from NZ_JBDGLI010000003.1 coordinate 439,800, forward strand.
ACTTTGTGGCGAGGCGATTGTGGGAGCAAGGCTTGCCCGCGATGGAAGCGATGCGGTCTTTCAGAAACCGAGGCATCTGCTTCGCGAGCAAGCTTTGCTCCCACAATCTTGACCACAACAGTGGTGCATCAACCCTTCGCCGACGGCGGGTTTTTTGCGTAAAATGCCGGCCTTTCGTCACACCTCACGGATTTCGCGTCATGGGCACTCTTACGGTCAACCAGAACAAACTGCAAAAGCGCCTGCGCCGCCAGGCCGGTGAGGCGGTCGCCGATTTCAACATGATCGAGGACGGCGACAAGGTCATGGTCTGCCTGTCCGGCGGCAAGGACAGCTACACCTTGCTCGATGTGCTGATGCATTTGCAGAAGGTTGCGCCGATCAAGTTCGACATCGTCGCGGTGAACATGGACCAGAAGCAACCCGGGTTTCCCGAGCATGTGCTGCCGGCCTACCTTGAGTCGCTGGGCGTGGAATATCACATCGTCGAGAAAGACACCTATTCGGTGGTCAAGGAACTGATTCCCGAAGGCAAGACCACCTGTTCGCTGTGCTCACGCCTGCGGCGCGGCACGCTCTACACCTTCGCCGACGAGATCGGTGCGACCAAGATGGCCCTGGGTCACCACCGCGACGACATCGTCGAGACCTTCTTCCTGAACATGTTCTACAACGGCTCGCTCAAGGCCATGCCGCCCAAGCTGCGGGCCGATGACGGGCGCAACGTGGTGATCCGCCCGCTGGCTTATTGCAGCGAGAAAGACATCCAGGCCTACTCGGATTTCAAGCAGTTCCCGATCATCCCCTGCAACCTGTGCGGCTCCCAGGAAAACCTGCAACGCCAGGTGGTCAAGGAGATGCTCCAGGAGTGGGAACGCAAGACCCCGGGCCGTACCGAGAGCATTTTCCGCGGCTTGCAGAACGTCATTCCGTCGCAACTGGCGGACCGCAACCTGTTCGACTTCACCAATCTGCGCATCGACGAAAACGCCACCCCGCGGTTCGTCAATGTGGTGAACCTCTGACGAGGGCAAAGGCTCCTATTCACGGCGCGGTGGCCTGTGTGGCCTGTTCGTTAGTTCAACTTCTGGCCCCCGAAGTTGACTAACAGAACGGGCCATACAGGCCACTTAGGGCGCCGTTTTCATTTTTAAACCTGGAGAGGGCATGCGCGATTACAAGTGGCTGCACGAGTATTGTCTGAACCGCTTCGGTTCGGCGGCTGAACTGGAAGCCCACCTGCCGGTGCCCAAGACCCCGGCGCAACTGCGCAAGATCAGCGACGATCGCTACCTCTCGACCATGGCGCTGCGGGTGTTCCGCGCCGGGCTCAAGCACAGCCTCGTGGACGCCAAGTGGCCAGCCTTCGAAGAGGTGTTCTTCAAGTTCGACCCGGAGAAAGTCGTGCTGATGAGCGCCGAGCACCTGGAGCGGTTGATGCAGGACGCGCGGATCATCCGCCACCTGGGCAAGCTCAAGAGCGTGCCGCGCAACGCGCAGTTGATATTGGACGTGGCCCACGAAAAGGGCAGCTTCGGCGCGCTGGTCGCCGACTGGCCGGTGACCGACATCGTCGGCCTGTGGACCTACCTGAAAAAGCACGGCCATCAACTGGGCGGCCTGTCGGCGCCGCGCTTCTTGCGGATGATGGGCAAGGACACCTTTGTGCCCAGTTATGACGTGGTGGCCGCGCTCAATGCCCAGGACATCATCGACAAAGTCCCCACCAGCTTGCGGGACCTGGCGACGGTGCAGAATGCCTTTAACCAGTGGCATGAAGAGAGTGGTGGGCGGCCGATGTCGCAGATTTCGATGATGCTGGCTTACACCGTCAATCATTGAGACCGAGTTGCGGCTATCGCGAGCAAGCTCGCTCCCACAGGGGATTTACGGTGTTCACAAATCTAGTGTGGGAGCGAGCTTGCTCGCGATAGCGGTCTATTAGGCGACGGAGATCTCGCCTTCGCCAGCCAACCGCCGGTTCAACTGAAACCGCCAACGCACATACAGCAGGGCCGAGCAGAACACCGCCACGCTCGCTGCCATTTCCAGCACGCCGAACAGCTGCCGGTTAGGGTCATAGGCCGCCAGCGCGCCCTTGATGAAATACAAATTCACCACGAAGCACATCCACGAGTGTCCACGGGCGCTGCCGCTGAGCATGCCGGGCGCGAGTATCAGCAGCGGCACCAGCTCGATCAGCAGAATCACCCAAGGGCGCGCGCCATGCAGGTCGGCGATCAGCAGGTAGTAGGCGCTGAGCAACCCCACCAGGCCGAAAAAGCACAGCAGGCTGAGGACGCGGGCGATGCGTACGCGCGGTTCCAGCCATTGGATGGGAGGCAGGATCTTCGGCTTCTTAGCCACGGCCGTTCTCCAGCAGCAGGGCGGTTTTCGCCAGGCGCGAGCCCAAGGCGCGGCACAGGGCGACCTCATGTTCGTTCAGGCCGCTTTTACCGTCGGCCCCGGCATGATGGCTCGGGCCATAGGGCGTACCGCCGCCCAGGGTGTCGATAAGGGCCGATTCGCTGTAGGGCAGGCCGGTGATCAGCATGCCGTGGTGCAACAGCGGCAGCATCATCGACAGCAGGGTGGTTTCCTGGCCGCCGTGCAGGCTCGCGGTGGAGGTGAATACCCCGGCCGGTTTACCCACCAGCGCGCCGGTCAGCCACAGGTTGCTGGTGCCGTCGAGAAAGTACTTGAGCGGCGCGGCCATGTTGCCGAACCGGGTCGGGCTGCCCAAGGCCAGGCCGGCGCAGTTTTTCAGGTCATCGAGGCTGGCGTACAACGGCCCTTGCTCAGGAATGTCCGGGGACACCGCTTCGCACTCGGCGGAAATCGCCGGCACCGTACGCAGCCTGGCTTCCAGCCCGGCCTGTTCGACACCACGGGCGATCTGCCGGGCCATTTCGTTGGTGGAGCCGCTGCGGCTGTAATACAGCACCAGGATGTATGGCGTGCTCACGGCAGGATCTCCAGGATCTTCTCCGGCGGACGACCGATCATGGCCTTTTCACCGGTTTCCAGAATCGGCCGCTCCATGAGTTTCGGGTGCGCGGCGATGGCTGCGATCAACTGGGCCTGGCTCAGGCTTTCGTCGGCCAGGTTCAAGTCTTTGTATTCGTCCTCGCCGGTGCGCAGCAGCTGCCGGGCGCTGATACCGAGCTTGCCCAGCAGGCGTTCCAATTGCGTGGCGTCGAGCGGGGTTTCCAGGTAGCGGACCACGGTGGGCGTCAGGCCGCGGGCCTCCAACAGTTCCAGCGCACCGCGGGATTTCGAGCAGCGCGGGTTGTGATAAAGCGTCAGATCGGTCATGAGCGGGTCGCATCTTGCGTAAGGTGGCGGCTATTCTACTGTGCCGCGAAGACCCTAGCACCTTAGAGAGGCGACGGGTCGCAGCGGCGTTCACATTCAGACAAGGATTGGCACATGACAAGGCGATTGATGGCGGCACTGACATTCATGGGCATCCTGTTGCTCGCCGGTTGCGGAAACGACTACGGGGTGGACCAGAACGGTCAGGCCATCGCTTCGCAGCGGCTGGACAAACAATGGCTGGTGCTCAACTACTGGGCGGAATGGTGCGCGCCGTGCCGCACCGAAATCCCGGAATTCAATGCCTTGGTCGAACAGCTCAAGGGGCGCAACGTCGGCGTGTTCGGGGTCAACTTCGACCAGGTGCAGGGCGAAGAGCTCAAGAGTGCCAGCGACAAGATGGGGATTCGCTTCACGGTATTGGCGAGGGATCCGGCCGAGATCTTCGACCTGCCGCGCAGCGAAGGGCTGCCGGTGACTTACATCATCGACAACCAGGGCAAGGTGCGCGAACAGTTGCTGGGGGAGCAGACGGCGGCGGGGGTGATGGCCAGGCTTGAGGCGTTGCAAGCGCTTAAATAGCAGATGGTGGCGAGGGAGCAGGCCTCCCCTATTGGAGCGGACACTTTGTGGCGAGGGGATTTATCCCCGCTGGGGCGCGAAGCGGCCCCAAGATCTATTTGCCACTGCGGTGTGTCAGACGGAGCGCAGGGGGGCTGCTACGCAGCCCAGCGGGGATAAATCCCCTCGCCACAGGGGGCTTTGGCACACTCGGGAATAGCCTCAGCCCTCTTCCAGCCACCACCGCAGCGGCTTGCCCTGGGCCGGCCAGAAGCGCATCTGTTCGATGGGCGAGATGTCCCAGCGTTCGACCTTTTCCAGTGCCTGCAAGAAGCGCGTCTCCTGCTCCATCAACGCCGGGGCGCAGAGCTTGCGGGTGCTGCCGATCTTGCCGAAGCTCAAGCGATGGCCTTCCAAGGTGTAGGGCGCGAACCAGTGGTTGCAGCCGCCGTTGCCATAGGCCCGGCCGTCATCCCCAAGGGTGATGGTCAGGTGGCTGTAGTCCATCAAGGGCCGTTCGCCGATCCATTCCAGGATATAGCTGCGGTTGTGTTGCAACTGCACAGGTTCAGCGGCACACCCCATCAGGCTCATGCCGATCGACGCGGACAGGGCCAAACGTTTCATCAGGCGGCTTCCTGGCAGGTCGGGCACAGGTGTTTTTCACCCACGGTGGTCCAGCCCAGTTCGGCGATTCGTGCGGTGGCGGCCGTTTTCTCGGCCTTGACGCCGAGCTTGGCATCGACGGCGAATTCGAAGCTCAGCGTCTTGGCGCAGCCGTCGCAGTTGACCTGCCAAGTGTGGATCGCCAGTTCGCCGAACACCGGACCGGTGGTCATGGCCGTCCATTGGCCCATGGGCTTGAGCAGGTGCCGCACGGTGTCCACGGTCAGGCGCATGGACAAGTCCTTGCTGCCCTTGAGCGTGACGAGCAATACATCGTTGGCCTGGATCGAACCGCCATTGCCGGTGACCTGGTAGCGGCCCGGCGCCAGGGCACGGACTTCGGTCAAGGTGTGCTGCGGGTTCATCAGGGTGTAGCGGAAATCGTGTTCGGCCATGGGTCCTCCAAATAGGCGCGACATGCTAGCACGGGGCATGGCTGGGGATGGTCTCGATGGTGGAGATCTGGAGATCAGGCCGACGAAACTCCATCCCCTGTGGGAGCGAGCTTGCTCGCGATGGCAGTGTGTCAGTCAACATTGAGGCCGGCTAATGCACCGCTATCGCGAGCAAGCTCGCTCCCACAGGGGGTGTGCTAGCTCAAGGTTTAGCTGTCTACCAGGTTCTGTGGCGTGCCAGCCGCCCAGGCGGCGATGTTGTCCAGGGTGGTCATGGCAATGGCGGCCAACGCTTCATGGGTCAGGAACGCCTGGTGGGCGGTGACGATCACGTTGGGAAAGGTCAGCAGCCGTGCCAACACGTCATCCTGCAGGGGCAGGTCGGAGCGGTCCTTGAAAAACAACTGGGCTTCTTCCTCATACACATCCAGGCCCAGGTAGCCCAACTGGCCGCTTTTCAAGGCTTCGATCAGGGCCGGTGTGTCCACCAGGCCGCCACGCCCGGTATTGATCAGCATGGCGCCGCGTTGCATCGCGGCCAGGGTTTGGGCGTTGATCAGATGGCGGCTCTGTTCGTTCAGCGGGCAATGCAGGCTGATGATTTGCGCCTGCGCGAGCAGATCGACCAAGGGCAAGTAGCGGGCGCCCAAAGCTTCGACCTTTGGGTTGGGGTAGGGGTCGTAGGCCAGCAGCTGACAGCCGAAGCCGGCCATGATCCGCGCGAACGTGGCGCCGATCTGCCCGGTGCCGATCACGCCGACGGTCTTGCCCACCAGGTCGAACCCGGTCAACCCATGGAGGCTGAAATTGCCGTCCCGGGTGCGGTTGTAGGCACGGTGCAGGCAGCGATTGAGGGCCATGATCAACGCCACGGCATGTTCGGCCACGGCATGGGGCGAGTAGGCCGGGACTCGGACGATGCTCAAGCCAAGGCGCTTGGCGGCGAGCAGGTCGACATGGTTGTAGCCGGCCGAGCGCAGGGCGATCAGCCGCGTACCGCCTGCGGCCAACCGCTCCAGCACCGGGGCGCTGAGGTCGTCGTTGATGAAGGCGCACACCCCTTCATGCCGTTCGGCCAGGGCCACGGTGTCCAGGTTCAGGCGGGCGGGCTGGAAGTGCAATTGAAGGCCCGCGGGCGTCGGGGCCTGGGTGAAACTGTCGCGGTCGTAGGTCTGGCTGCTGAAAAAAATCACGCGCATGGCGGCCTCCTGGCAAAAAACAAACCCGTAGGAGCTGTCGAGCGAAGCGAGGCTGCGATCTTTCGCTTGCGATTCAATCGCCAGGGGTAAGATCGCAGCCTCGTTGCACTCGTCAGCTCCTACAGTCCGGGGTAGGAGCATGGATTTTCAGCGATTCCGGGTCCAGGGGTATTGCCCTGGATCAGGCACTGATACGCGCCTCGCTGGCCAGGCGGTTGATGGCACGCTCCAATTCTTCCAGGGCGACGGCAGCCTTGGGGTCCTGCTGCTTGAGCAGGGTTTCGCTGCGCTGGCAGGCCGCCCGCAATTGCGGCACGCCGCAGTAGCGAGTGGCACCGTGCAGGCGGTGGACCCGTTCGATCAGGGCGTTGTGATCGTTGGCCTCGCAGGCCTGGCGGATCGCCTCACGGTCGGCTTCCAGGGACGCCAGCAGCATCGCCAGCATGTCCGCTGCCAGGTCAGCCTTGCCAGCGGCCAGGCGCAAGCCTTCTTCGTGATCGAGCACCAACAGTTCGCTGCCACCCTGGGCATCGCTGCTGCGCTCCGGCGACTGGTTGCGCAGGGCCAGGCCAGTCCATTTGAGCACCACCTGGGCCAGTTGCCGTTCGCTGATGGGTTTGGTCAGGTAGTCGTCCATGCCGCTTTGCAGCAGGGCGCGTTTTTCGTTGGCCATGGCGTGGGCGGTGAGGGCGACGATGGGCAGCGGTGTGCAGTGTCGCTCGCTTTCCCACTGGCGGATCGCCTCGGTGCTCTGGCGACCGTCCATGCCGGGCATCTGCACGTCCATCAACACCAGGTCGAAGGTTTCCTTCTGCACGGCCTTGACCGCTGCGTAGCCGCTTTCCACCGCCAGCACCTTGGCGCCCATGTCTTCGAGCAGGGTCTGCACCAGCAGCAGGTTGGCCGGGTTGTCGTCCACGCACAGCACTTTCGGGGCACGGCTGGCAACCGGCTCGCTGGGTTCGCTGCGGGTCGGGCGCGGGTTGACCAGGTCGGACAGCGAGCGGCGCAACTTGCGGGTGCAGGCCGGCTTGGCCTGCAACTGACTGTGCGGGTTGGGCACCGAGAGGTGGTACAGGGTCTGTTCGGTGGTGGGGCACAGCACGAGCACTTTGCAGCCCAGGTGTTCAAGGTCCCAGATGTGCTGGTTGAGGCGCTCCGGCGGCATGTCGTTGCTGGTGATGCCCAGCACGGCCAGATCGATCGCCTGGTCGGTCTGGTGGGCGACGGTGATGCCGTTGGTCAGGCTCTCCAGGGTGTTGAACGGCGTCACTTGCAGGCCGCAGTCTTCGAGCTGGTGCTGCAAGGCCTGGCGGGCCAGTTCATGGTTCTCCAGTACCGCCACGCGCCGGCCCAGCAACGGCGGGCCGGGCAGGTCTTCGGCATCGTCACGGGTCTTGGGCAGGCGCAGGCTGATCCAGAACTCCGAGCCTTCCCCCGGTGTGCTATCGACGCCGATCTCGCCACCCATCTGTTCCACCAGGCGCTTGGAAATCACCAGGCCCAAGCCGGTGCCACCCGGTTGCCGCGACAGTGAGTTGTCAGCCTGGCTGAACGCTTGGAACAGCGCCCGCACGTCCTGGCTGGACAGGCCGATGCCGGTGTCCTGGATGCTGATGCGCAACTGCACGCTGTCTTCGTGCTCGTCCTCGAGCATGGCCCGAGCGACGATGGTGCCCTCGCGGGTAAACTTGATGGCGTTGCTCACCAGGTTGGTGAGGATCTGCTTGAGGCGCAGTGGATCGCCCACCAGCGACAGCGGCGTGTCCCGATAGACCAGGCTCACCAGTTCCAACTGCTTGGCGTGGGCGGCTGGGGCAAGGATGGTCAGGGTGTCCTGCAACAGGTCCCGCAGATTGAACGGAATACTGTCGAGCACCAGCTTGCCGGCCTCGATCTTCGAAAAGTCGAGGATTTCATTGATGATCCCCAGCAGGCTGTCGGCGGATTTCTCGATGGTGCCCAAGTAGTCGAGCTGGCGCGGGGTCAGTTCGCTTTTCTGCAACAGGTGGGTAAAACCGAGAATGCCGTTGAGCGGTGTGCGAATTTCATGGCTCATGTTTGCCAGGAACTCGGATTTGATCCGGCTCGCTTCCAGGGCTTCCTTGCGGGCAAGGTCCAGCTCGATGTTCTGGATCTCGATGGTTTCCAGGTTCTGGCGCACGTCTTCAGTGGCTTGGTCGATGCTGTGCTGCAGTTCTTCCTGGGCGTTCTGCAAAGTGCTGGCCATGCGATTGATGCCCGAGGCCAGCTCGTCCAGCTCCTGGCTGCCCAGCGGTGGCAGGCGGGTTTCCAGGTGGCCGTCCTTGAGTTGCGCCACGGCATGCTTGATCTGGCTCAGCGGACGGTTGATCGTGCGCCCCATGCGCAGGGCCAGCAGCGCGGTCAGGCCCAGGCAGGCGGCGATCAACAGCAGGCTGGCGAACATACTGCGATAACCGCTTAGCAACATGCCGCTGTGGGACAACTCCAACTCGACCCAGCCCAGCAGGCGGTCGGTTTCTTCGGGAATCAGTTCGCCCGCCAGGTTGCGGTGCTTGCCGAATACCGGCAATAGATAACGCGTAGCGTCGTTGCCGGTGCGTTGCAGCAACTGCGCACTGTTGCCCTCCGGTGCCCGGTTGAGCATGGTCGGGCCGGCGTGGGCCAGCGGCGCGCGGTCGGGGGCGAGGAAGGTCACGGCGCGCACGTCCGTCTGTTCGAGAGACTGGGTGGCGATGCGCTCCAACAGATCGGTGTCCTGGCGGCTCATGGCCGGGGCGACCAGCGGGGCCAGTTGCTCGGCGATCATCTCGCCCCGTTGCAGCAATTGGGCGTGCAGGTCCGCTTGCTGCATCCAGGTGAAATAGCCGCCCAGGACCAGCGCCATCAGGCTGGTCGGCAACAGGGTGAGCAACAGCACACGGCCTTTGATTCCCAGTTTCTTGAGCACACTTGTCTCCTGCATCCAGCGTCTGATTGAACTGTGCGCGCATCCGGCACGCACCACCTGCGCAGTGTAGCGATTTGCGGGCGGGGGATCTTTGTAAAATTTATGTCCGCTGTGCATCGGTAGTGCTGGGCAATGCCCACAGTGAAAGGCGGCGGTGACGTCTGAAGTCAATCTCGTAGTTGACCGTAGGCAACATCCGAGCATGTGTCGGCTCAGGCTCGCCCATTGACCATCGGTCGGGACTGTCAACCTTGACAGGTGTTGTTTTTTTCTGTTGCTTAAGCTCGGTGTCGTTGAGTTATATAACGACATCGGGAGAAAAACATGAACACCCGGAGCGACAAAGAAAAGATAAAAGTGAAAAAGGCTGCTCCTGTAGCCTAATGCGAGCGGCTTAATGACGGCGACAATTAATGGGCAGGTCACTATTACGGCCGAGAATATGTATATTCTGAGTAAGCCTGAAGGCTTCGTGGCGTATATAAAGAAGGGTCAAGGTGCAATTATAATGCAGTTCCACTTCGTGGTAGAACCTGGTACCTATGACATTGAGCAACATAACATTCGGATAGAACTGGATTTTAACGGGTTTGAGGATATCGCGAAAACGGAGTTTTAATTCTTGAGATATTCTGGATGCAAAAAAAATACAAAGGTAGTTTTAATGTCATAACTATCGACGACCAGAAAATTGAGGGGGTATTTTACGTTCGGGTTATATAGATTTGAGTGGCAGATAGGGGCCGGTTCCAGGTATGCGGTCCCCGGCCAGACTCACCTCGCTGCCCGCATTTGCGCCTGCCGGGTCTAGCACTGCGATCTGCAGTGATAGCCTCCCATGAGGCGATCTTGAATATTCGCTCAACTGGCTGTCTGCTGATGAGATCCGGTCACCCAATAGCCATTGATCACAACCAGGATGCCGACAGCCAATTCATGTTTTCCAAACAGGCGACGCAAGTGGAGGAGGGTGTCTTCGTCGGAAATGCACTCCAGTCACCCCCCCGAACCAGTTTGATCCTGTTCTACCTGCCGATTTAGGTCACGTGCCCGCTCACCCTCCCCAGTCACCAGCCACACTTCACTGACACTCAGCAAACGCGCCAATTGCTCCACCCGCAGCCGAGGTATGCCCCGCGCGCTCCAGTTAGTCAGGCATTGAGGGCTGATACCGAGCACCTCGGCAAATCCTGAGGGAGAGATGTCGTACTCTTCCAATAGGTTGCGCAAGCGTGGCCCGCAAGCGCGCCGAGCGCTGGGGTGTGGATCTTTTTGTTTCGCGTCGACCATCGTTATTGCTCAACACCTACTAATACGTTTAGCGGTACGACTGTAAAGAACACGGTGCAAAGCCAGATAGCTTTAAACGCCTGGTCGTCGATATAAAAGGAACGAGCCCACAAACAGACAGGAAGAGTGCCTACGGACGGTACTTACAACAGAGATACATGCATGATTTGAGCGCTCAGGCCTGTAGGAAAAAGGTTGTGTGGAGTACGGAATCGACCACATAGGCCTGAGCATCACGTGCGCGAGCGCGGATTTGGTGGCGGGGGACAAGCTCCTCCATCCAGCAGCGCCCCCGGCTTTCGCCTCGCTTATTCCCATAAGCCATAACCCCCTTACTTTGCGTGATATGGCCTCGCCGGGTTTGCCGGTATGATAGGCGCCCCCGCAGCCCGGATTGCGAATACGCCATGACTTTGCAGTACCCCACCATCGCCGATTGCGTCGGCAACACTCCGCTGGTCCGCTTGCAGCGCTTGCCCGGCGAGACCACCAATACGCTTTTGCTCAAGCTCGAAGGGAATAACCCGGCGGGTTCGGTCAAGGACCGGCCGGCGTTGTCGATGATCACCCGTGGTGAATTGCGTGGGCAGATCCGACCCGGCGATACGCTGATCGAGGCGACCTCCGGCAACACCGGTATTGCCTTGGCGATGGCGGCGGCGATCAAGGGCTACAAGATGATCCTGATCATGCCCGACAACTCCAGCGCCGAGCGCAAGGCGGCGATGACGGCCTACGGCGCCGAGTTGATCCTGGTGACTCAGGAGCAGGGCATGGAAGGCGCCCGGGACCTGGCTGAGCGCATGCAGGCCGAGGGGCGTGGCAAAGTGCTGGATCAATTCGCCAACGGCGACAATCCCGAGGCCCACTACACCACCACCGGCCCTGAGATCTGGCGCCAGACCGACGGCACGATCACTCATTTCGTCAGCTCGATGGGCACCACCGGTACCATCATGGGCACCTCGCGCTACCTGAAAGAACAGAACCCGAACGTGCAGATCATTGGTCTGCAACCGATGGAAGGCTCGGCCATCCCCGGCATCCGCCGCTGGCCCGAAGAGTATCTGCCAAAGATCTACCAGGCCGACCGCGTGGACCGCATCATCGACATGGCCCAGAGCGAAGCCGAGGACGTGACCCGTCGCCTGGCGCGCGAAGAAGGCATCTTTTGTGGCGTGTCTTCGGGCGGTGCCGTGGCGGGGATGCTGCGCTTGTCCAAGGAAGTGGAGAATGCGGTGATCGTCGCGATCATCTGTGACCGTGGCGACCGTTACCTGTCGACCGGCATTTTCGACGCGCCCAACTGATGGCCAAGCAAGAAAGAGGCTTGCGCTTCCAGCCCAGCGGCGGAAGCCGGGCCCCGCAGGTGCCCACCGGTAAAAAGCAGCGCTTGACCATTGAACGCCTGGCCAACGATGGCCGAGGCATTGCGTTCGTCGATGGCCGGACCTGGTTCGTCATCGGCGCCCTGGCCGGTGAAGAGGTCGAGGCGCGGGTGCTCGGTGCCCACGGCAAAGTGGTTGAGGCCCGCACCGAGCGGGTGTTCGTGTCCAGTGAACTGCGTCGCCCGGCGCCGTGCATCCATGCCGGTCGTTGCGGCGGTTGCAGCGTCCAACATTTGCCCCATGACGAACAACTCGCCCTGAAACAGCGCATGCTCGCCGAGCAGTTGTCGCGGGTGGCCGGGGTCGAGCCGGATGAATGGGCCGCGCCGTTGAGCGGGCCGGAGTTTGGTTATCGACGTCGCGCCCGGGTGGCAGTGCGTTGGGACCAGAAGGCGAAAAAGCTCGAAGTGGGTTTCCGCGCCGCTGGCACCCAGGACATCGTCGCCATAGGTGATTGCCCGGTGCTGGTACAGCCCTTGCAGCCGATCATGAGTCGCCTGCCGGAGATGCTTCGACGTTTGAGCAAACCCCAGGCGTTGGGGCATGTGGAATTGTTCGCCGGCTCGGCTATCGCGGTATTGCTGCGCCACATGGCGCTGCTGTCGGAGGCCGACCTGACGATCCTCAAGGATTTCTGCGCGTTTCATGAAGCCCAGTTGTGGTTGCACGGTGAAGGTGGACCGCAACCGGTCGAGCCCGGGCAGGCCCTGGGGTTTCGCTTGGACGCCTGGGACCTTGAGCTGGCGTACCGGCCTGGGGATTTCATCCAGGTGAACGCCGGGGTCAACGAGGCGATGATCGCCCAGGCCCTGCAATGGCTGGCGCCGCGAGCCGAGGAACGGGTGCTGGATCTGTTCTGCGGCCTGGGCAACTTTGCCTTGCCGCTGGCCAAAAGCGTGCGCCAAGTGGTGGCCGTCGAAGGCGTGCAAACCATGGTGGAGCGTGCGGCGGCCAATGCCGTCAGCAACAATTTGAATAACACTGCCTTTTTTCAGGCCGATTTATCCCAGCCTCTGGCGGATGCCGAATGGATCGGCGAAGGCTTTTCTGCGGTACTCTTGGACCCACCCCGTGACGGTGCTTTCGAGGTGGTGCGCAAGCTGTCGTCCCTGGGTGCCAAGCGGTTGGTTTATGTTTCGTGCAACCCGGCAACTTTGGCCCGGGATACGGTCGAACTGATCAAGCAGGGCTACCGGTTAAAACGTGCCGGGATTCTCGATATGTTTCCTCAAACGGCGCATGTCGAGGCCATGGCGTTATTTGAAGCGAGCCAGGATGGCTTGTCCGACTGACCCGCTCGTGCCAATCCGCCACAGTCCTGGGCGCAAACACGGGCATAAAGGTCAGCGAAGTTGACGCATTGAATCTGCGTCGTAGGGAAGGTAAGTAAAGATGGTACAGGTGAGAGCACACCAGCCGATCAACACCGACGGCAGTATCAATCTCGAGGCTTGGCTCGATCATGCGGTCAGCGTCGACATGGCACTGGATCGCGAGGCCTTGAAGGCCGCCTGCGAGTTCGCTCGCGAGGCGGAGCAGCAACACAACGCGGCGAAAAACCTGTGGTCCGAAGGCACCTCGAGTTTCCAGACGGGCCTGGAAATCGCCGAAATTCTTGCTGACCTCAAGCTCGACCAGGATTCCCTGGTAGCGGCGGTGCTGTACCGCGGCGTGCGCGAAGGGCAGATCCAGCTACCGGTGGTCAGCCAGCGCTTTGGCACCGTGGTGGCCAAGCTGATCGACGGCGTGCTGCGCATGGCCGCCATCAGCGCCAGCCTCAGCCCGCGCCAGTCCATGGTGCTGGGCACCCAGGGCCAGGTGGAAAACCTGCGCAAGATGCTGGTAGCGATGGTCGACGACGTGCGCGTCGCGCTGATCAAGCTGGCCGAGCGCACCTGTGCGATCCGCGCCGTGAAGTCCGCCGATGACGAAAAGCGCAATCGCGTCGCCCGGGAGGTGTTCGACATCTATGCGCCCCTGGCCCATCGTCTCGGCATCGGTCACATCAAGTGGGAGCTGGAGGATTTGTCCTTCCGCTACCTGGAACCCGATCAATACAAGCAGATCGCCAAGCTGTTGCATGAACGGCGCCTGGATCGCGAGCGCTTCATCACCGATGTGATGACCCAGTTGCGCGAAGAATTGCAGGCCACGGGCGTGGAAGCCGACATCAGTGGCCGGGCCAAGCACATCTACTCGATCTGGCGAAAAATGCAGCGCAAGGGCCTGGAGTTCAGCCAGATCTACGACGTTCGCGCCGTTCGTGTACTGGTCCCGGAAATGCGCGACTGCTACACCGCCCTGGGGATCGTCCACACCTTGTGGCGACACATTCCCAAGGAGTTCGACGACTACATCGCCAACCCTAAGGAAAACGGCTATCGCTCGTTGCACACCGCGGTGATCGGCCCCGAGGGCAAGGTGCTGGAAGTGCAGATCCGCACCCACTCCATGCACGAGGAAGCCGAGTTGGGCGTCTGCGCCCACTGGAAATACAAGGGCACCGACGTCAAGTCCGGGTCCAACCACTACGAAGAGAAAATCTCCTGGCTGCGTCAGGTGCTCGAGTGGCATGAGGAACTGGGTGACATCGGCGGCCTGGCCGAACAGCTGCGCGTCGACATCGAACCGGACCGGGTCTACATCTTCACCCCCGACGGCCACGCGATCGACCTGCCCAAGGGCGCGACACCGCTGGACTTCGCCTACCGGGTCCACACCGAGATCGGCCACAACTGCCGCGGTGCCAAGATCAACGGGCGGATCGTGCCACTCAACTACAGCCTGCAGACCGGTGAACAGGTCGAGATCATCACCAGCAAGCACGGCACGCCGAGCCGCGACTGGCTGAACCCGAACCTGGGCTACATCACCACCTCCCGGGCGCGGGCGAAAATCGTTCACTGGTTCAAGTTGCAGGCCCGCGACCAGAACGTCGCCGCCGGCAAGACCTTGCTCGAGCGTGAACTCGGTCGCCTGGGCTTGCCGCAGGTTGACTTCGACAAGCTGGCCGAAAAAGCCAACATGAAAACCGCCGAGGACATGTTTGCCGCCCTCGGTGCCGGCGATCTGCGCCTGGCGCAGTTGGTCAACCTGGCCCAGCAACTGGTGGAGCCGGAGCGGGGCAACGAGCAACTGGAGTTGATCCCGCGCAAGGCCACCGGCTACAAGCCGGGCAAGCGCGGCGATATCCAGATCCAGGGCGTGGGCAACCTGATGACCCAGATGGCCGGCTGCTGCCAGCCGTTGCCAGGGGATGCGATCGTCGGCTACATCACCCAGGGCCGCGGCGTGAGCATCCACCGTCAGGACTGTGCATCGGTGCTGCAACTGGCCGGTCGCGAGCCGGAGCGGATCATCCAGGTCAGCTGGGGCCCGGTGCCGGTGCTCACCTATCCGGTGGACATCGTCATCCGCGCCTACGACCGATCCGGTCTGCTGCGTGACGTGTCCCAGGTGTTGCTGAACGAGCGGATCAACGTGCTGGCGGTCAACACCCGTTCGAACAAGGAAGACAACACCGCGCTGATGTCCCTGACCATCGAGATTCCGGGGTTGGATGCGCTGGGGAGGTTGCTGGGGCGGATTTCCCAGTTGCCGAACATCATCGAGACCCGGCGTAACCGGACGCCGGGTTAAGCGCAGTCCAAAAATGTGGGAACAAGCCTGTGGGAGCAAAGCCTGTGGGAGCAAAGCTTGCTCGCGATTGTGGTAGTGGCCCCAGCCTATCTGGAGACTGACTCACCGATATCGCGAGCAAGCTTTGCTCCCACAGGCCTGCTCTCACAGACGTGCTCCCACAGGCGTGCGCTCATTGAATTATTTCCCACAGGGCTTTTTTGTAATGGGATGGATTGATGTACAGCCTCGAAGACCTGCTCCACCTGATGAACCGCCTGCGGGACCCGCAGTACGGCTGCCCGTGGGACATCAAGCAAACCTACGCCACCATCGTTCCCCATACGCTTGAAGAAGCCTACGAGGTGGCCGATGCGATCGAGCGCGGCGATTTCGATCACTTGCAGGGCGAGTTGGGCGATCTGTTGTTCCAGGTGGTGTATTACAGCCAGTTGGCCCGGGAAGAAAACCGCTTCGAATTCGCTGGCGTGGTCGACAGCATCACCCGCAAGCTGATCCGCCGCCATCCTCATGTATTTCCTACCGGTGACCTGTATGCGCCCGTGGATATCCCGCGCCTGAGCGAAGAACAGGTCAAGCAGCGCTGGGAAGAAATCAAGTCTGAGGAACGGGCCGAGAAAGCCTCGGCGCCCGAGCAATTGTCGCTACTTGACGATGTACCGGGGGCGCTGCCGGCGTTGTCCCGCTCGGCGAAGCTGCAGAAGCGTGCCGGCCAGGTCGGTTTCGACTGGCCAGGCCCGTTGCCGGTGCTCGACAAAGTCCGCGAGGAACTGGACGAAGTGCTCGAAGCCATGGCCGACAACGATCCGGTGGCCATCAGCGAAGAGATCGGCGATCTGCTGTTCAGCGTGGTGAACCTGGCGCGCCACCTCAAGGTCGACCCGGAAACCGCGCTGCGCGACGCCAACGGGAAATTCGAGCGGCGGTTCCGATTTATCGAACAGGCATTGCGCGACACCCACCGTCCCATGGAAGATTGCACCCTCGAAGAGTTGGACGCCTTGTGGGGCGAAGCCAAACGTCAGGAAAAGAATTTGCCCAGCTGTGGCTGAGGCCGTTGCCTAAGTGAGTAAGCACCATGAGCCTTTCCCTTCGCGACCAGTTGCTCAAAGCAGGGCTGGTCAACCAAAAGCAGGCCAAGCAGGTCGGCAAAGAGAAACAGAAGCAGCAACGCCTGGCCCATAAAGGCCAGATCGAACTGGATGATTCCCAGCAGCGCGCCGCCCAGGAAGCGATGGCCGAAAAGGTCAAGCGCGACCAGGAACTCAACCGACAGCAGCAGGAAAAGGTCGAGCAGAAGGCCCGGGCCGCGCAGATCAAGCAATTGATCGAAGTCTCGCGCCTGCCGAAGCTGACCACCGAGGACTATTACAACTTCGTTGACGACAAGAAGGTCAAGCGCATCTCGGTCAATACCCTGATGCGTAACAAGTTGAGCAGTGGCTCCCTGGCGATCGTCCACCACGCCGGCGGCTACGAAGTGATCCCGCGCGAGGCCGCCCTGAAGATCCAGGAACGCGACCCCAAGCGCATCGTCCAGCTCAACACCCAGACTGAAGAAGTGGATGCCGATGATCCGTACGCGGCGTATCAGATTCCGGATGATTTGATGTGGTAAGCCGGACAGCAAGCTAAACGCAAAACCTGGAACATCAGCAGAAATCTCTAGGAAAACTGTGGGAGCAAAGCTTGCTCGCGATAGCTGAGTATCAGGCAATATTTTTCTGTCTGACACAGTGCTATCGCGAGCAAGCTTTGCTCCCACAGGTTCATGGGGGTTCTGTCGTTCAGGATTCTGCCATTTCACGCGAGCGCAGTCGTTCCTCACGCTCCAGCTCAGCCTTGTAGCTATGGGCGTCCGTTTCGGAGTGGAACATCCCCACCAGTAGATCCTGTTGATGCACGTCCCAAATCCGAATGCCGGCGGCAATGCCTTCGTGGGACATATGAGCGTCGTCGCGTTCAGTTACTTTCACAGTCATCTTGCAAGCTCCAATCTCTGTTATCTGCAGCAAGGCGTGTGCAGGACTTTGTTATAGGTTTGGATAGCGTGCTAAGTAAATGCCTCGGTTCGTTAAGAAGTTTTCATGCAAAGCACAACAATCCTGCAGGCCAGGCAGTGCGCGGCATTCGGTCGCAGGTGGCGTGCATGAAGAAGTTTTCATGTTGCAGCGCAGTCCTTGATTGAAAGCAAACCCCCCCCTGTGGGAGCGAGCTTGCTCGCGATAGCGGTGTATCAGTTGGTGGTGATGTTGACTGTGAAGCCGTCATCGCGAGCAAGCTCGCTCCCACAGGGGGTAGGTGGTGGGTTTGAAACTCGGGCAACAAAAAGCCCCGCATGTGCGGGGCTTCTTGTTATCGGCTTGGATCAGCTGCCTTTCACAGCCTTGCCGTTGACCGTGCCGTCCTGGAGCATGATGTTGTACTCCTTGCCGTCGGTCTCGACCTGTTGCAGGCGCACCAGCAGGTAATCCCAGTCCTTGGCGAACCAGAGCACGGTGATGCGCTTGCTTTGTGTCGGGTCGCGCACGCGCTCGACCTTGATCGCATCGATCTGGCCGGCCTTGGTGTCGACCTTCTCCGAGCCCAGGACACGGAAGTCATAGGTATCGATTTCGCCATCGTCCACGACCTGATAGCTCATGCTTTTCTTGCCAGCCGCCACGTCATGTTGCAGGGCCAACTGGTAAGTGGATTTATCGACCATACCCCGGTTGAGCGGCAGCTTGACCGCGTCACCGCGATCGGTGCCGGTGACCATCTTGGTGTTCCAGTCGAAGTCCAGGTCGGCCTTCTTGGCCTTGCCCAGGCCACCCCGTTCGAAGTGGTAGGACTGTGGCAGCAGAGTGTCCTTGTCCAGGGTCAGGGTGCTTTCTTCGGTCAGGCTGGCGATCATCATCGAAGCCTTGAAGCTCAGCTTCCAGGTGCCGTTGGCTTCCTTGGTCAGGTTGCGCTCGGCGGTGCCGCTCATGGGCAACTGTTTCCAGTCGGCGGTGTAGCTGGCGGAGAACGGTTGAAGTTCTGCGGCCTGTGCCAGGGGCAAGGCAAGCAGAGCGCAAGCGAAGAGCAGGGCGCGACGCATAAAATCTCCTAGTATCGAATCAAATGGCCGCTGGCGGCGAGTAACTGGCCGTCCAGTGAGGCACCGCGATCGTCGAGGGTCAACCGTCCTTCGGCAAACCAACGCACGGCCATCGGGTAGATCTGGTGCTCGCGGGCGTGAACCCGTTGCGCCAGGCTTTGCGGCGTGTCGTGCAACTCTACCGGTATTACTGCCTGTACGACCAGTGGTCCGCCATCGAGTTCCTCGGTGACAAAGTGCACGGAGCAGCCATGCTCGGTGTCTCCGGCCTCCAACGCACGCTGGTGAGTGTGTAACCCTTTGTATTTGGGTAGCAGCGAGGGGTGGATATTGAACAGGCGACCCTGGTAGTGACGCACGAAGTCAGCGCTGAGGATGCGCATGAAGCCAGCGAGTACGACCAGTTGCGGATTGAAGGTGTCGATCTGTTCCATCAGCGCGGCGTCAAAGGCTTCGCGGCCCTCGAACGCCTTGTGATCGAGGACGCGGGTGTCAATCCCTGCGTCCCTGGCGCGTTGCAGGCCGTAGGCATCGGCGCGGTTGGAAATCACCGCGCGGATACGGACCAGGCTGTCGCCGGTCCGCGTGCTGTCGATCAAGGCCTGCAAGTTGCTGCCGGTGCCGGACAGCAGCACCACCACGTCACAGGTTGCGGACATCAGTGCGCCTTAAGGTTTTTCAGCTCGACCTGTGCAGCGCCTTCGGCCGCGGTGGCGATCTGGCCGATGACCCAAGGCTGCTCGCCGGCTTCACGCAGCACGTTCAGGGCGGTCTCGACGTGCTCCTGGGCTACGCAGATGACCATGCCCACGCCGCAGTTCAGCACGCGGTGCATTTCGGTTTCATCGACATTGCCTTTCTCTTGCAACCAGTCGAACACCGCCGGGCGGGTCCAGCTCGCCACGTCGACCACGGCCTGGGCGCCTTTTGGCAGCACGCGCGGGATGTTGTCCAACAGGCCACCACCGGTGATGTGGGCCATGGCCTTGACGGCGCCGGTGTCCTTGATCAGCTTGAGCAGCGGCTTGACGTAGATGCGGGTCGGGGCCATCAGCAGGTCGGCCAGTGGCTTGCCGTCGAGCTGGGTGTTTTCAATGTCGGCACCCGAGACTTCGATGATCTTGCGGATCAGCGAGTAGCCGTTGGAGTGCGGGCCAGAGGACGGCAGGGCGAGCAGGGCATCGCCGGCAGCGACTTTCGAACCGTCGATGATCTCGGCTTTTTCCACGACGCCGACGCAGAAGCCGGCCAGGTCGTAGTCTTCGCCTTCGTACATGCCGGGCATTTCAGCGGTTTCGCCGCCGACCAGGGAGCAGCCGGACAATTCGCAGCCAGCGCCGATGCCGGTCACCACTTGGGCGGCGGTGTCGACGTTCAGTTTGCCAGTGGCGTAGTAGTCAAGGAAGAACAGTGGCTCGGCACCGCAGACCACCAGGTCGTTCACGCACATGGCCACCAGGTCGATGCCGATGCTGTCGTGCTTGTTCAGGTTCAGGGCCAGGCGCAGCTTGGTGCCGACGCCGTCGGTGCCCGAGACCAGGACCGGTTGCTTGTAGCCGGCCGGGATCTCGCAGAGGGCGCCGAAACCGCCCAGGCCGCCCATGACTTCCGGACGCGCAGTGCGCTTGGCGACGCTCTTGATGCGTTCGACCAATGCTTCACCGGCGTCGATGTCTACACCGGCGTCCTTGTAGCTCAGGGAGGGTTGCTTGCTCATGATCCAGGCCTTTAGGGGGGATTTCTGGGTAACGACCGACGCCGGGGCCATTGAATAACCGTTGTACGAATTATTCCGGGAGCCCAGCCATTGCCGGTCTGCGAAGGCGCGCGATTTTATCAGGCTTGAGGGGCAGCGGCCATCCTCGCGCCGACGGGCAGGGACATAATCCACGGAAAAAAACCGATATTTCTTATATTGGTACTGCGCAACGCCTCTGTATAAGGTGTAGCGGTAACCGGTTATGGTGATGACCGTGCGAAACTTCCACCGGGGTGTGAATGTTTTGCCGGGTGCTGTGGTCACAGCCATGCTCAATCTTCTTCACACGGCCTGTTCCAGCCGTTATGTCCGGGAATCTTCCATGCGTTTGTTGAAATTCTTGTCCGTGGCCTGCTTGTCGTTGATCAGCCTGGCGAGCCATGCCGAAACCGTCAATGGCCTCTATCAAGTGCTCGAACCGGTCACCAGCCAGACGCCGGAGGAGCGCAACCAGGCGACGCTGCGCGCCCTGGACACGCTGGTGCTGCGCCTGACCGGCGACGCCAAGGCGGCCCAGAACCCCGGGTTGGCGGCCATTCGCCAGGACCCGCAACAGATCATTCTTCAATATGGCTACGACGCCGGCCCGCCGGAAAGCCTCAAGGTGGACTTCGACCCGGCGAGCACCGATCGGGCATTGCGCTCGGCAGGCTTGTCGTTGTGGAGCGCGAACCGGCCATCGATCCTGGGCTGGTGGCTGAACGATTCGGCCGAGGGCTCCAGCCTGGTGGGCGACGGCCAGGCCAGCGCCACGCCGCTGCGGCGTGCCGCGCAGCATCGGGGCCTGGCACTGCACCTGCCGCTGGCGGATTTGAGCGAGCAGATCGTCGCCACCGCGCCGAACCTGGAAGGCAGCGACCCGGCGCCGTTGCGCGATGCCTCGGAGCGCTACGCGACGGATGCCTTGCTGGCGGTGCATGCCAAGGAAGAGGGCGGCCAGTGGCATGGCACCTGGCGCCTGTGGCTGGGGGATCAGCGCGAGCAGGGCACGGCCCAGGGCGCCGATCCTGCGGCCTTGGCCGATGCGGTCATGCTCGCGGTGAGTCAGCGACTGGCGCCGCGTTTCGTTGCCAAGCCGGGCGTGGCCACCGAGCAACTGTTGGAGGTGCAGGGCATGAACCTGGAGCGTTATGCGGCGCTAGGGCGTCTACTCGAACCGTTCGCTGGGCAGTTGCAGCGGGTTGAAGGGGACCGGATCGTCTATCGGGTCAACGGCAGCGCCGAACAATTGAAGGCGCAGTTGGCCCTGGCAAAACTGCAGGAAGTTCCAGCCGGTGAGGCCCTCGCGCCGGTGCCGGTGGCGCCGCCCGCCACCGATGGCTCGACCCCGGTTGCGGCACCAGCGCCAGCACCGGCCGCCAACTTGCGGTTCCGCTGGTAGGTTGTCTTTCTTTATATAGCTAGGAGTGGTTCATGGGCGATACGCGGCGTTGGTTCTGGTTGGGCGGGGTTGCCCTGCTGTTCGCGCTTATCTATTTGTTGCACCCGATCCTCACGCCGTTCCTGGTTGCCTTGTTGTTGGCCTATCTGTTCGATCCGGTGGTGGATCGCCTGGAAAAACTCGGCCTGTCGCGGACCTGGGGCGTGGTGGCGGTGTTTGCGCTGTTCACACTGATTGTGAGCGCTCTGTTACTGGTGCTGATACCGATGCTCGCCAAGCAACTGGTGCGCCTGTACGAATTGGCGCCGCAGATGCTCGACTGGTTGCAGCACAGCGCGGTGCCGTGGGTGCAGTCGAAATTGGGCTTGGCCGACGGTTTCTGGAAGTTCGACAAGGTCAAGGCCGCCATCAGCGAGCACATGGGCCAGACCACCGACATTGTCGGCGTGGTGTTGAGCCAGGCCACGGCCTCGGGTTTGGCGTTGATGGGTTGGCTGGCGAACCTGGTGCTGATTCCGGTGGTGGCCTTCTATCTGCTGCGGGACTGGGACCTGATGATGGCCAAGATCCGCAGCCTGCTGCCGCGTCATCGCGAAGAACGCATCATGACCCTGACCGGTGAATGCCATGAAGTGTTGGGGGCGTTCGTGCGCGGGCAGTTGCTGGTGATGGTGGCCCTGGGTTTCATCTATGCGGCCGGGCTGATGCTGGTGGGGCTGGAGCTGGGGCTGTTGATCGGCTTGATCGCCGGGCTGGCGGCCATCGTGCCCTACATGGGGTTCGTGATCGGGATTGGCGCGGCGCTGGTTGCCGGGCTGTTCCAGTTCGGCGGCGACTTGTACCCGATGGTCGGCATCGTGGCGGTGTTCATGGTCGGGCAGGCCTTGGAGGGCATGGTGCTGACTCCGCTGTTGGTGGGTGATCGGATTGGCCTGCATCCGGTGGCGGTGATCTTCGCGATCCTGGCCGGTGGCGAGTTGTTCGGTTTCACCGGGATCCTGCTGGCGCTGCCGGTGGCGGCGGTGATCATGGTGCTGGTGCGCCATATGCACGATCTGTACAAGGATTCGGACATCTACAGCGGCGCCGAAGACCCTGATCTGTAGGGCAAATGGCCGGCGGGGTGTCAGGGAAACTGACGCTCCACGGCCTTGCCGCTGCAAACCTTTGATTTTGCTCGTGGTCCGGCGCATTGTGCGGTCCGCGCCACGGGTATAAACTTTGCGCACTTTACACAGAGGCCACTAACGGTTCCTTGGGAACTGTTCAGTCAGCATGAAACCGATTCAGCTGCCCCTAGGTGTGCGTCTGCGTGATGACGCCACCTTTATCAATTACTACCCAGGCGCCAATGCCGCTGCACTCGGCTATGTCGAGCGGCTTTGCGAAGCCGACGCCGGCTGGACCGAGAGCCTGATTTATCTGTGGGGCAAGGACGGGGTAGGGCGCACGCACTTGTTGCAGGCCGCGTGCCTGCGGTTCGAGCAACTGGGCGAACCGGCGGTGTACTTGCCGTTGGCTGAGTTGCTGGATCGCGGCGTTGAAATCCTCGACAACCTGGAACAGTACGAACTGGTCTGCCTGGACGATCTCCAGGCCGTGGCCGGCAAGGCTGATTGGGAAGAGGCACTGTTTCATCTGTTCAATCGGTTGCGCGACAGTGGCCGGCGCTTGCTGATCGCCGCCTCGACATCGCCGCGAGAGCTGCCGGTGAAACTGGCGGACCTCAAGTCTCGTCTCACCTTGGCGCTGATTTTCCAGATGCGACCGCTGTCCGACGAAGACAAACTCCGTGCATTGCAGTTGCGCGCTTCTCGCCGTGGCCTGCACCTGACCGATGAAGTCGGGCATTTCATCCTCACCCGTGGCACCCGCAGCATGAGCGCCTTGTTCGAATTGCTCGAACGTCTCGACCAGGCCTCACTCCAGGCCCAGCGCAAGCTGACCATTCCCTTCTTGAAAGAAACTTTAGGCTGGTAAAACTGTCGCCAGATGATGGCTCATGGCCTGTTCTTGGTGCGGCGAAGCCCGCGGTTTTACTGGGTCGCAGGCCTGCAACCCACTCAAACCGGGCTTAAGCGCTTAGATGTAAACGAGAAATCAAGAAGTCACATTTGCATCGATTGAATTTGCAAATGAGGTTGATAGAGGGCATAGTCTCGCCATCTTTACTACTTCAGCCACGGTCGTGCCCATGCTAAATCGCTTCGCACCCCTCGTGCCTCTCGCACTCGTTACCCTGTTGTTCGGTTGCGCTGCCCACTCTCCAGTGTCCCAGCAAGCGCCACAACCACAGGTCCAGAATTCCGTTACTGCTCAGTCTTCCTCCGTTGCGTTCCAGGAAGAAATGGCCTCCGACAAAGAGCTCGCAGCCTTCGCCGGCAGCAAGCCTTACCAGCTTCCAGTACTGGCTGACAGCATCCTGGAACGTGGTATGTCGTTGATCGGCACCCGCTACCGTTTTGGCGGTACTTCTGAAGCCGGCTTCGATTGCAGCGGGTTCATCGGTTATCTGTTCCGCGAAGAGGCCGGCATGAACCTGCCGCGTTCCACTCGCGAAATGATCAACGTGAATGCCCCACTGGTCGCGCGCAATCAGTTGGAGCCCGGTGACCTGCTGTTCTTCAGCACCAACGGTCGTCGCGGTCGCGTCAGCCATGCCGGTATCTACCTGGGCGACAACCAGTTCATCCATTCCAGCAGCCGCCGCAGCGGTGGTGTGCGGATCGACAGCCTGGGCGACAGCTACTGGAGCAAGACCTTCATCGAAGCCAAGCGAGCCCTCGCCATGGCACCGACTGTGGTCACTGCTCGTAAGTAAGCACACAGTTTGTAAGGCAAACTTAAAGTCTTACTTGAAGTTTGCTGCATAGCCGCTAGAATCCTTGATCATTGATTGATGGCAATCCGCCTGCGTACTACGCAGGCGGATTTGTTTTCATGCCCACGGCAGAAAAGCCGCATCCAGATCAGGATTGTTCTGCATATGTCGACGTCGGCCCGCCTCGCGCTCATCTTCCTCGCCGCACTGCTCAGTGCGTGCGCCAGCCGTACCCCGCCGCCAGCACCTGTTGTGCGGGCCCCGGTGGTCTTTGCACCCTCGCAACCCTTTTCCCCGGCCGCTGAAGATGTGCTCTTCCGGGCGCTGGGTCTGGTGGGTACGCCTTATCGTTGGGGCGGCAACACGCCGGATTCAGGCTTCGATTGCAGTGGCTTGATCGGTTATGTGTACCGCGACGCCGCCGGTATCGCGTTGCCACGTTCCACGCGGGAAATGATCAGCATGCGGGCGCCTGAGGTGGGTAAGGATGCGTTGCAGAGCGGTGACCTGGTTTTCTTCGCCACCAACGGCGGTTCCCAGGTCAGCCATGCCGGGATCTATGTCGGCGAGGGGCGCTTCGTCCACGCGCCGGCCACGGGTGGCACGGTCAAGCTCGACAGCCTGTCCAAGGCTTATTGGCAGAAGGCCTATCTGGGTGCCAAGCGTGTGCTGCAACCGGAGCACCTGGCGCGTAATCCCTGAGTTGTTGTTGCCCTGATCTGTGGGAGCAAAGCTTGCTCGCGAAACAGGCGCCTCGATCTCTGACAGACCGCATCGCTTCCGTCGCGGGCAAGCCTTGCTCCCACAGTTCGGGCGTCGCTCACAAAGGTGTGTCGGCCTTATTTGCCTGACACCCGCCAAATCTTGTTCCCCACATCATCAGCCACCAACAACCCACCCTGCTTGTCGATCACCACGCCCACTGGCCGGCCCTGGGCTTTTTCGTCGGCGTTCAGGAAACCGGACAGCACATCCACCGGCTGCCCCACCGGTTTGCCGCCATTGAACGGTACGAAAATCACTTTATAGCCACTGTGGGGCTTACGGTTCCAGGAGCCGTGCTGACCGACGAAAGCCCCTTCGGTAAACGGTGCAGGCAAGGCGCTGCCTTCGGCGAAGGTCAGGCCCAGTGAGGCGGTGTGGGGGCCGACGGCGTAGTCCGGGGCGATGGCCTTGGCTACCAGGGCCGGGTTTTGTGGTTCGACCCGAGTATCAACGTGCTGCCCATAATAGCTGTAGGGCCAGCCGTAGAAGGCACCGTCCTTGACCGATGTGATGTAGTCCGGTACCAGGTCGCTACCGATCTCATCCCGTTCGTTCACCGCTGTCCAGAGCGCGCCGCTGCGCGGTTCCCAGGCCAGGCCGTTGGGGTTGCGCAGGCCTGAGGCGAAGATCCGGTGATTGCCGCTGGCACGGTCCACTTCCCAGATGGCGGCGCGACCTTCTTCGGCCTCCATGCCATTTTCCGCGACGTTGCTGTTCGAGCCGGTGGTGACGTACAGCTTGGTGCCGTCACGGCTGGCAATCACGTTCTTGGTCCAGTGATGGTTGAGCGTGCCCCCGGGCAGGTCGACGACCTTGATCGGTTGGGCCTTGATTTGCGTATCCCCGTCCTTGTAGGGAAAACGGATCAGCCGGTCGGTATCGGCCACGTACAGGTCATTGCCGACCAGGGTCATGCCGAACGGCGAGTTGAGGTTTTCCAGGAACACCGTGCGGGTTTCGGCGATGCCGTCGTGATTGGCGTCGCGCAACAACGTGATGCGATTGGGGCTGGGCACCCCGGCACCGGCGCGGCCCATGACTTTTTTCATCACCCAGCCACGGATGCCCTTGGCATCATCCGGCTTGGGCGGGGCATTGGTTTCGGCTACCAGCACATCGCCATTGGGCAGCACGTAGAGCCAGCGCGGATGGTCCAGTCCTTCGGCGAACGCGCCCACTTGCAGACCCTGGGCCGGGGTTGGCTTGGCGCCTTGCGGCCAGCCGATGGCTTCGGCGATGTTGACGGTCGGGACCAGGGTCTTGTTTGGTTCAGGCAGTTTCGGCGCAGGGCCGGTGCCATCGGACACTTGCAGGGTGGAAGACTCGCCACAAGCGACAAGCCCGGCGGCAAGGGCGACGATCAGAAGGTGCGGTGGCTTGAGCATGCTGGCTTCCCTATGAATGCATGTAGTTATTCATAGAGAAGCGTAGGCACGCGATGGTTCAACTGCAGGACGAGTGTCAGCAGATAAGCCCACTGGGGGGAGCGAGCTTGCTCGCGATAGCGGTCTGACTGGCCCGCCGCTATCGCGAGCAAGCTCGCTCCCACAGTTTCTCCCACAGTTTCCCCACAGTTTTGGCGTGGATTGAGTCAGCCGTGGGCCTGTTTGAACAACACGGCGATACCCGGGTGATAATGCCCGGCTTCGTTGCGCAACTTGCGATAGGCGTAAGGGAAGTACCAGGCCACGGCGCAGGTGTTTTCCTTCTGCAGGTCGTCGATCATGTCCTGCAGTTCTTCGGGGGTCGCGCTTTGCTGGGCTTTTTGCGGCGAGACGAACAGGCAGCCCAGCTTCAGGTCGCTGGCGTAGCTGATGCGCTTGGCATCGCTGGTAGCTTCCGACAGCGGTTGGGTCAGGTTCAAGTTGTTGACCTTGGGCCAGCGTTGGGTGGCCTGGATGAAGGCCCGCTCCTCGGTGCTGGCGATGAACAGGTCGGCGCTGACGTTGCGTTCGCCTTCTTCATTCTGCTTGCGGGTCGGCGCGTTCTGCAGCGTGACCATCTCGGCCATCCAGGCGGCGGCCGACAACAAGCTGAGGTTGGCCCGTTCATCGAACCAATAGGGCGTGTCGTTATCGCCGCGTACGGCGTTGTAGCGGTCGATACAATCAAACCAGCGTTCCAGCACCGGGCGCAGGAATTCCAGTTTTGGATTGCTGATGAGCATGCCTTGCATGTTTTGCCCTCTTGTTCTTGTGATATCGGGTCGTGATGCCTATTTGATATCACTTGCCGTAGCGTGGCACAAGATTGGCGTCATTTTATTGATCGAGGCCAATGCTCGGTGCATGACCCGTGGCGGCTTTAATTGACGCTCCACCCCCAACCCTCTAACCTTCGCCGCTTGTTTCAGGTGCTCTGTGACGGTGTTCGACAGAGTGAAACAGGGAAGCCGGTGAGTGCACACGAACCCGGCGCTGCCCCCGCAACGGTAAATGAGTCAACGCTGTGCTTAAGCCACTGTGTCGCCGACATGGGAAGGCGCACGGACCGGCATTACGCCGCTCATGAGCCCGGAGACCGGCCTGATTCATCCAACGGCATCACGGTGGGCGATGCCAGGCTTGTTGCCGTCTTTTTTCTGCCCGCCCGCCGTTATCCAATCCCAACGGAGAGCTCCCATGACTGACTCCCTCAGCACCGACACGTCTGATCGCGACGAACGCCATCTGGCGCGCATGCAGCGCAAGAAAGCCGTGATCGACGAGCGCATCGCCAACTCGCCGAATGAATGCGGCTTGCTGCTGGTGCTGACCGGTAACGGCAAGGGCAAGAGCAGCTCGGCGTTCGGCATGCTGGCCCGGTCCATGGGCCATGGCATGCAATGCGGTGTGGTGCAGTTCATCAAGGGGCGCAACAGCACCGGTGAAGAGCTGTTTTTCCGCCGCTTCCCGGAGCAGGTGCGTTTTCATGTCATGGGTGAAGGTTTCACCTGGGAAACCCAGGACCGTCAGCGCGACATCGCCGCCGCCGAAGCCGCCTGGGCCGTATCGCGTCAGTTGCTCAGCGATCCGTCCATTGGCCTGGTGGTGCTCGACGAACTGAACATCGCCCTCAAGCACGGCTACCTCGACCTCGACCAGGTGCTGAGCGATCTGCAGGCCCGTCCACCGATGCAGCATGTGGTGGTGACCGGGCGTGGCGCCAAGCCGGAGATGATCGAGCTGGCCGATACCGTGACGGAAATGGGCATGATCAAGCACGCGTTCCAGGCCGGCATCAAGGCGCAGAAAGGCGTCGAGCTGTGAGTGATGCTCGCCACTGCCCGGCGGTGCTGATCGCCGCTCCGGCCTCGGGCCAAGGCAAGACCACCGTCACTGCGGCGCTGGCCCGGTTGCATCGCAACCAGGGACGCAAGGTGCGCGTCTTCAAGTGCGGCCCGGACTTTCTCGACCCGATGATCCTGGAGCGGGCCAGCGGCGCGCCGGTCTATCAATTGGACATGTGGATGGTCGGCGAGCAGGAAAGCCGGCGGCTGTTGTGGGAAGCCGCCGCCGAAGCGGACCTGATCCTGATCGAAGGGGTGATGGGGCTGTTCGATGGCACGCCGTCCAGCGCCGACCTGGCGCGACATTTCGGTGTGCCGGTGCTGGCGGTGATCGACGGCACGGCCATGGCCCAGACATTCGGCGCCCTGGCCCTGGGCCTGGCCCGTTATCAACCGGATCTGCCGTTCGCCGGGGTCTTGGCCAACCGGGTCGGCACCTTGCGTCATGCACAATTGCTCGAAGGCAGCCTGACCGAAGGCCTGCGTTGGTATGGCGCGTTGTCCCGGGAAACCGGCATCGAATTGCCCAGCCGTCATCTCGGGTTGGTCCAGGCCAGTGAATTGAACGACCTCGACCTGCGCCTCGACGCAGCGGCCGAGGCCCTGGCCAGCAGTTGTGAAGTGGCGTTGCCGCCCGCCGTGGCGTTCGCCGCGCCCGAGGTGATCGCCGTGGAGCCGTGGCTCGCTGGGGTGCGCATCGCCGTGGCCCGTGACGAAGCGTTCGCCTTCACCTATGGCGCCAGCCTTGATCTGCTGCGGGCCATGGGCGCGCAGTTGAGCTTCTTTTCGCCGATCCATGACAGCGAACTGCCCGAGGCGGACAGCCTTTATCTGCCTGGCGGTTATCCGGAGCTGCACCACGTTGCGCTGGCCCGCAATACCCCGATGCTGGCCGCGATCCGTGCCCACCACGCAGCCGATAAACCGTTGCTCGCCGAATGCGGCGGCATGTTGTATCTGCTCGATTCATTGACCGATGTCGACGGCGTGCGCGCCGAACTGCTGGGATTGCTGGCCGGCGATGCGCAGATGCAAAAGCGCCTGGCGGCCCTGGCGCTGCAATCGGTGGATTTGCCGGAAGGCAACCTGCGTGGGCATACCTATCATCACTCCCTGACCAGCACCGAGGTTGAACCGATTGCCCGTGGTCATAGCCCGAATGGCGGGCGAGGGGCGGAGGCGGTTTTCCGACAGGGGCGGATGACGGCTTCCTATGTGCACTTTTATTTTCCGTCCAATCCCAGGGCGATTGCCGCGTTGTTTGCGCCCGGGCTTGAGGCCGATATCGCGAGCAAGCTCGCTCCCACAGGGGATTGTGTGATCTCAAGTACAACGCCTGCCAGTGTGGGAGCGAGCTTGCTCGCGAAGCGGCCATGACAGACACCGCTTTCTCCCAGGCCGAACGCGAAGCGGTCTACCGCGCCATTGCCGAGCGCCGCGACATGCGCCATTTCAGCGGCGGCACGGTGGAGCCGGCCTTGCTGCGTCGTCTGCTGGAAGCCGCGCACCAGGCGCCCAGCGTTGGCTTGATGCAACCGTGGCGATTCATCCGCATCAGCGACCGCGCCTTGCGTGGACAGATCCGCGAACTGGTGGAGCAGGAGCGCATTCGCACCGCCGAGGCCCTGGGCGAGCGCAGCGATGAGTTCATGACACTCAAGGTCGAAGGCATCGACGACTGCGCCGAGGTGCTGGTGGCGGCGTTGATGGAGGATCGCGAGCGACACATCTTCGGCCGCCGGACCTTGCCGGAAATGGACCTGGCCTCGCTGTCCTGCGCGATCCAGAATCTGTGGCTGGCCTCCCGCGTCGAAGGGTTGGGGATGGGCTGGGTGTCGTTGTTCGAACCCCAGGCCCTGGCCGATCTGCTGGGCCTGCCCGCCGGGGCCAAACCGCTGGCGATCCTCTGCCTGGGCCCGGTCGAGGGCTTTTACCCGGCACCGATGCTCGCCCTGGAAGGTTGGGCGCAACCGCGTCCGCTCCATGAACTGCTGTATGAAAACCGTTGGGGAGTGAGCCCATGAGTGTGGCGTTGCTCAGTGCCGCCGCGGTGGCGCTGGATGCGCTGTTGGGCGAGCCCCGGCGCTGGCATCCGCTGGTGGCGTTCGGTCGTTTCGCCGATCGCATCGAACAGCGCTTCAACGCCGGTGGGCGTGGCTGGCGCAGTCACGGGGTGACAGCGTGGGTGATCGCGGTGGTGCCGTTGACCCTGCTGGCCACGGCCCTGTCCTGGGCGCCGATGGTGGGCTGGTTGGTGGAGATCCTGGCGTTGTACTGTGCCCTCGGCCTGCGCAGCCTCGGCGAGCATGTCGAGCCGGTGGCGCGGGCGCTGCGCAGCGGTGACCTGGAGCAGGCGCGCCAACGTGTCGGCTACCTGGTCAGTCGCGAGACGGCTGAACTGGATGAAACCGCCGTGGCCCGCGCCGCCACCGAGTCGGTGCTGGAAAACGGCAGCGACGCGGTGTTCGCCGCGTTGTTCTGGTTCGCCGTGGCCGGCGCGCCCGGTGTGGTGCTGTACCGCCTGAGCAATACCCTCGACGCCATGTGGGGCTACCGCAACGAGCGCTTCGAGCGCTTTGGCTGGGCGGCTGCGAAGATCGACGACGTGCTCAACTACATTCCGGCACGCCTGGTGGCGTTGACCTACGCGCTGCTCGGCAAAACCCGTCTGGCGCTCAAGTGCTGGCGCACCCAGGGCCCGACCTGGAACAGCCCCAACGCCGGGCCGGTGATGGCCGCCGGGGCCGGAGCGCTGGGTGTGGAGCTGGGCGGGGCGGCGGTTTACCACGGCGAACTGCACCAACGTCCGCCCTTGGGCGAAGGCGTGCCGGCGAGTGCCGATTCCATTGATCGCGGCTGGCAATTGGTCCAGCGCGGGGTATGGTTGTGGTTGCTGATTCTCTGCCTGGGAGCTGAGTTCTATGCTTGAGCACGGCGGACGCTTGCGCAATGCGGCCCGGCAATACGGCGTTGCCGAGGCCGATTGGCTCGATTTGTCCAGCGGCCTCGCGCCTTGGCCGTTCGACGTTCCGGCCATTCCCCTGCGGGCCTGGGCGCGCCTGCCGGAAACCGATGATGGATTGGAGCAGGCCGCCTGCGACTACTACGGTGCATTAGATGTGCTGCCGGTGGCCGGTTCGCAGATGGCCATCCAGCTGTTGCCGCGCCTGCGTCGCAGCGGCAAGGTCGGCGTCTTGTCGCCCTGTTATGCCGAGCACGCCGAAGCCTGGCGCCGCAGTGGCTATATCGTGCGCGAAGTACTGGAAGCGGAAGTGGATTTCTTTCTCGACAGCCTCGACGTGTTGGTGGTGGTCAATCCGAACAACCCCACGGGCTTGAGCCTGGCGCCCGAGCGCTTGTTGGACTGGCATGCCCGCCTGGCCCAGCGCGGTGGCTGGCTGGTGGTGGATGAAGCCTTCATGGACGTCACGCCGGCGCTGAGCCTGGCGGCGCACACCCATCTGGTCGGGCTGATCGTGCTGCGTTCGTTCGGCAAGTTCTTTGGCCTCGCCGGGGTTCGCCTGGGCTTTGTTTTGGCCGAGCGCCGCTTGCTCAAGTTGCTCGCCGAACAAGTCGGGCCGTGGGTCGTCAGCGGGCCGACCCGGGTACTGGGCCAGGCCTGCCTGCTGGACAGCGCCGCCCACGCAGACCAGCGCCAACGCTGCCAAGCCACGAGCCAACGCCTGGCGCTGTTGCTTGAACGCCACGGTTTCAAGCCGCAGGGCGGCTGCGGATTGTTCCAATGGCTGGTCACCGAGCACGCCCAGGGGCTGCACGATTTCATGGCCCAGCGCGGCATTCTCCTGCGCCTGTTCGTGAACACCAGCAGCCTGCGTTTCGGGCTGCCGGCCGACGACAGCGAATTCCTGCGCCTCGAACAGGCCTTCGAGGCCTACGCCAAGGACACCCAATGACCACAGTGATGGTGCAGGGCACCACGTCCGATGCCGGCAAAAGTACCCTGGTCACGGCTTTGTGCCGCTGGGTCCGGCGCCAGGATGTGGGCGTGGTACCGTTCAAGCCACAGAACATGGCCCTCAACAGTGCCGTGACGGCCGACGGCGGCGAAATCGGTCGCGCCCAGGCGGTGCAGGCCCAGGCCGCCGGACTCGAGCCGCACACCGACATGAACCCGGTGCTGCTCAAGCCCAACAGCGACACCGGCGCCCAGGTGATCATCCATGGCCGCGCCGTCACCACCATGAACGCCGTGGCTTATCACGATTACAAAGCCATCGCCATGCAAGCGGTGCTGGCCTCCCACGCGCGCTTGAGCGCGGCCTATCCGGTGGTCATGGTGGAAGGCGCTGGCTCGCCGGCCGAGATCAACCTGCGCGCCGGTGACATCGCCAACATGGGCTTTGCCGAGGCGGTGGACTGCCCGGTGTTGCTGATCGCCGATATCAATCGCGGCGGGGTGTTCGCCCATCTGGTCGGCACGCTGGAGTTGCTTTCCCCCAGCGAACAGGCGCGGGTCAAAGGCTTCATCATCAACCGTTTTCGTGGCGACATCGCTTTGCTGCAACCGGGCCTGGACTGGTTGGAGGCGCGCACCGGCAAACCGGTGATCGGCGTATTGCCCTACGTGATAGACCTGCACCTGGAAGCCGAGGATGGCCTCGATCAACGCCAGATCGACAAGGCCGAGCAAGTGCTGAAAGTGGTGGTGCCGGTCTTGCCGCGCATCAGCAACCACACCGATTTCGATCCGCTGCGCCTGCACCCGCAAGTCGACCTGCAATTCGTCGGCCCCGGCCAGCCCATCCCGCCGGCCGACCTGATTATCCTGCCCGGCTCGAAAAGCGTGCGCAGCGACCTGGCCTACCTGCGCGCCAACGGTTGGGAGACGGCGATCCATCGTCACCTGCGCTACGGCGGCAAATTGCTGGGCATCTGCGGCGGTTTGCAGATGCTCGGCCAGCACGTCCATGACCCGTTGGGCCTGGAAGGCGCGGCCGGTTCCAGTGCCGGGCTGGGCCTGCTGGATTTTGAAACGACCCTGGAGCACGAGAAGCAATTGCGTAATGTGCGCGGGCGATTGGCCTTGGAAGCGGCCGAGGTCAGCGGTTACGAGATCCACGCGGGAGTGACCAGCGGCCCGGCCCTGGAAAACGCCGCGGTGCACTTGGAAGACGGCCGTTGCGACGGTGCCCAGAGCCTCGACGGACAGGTGTTCGGCACCTACCTGCATGGGCTGTTCGAATCACCGGCGGCCAGTTGCGCGTTGTTGCGTTGGGCGGGGTTGCAGGAGGTGCAGGCGGTGGACTACCACGGCTTGCGCGAGCGGGACATCGAGCGGTTGGCGGATCTGGTGGAGCGGCATCTGGATACTGGATTGTTGCGTGAGCTCTGTGGGATCTAGGGTAGCAGGGCCGGCCCCTTCGCGAGCAAGCTCGCTCCCACAGGGGATTTGTGTACACAGCAGGCTCGGTGTGGGCTCTGTGGGGGGTAGGGTAGCAGGGCCGGCCCCTTCGCGAGCAAGCTCGCTCCCACAGGGGATTTGTGTGCACAGCAGGCACGGTGTGGGCTCTGTGGGGGGTAGGGTAGCAGGGGCGGCCCCTTCGCGAGCAAGCCCGCTCCCACAGGGGATTTGTGTACACAGCAGGCTCGGTGTGGGCTCTGTGGGGGGTAGGGTAGCTGGGCTGGCCTTATCGCGAGCGGGCTCGCTCCCACATTGGATCTCTGATGACCACAGCATTCATGTACACCCTGGATCAACTGTGGGAGCGAGCCTGCTCGCGATGAGGCCGGCATCAACACCGCTAATACAACGTAGCCAATGTCCCAGCATTGGATTTGCGGGGGCACATAAATCCCCTGTGGGGGCGCAATGCGGTTCACTTAAGAAAAATGATGGACCTGTGGCGAGGGAGCTTGCTCCCGCTCGGCTGCGAAGCAGTCGTAAACCGGCGGGAGCGGTGGTTTGATGCTCCGCATTTGGCAGGTTATGGGGCCGCTTCGCGGCCCAGCGGGAGCAAGCTCCCTCGCCACGGGTTTGTCGATGGCCTTAAGTGAACAGCATTACCTGTGGGAGCGAGCTTGCTCGCGATGGCGCCAGTCACCACACCGCCAAATAAAAGGTAATGATCCATGCTGCAACTGATCCTCGGCGGCGCCCGCTCCGGCAAGAGTCGCTTGGCTGAAAAACTCGCGGCGGACACTGGCTTGCCAGTGACCTACATCGCCACCAGCCAACCCCTGGACGGCGAGATGAACCAGCGCATCGCCCAGCACCGCGCCCGACGGCCGGCCGAATGGACGCTGGTGGAGGAGCCCTTGGCCCTGGCCCGGGTGCTGCGGGAAAACGCCGCCCACGGGCAATGCCTGCTGGTGGATTGCCTGACCCTGTGGCTGACCAACCTGCTGATGCTCGACGATACCGAGCAACTGAACGCCGAACGCGAAGCGCTGCTGGACAGCCTGGCCGTGCTGCCCGGGGAGATCATTTTTGTCAGCAACGAGACCGGCATGGGTGTCGTGCCGCTGGGCGAGCTGACTCGCCGTTACGTCGATGAAGCCGGTTGGCTGCATCAAGCCTTGGCCGAACGTTGTCAGCGCGTCGTGCTGGCCGTCGCGGGCCTGCCCCTGACTCTCAAAGGTACTGCGTTATGAATCATCGCTGGTGGCTGGACCCGTGCAAGCCCGTCGATACCCACGCGCTGGAAATGGCTGCGGCCCGTCAACAACAGCTGACCAAACCCGCCGGTTCGTTGGGCCGACTGGAATCGGTGGCGGTGCAACTGGCGGGCCTGCAAGGGCAGCTCAAGCCAAGCCTGGACCGACTGTGGATCGCGATTTTCGCCGGTGACCATGGCGTGGTCGCCGAAGGCGTATCGGCCTATCCCCAAGCGGTCACCGGGCAGATGCTGCTCAACTTCGTCAGTGGCGGTGCAGCCATCAGCGTCCTGGCGCGACAACTGGGCGCGTCCCTGGAAGTGGTCGACCTGGGCACCGTCACGCCATCGTTGGACCTGCCCGGTGTGCGGCATCTGAACCTCGGGCCGGGCACGGCGAATTTCGCCCAGGGCCCGGCCATGACGGTGAGCCAGGGCGAGCAGGCCTTGCACGCCGGGCGCGACAGTGTGCTGCGCGCGGTCGCGGCTGGGACGCAATTGTTCATCGGTGGCGAGATGGGCATCGGCAACACCACCGCCGCCAGCGCCTTGGCCTGCGCCTTGCTCGAATGCCCGGTGGTGCATCTGGTGGGGCCGGGCACGGGGTTGGACGCCGCGGGTGTCAGCCACAAGACCCAGGTGATCCAGCGGGCCCTGGCGTTGCACGCTGCCCAAGGCAACGACCCGTTGCAGACCCTGTTCAACCTCGGCGGTTTTGAAATCGCCGCGTTGGTCGGTGCGTACCTGGCCTGTGCCCAGCAGGGCGTCGCCGTGCTGGTGGATGGCTTCATCTGCAGCGTCGCGGCCCTGGTGGCCACACGGCTCAATCCCGCGTGCCAGCCGTGGTTGCTGTTCGCCCATCGCGGCGCCGAACCGGGCCATCGCCATGTGCTGGAAACCCTCGGCGCCGAACCGCTGCTGGAGCTCGGCCTGCGCCTGGGCGAGGGCAGTGGCGCGGCGTTGGCGGTGCCACTGTTGCGCCTGGCCTGTGACCTTCACGGGCAGATGGCGACGTTTGCCGAAGCGGCCGTGGCGGATCGCCCGGCATGATCTTGCGCCTGGACCTGCTGCGTCACGGCGAAACCGAACTGGGCGGCGGCCTGCGCGGCAGCCTCGACGACGCCTTGACGACCAAGGGCTGGGAGCAGATGCACACGGCTGTCGCTCAAGGCGGGCCCTGGGATCGCCTGGTCAGTTCACCGCTGCAGCGCTGCGCCCGTTTCGCCGAGCAACTCGGCGCCCGTCTCAACCTGCCAGTGCATTTGGACAAAGACCTGCAAGAGTTGCATTTTGGCGCCTGGGAAGGTCGCAGCGCGGCGGCACTGATGGATACCGACGCCGAGGCACTGGGCCGGTTCTGGGCTGACCCCTATGCCTTCACGCCCCCCGAAGGCGAGCCGGTGCTGGCGTTTTCCAGCCGCGTCCTGACGGCAATCGAACGCCTGCACGCGGCCTATGCCGGTCAGCGGGTCTTGCTGGTCAGCCATGGCGGCGTGATGCGCCTGCTGCTGGCCCAGGCCCGCGGTCTGCCTCGGGAGCAGTTGCTCAATGTCGAAGTCGCTCATGGCGCGCTGTTTTCCCTGACAGTGTCGGCAGGTTCAGTGCTCGAAGAGGCGGTTTGACGATGTTGCCTTTCTGGATCGCCCTGCAATTTCTCAGCAGCCTACCGGTGCGCCTGCCCGGCATGCCCGAGCCCGAGCAACTGGGTCGTTCACTGTTGTTCTACCCATTGGTGGGGCTGTTGTTCGGCGGCGTGCTGTGGTTGCTCAATGCACTGCTGTTGGGGGCGCCGCCGTTGCTGCACGCCGCCCTGTTGCTGACAGCGTGGGTGTTGCTCAGCGGCGGCCTGCACCTCGACGGCCTGGCCGACAGCGCCGACGCCTGGCTGGGCGGCTTTGGCGACCGCGACCGCACGCTGCTGATCATGAAGGATCCGCGCAGTGGGCCCATCGCGGTGATCACTCTGGTGTTGGTG
The DNA here is from genome assembly GCF_057655955.1 of Pseudomonas sp. Soil_N_39. NCBI lineage: Bacteria > Pseudomonadati > Pseudomonadota > Gammaproteobacteria > Pseudomonadales > Pseudomonadaceae > Pseudomonas > Pseudomonas sp. Soil_N_39. The sequence continues at coordinate 476,850 of NZ_JBDGLI010000003.1, forward strand.
CTGCTGCTCAAATTCACCGCGTTGCTGGCGTTGATCGAACAGGGGCAAATGTTGGCCTTGATCATCGTGCCGGTGCTGGGGCGTGCGGCGTTGCTGGGCTTGTTCCTGACCACGCCTTACGTGCGGGCCGGCGGGTTGGGCCAGGCCCTTGCCGATCATCTGCCCCGGCGTGCAGCGTGGTGGGTGTTGTTGGTGTGCGCGCTGGGGGGCGTGCTGGTGGCGGGTTGGGCGGGTGTCTGTGCGTTGGCCGTGACCTTGGCGGTGTTCGTTGGCTTGCGGCGGATGATGCTGCGCCGGCTCGGGGGATGCACCGGGGATACGGCTGGGGCGTTGCTGGAGTTGCTGGAGGTGGCGGTGTTGGTGGGGGTGGTATTGAGCTGAATTTGCCCTGCCTACCTGTCAACTCTGACAGTATCGCCTCGTTAAAATCTGGCGCTTAATTTGTTCAAGGTCCCGACTATCGAAGTGTCTGCGAGCTGTTGTCTCGATCAAGTGGCTGAATCGATTCCCGACCATGGCTCTGCCCATGGCTGAACCTGATTTGACTCAAGAGTGAGAACAGGCGATGACCCAGGTATATAGAAAACGTCAAGGTGAAGAGGCTCGGCATGCTTATGGCCGGGTATTGGCAGAGCGGCAGCGTGTCGGGGACATGACCCCGCCCACCATTACCGATGCGATCCCCGGCGATCCGGATGGGCTGCTTCCGAGAGCCAGGCTCGATGCGCCGATACGCGTGCAAATTCCAGAGTTTCCATTGGGGCCCGTACCAAACCCGTCAAACACAGAGTTTTTCTCGGAGTTGACATTGCAATGGCGACGTGAAAGTGAGGCGGAGTTCCACGACATCAGCGACATGGAACTGCTCTCGAATTTGACCGGTGTTACATTTCCGCTAAATCGAGAAATTGCCTTGGATAAATTTGAGGGGCAAGAAGGGAAGTTCTTTTTTCGTTATTACGTCAGGATGTATTACACCAATCATGACTGGTCAATAGAAGTCCCCATTCGTTTGGATAAAACCGCACCCTACAGGCAATATAATCATCCGGATGACGTTCCGCCGCCTATAAGGTTCACTTCGAGCCCCATTACAGACGCGACCCTGGCTGCTGAAAACGGCGTTGAATGTGAAATCGATGATTTCAGTGATCCTGATAAAGCACGGATCATCGTTGCGGTGGGTTGGAGCGACGTGCCGCCGGACCCTGGTGAAACTATTGTCCCCGCCTTCTCTGGACTGTTGCCACCGGGTCGAAAAGTAACCGTTACGAGGGACAAAATCGAGCCTTTCGGCTCGGGGACTCATTATGTGACCTACGTCCTGATGGATCCTGCCGGCAATGTCAGCAATTTATCGCGGGTACAGAATGTGCCTGTAGCCTTGGGTGCGCTGCCAACCAATCTGCAACCCCATACGGTACCTTTGCATGCTGATTCGCTGATCAATCGCGCGGATGCCTGGGCCGGGGTCAGGGTAGAGATTCCCCTCTACGACAATCCTATGCCCGAGGACGAGATCTTCGTCGAGTGGGGCAGCGCGAAGCTGCAGGGTTATCCCGTGGGGGAGCATCTGCCGCCGGTCATTTCGATTCCCGTGAATTGGGCACGTTTAAAAGCCGAGTACAATTCTACCGCCGGGGGGGTGCAGGTCGTCCCGGTCGGTTACCGGGTCGAACGTGCGCCACAGGTTGACTACTGGCCGAATCCTCGGACGATCAATATCAATGTCGATTTTTCCATGACCGGCCCGATCGACCCTGACGATCCAGATCCCAATCCGGTCACTCCGCTCCTGGATCAGGTGACAGTCTATAGCGCTACAGGCACCGAAGATAATGTACTGCCCGAGCAGGACTTCAATGCGCCAGCAAGGGCCAAGTTCAAGGCGCCGGATCCGGTTGTCGATGGCGATACCTTTACCTTGTATTGGAAGGGGGTCGCAGTAGCTCATACGTATACGTCCGATGGCTCGATCGACCCTGGCGATGACATCACCATCAATATCACCTGGGACGAAATTCTTGCCGGCGGAGCCCATCCGCAGTTGCCTGTTTACTATGTGATGAGTCACGCCAACTTTCCGAACAATGATCGGGAGTCCCTGATTACCCCCGTCAAGGTCGAGGCTATTCGGGTTATTCCCTCTGCGCCGTTCTTCACCGACTTGGGCGCAGGTACCTTTCTCAATTGCAGTATGTTGCGCACCGTCAATGGAGTGATCGGTTATCGCGTAACCGTTCCACCCTCGACCTATCTTGAGCCGGGTGAAACGATCCAGTTGCGCTGGAGAGTTTATCAGGCGGATGGTACGACCCTGATTCCTTCTGTGAGCAAGGACACACCCCTAGTCATTCCGGATAATGCGCAGACGGCCGGCATCCAATGGTTCATTGACTATGATCGGCATGTCCTGCCCGCCGACGCAGTATCGAGCCCGTATAGTTATGCGGAAATCGACTACACCACGCCGGTCGAGGGTGTGCCAAAGCCCTCTGCGAAAACTAATCAAATCATGTCCATTGCCCTGGGCACAATTGGGGCCACGTGCGATCTGACGAATATCCCAACACCTTGACAGAGCCATTGCCCCGGGACAGAAAAATAGTCCTGGGGCAATGGAAGGGCAGTGGGCAGGTGAATGAAAGAAGGTTTAAGGAATAATCCCAATGGCAATAGGGTTTTTCCTACATAGATCGTCGGGTTCGATCTGTAGTCTGCGGCACCTATTCAACCGTGTCGTACGTAGTTGTTGGAAGTTGCCTACGACGCTGGTGTTAAACCGAAATGTCTCAACGGTGCTTGCCATGACTTGTGTAAAACCCTTTGTGTTGCGACCGCTGTCGCAGGCCTTGAAGCTTCTCTCCATCACGCCCTTGCTGGTGTTCAGTCAACACACTTTTGGATTGATCATTGACGGTGGCAGCCCGGTAGTGATCGACGGCACAAACCCGCCGGAAAGCTACACCTTGCGCAACAATGCCCAACTCACGGCCAATGGCGCCACGACCAATCAGATCCTGGTCCAGAGTGGCTCCCAGCTTGCACTCAATGGCTCAGCAGTCACCGCCACGGGTTCCAATGATGGTGTACAGCTATTGGCGAGCAGCGCAACCATCAACGGCAGCAATATCACCAGCGGAAATACTGGTCTGGCGGTGGGTTACGTCGCGGGTTCAGGCGCAGGCTCCCGGGCCGTGGTTGCCGACAGTGCAATCACCGGTGGCAATATGGGCGTCAGCGTCAGCAGCCTGGGTGTGCTCGAGTTGTCGCGAACCGCTGTCACCGCCGTCAATGCCAGTGGCGTCGGCTTGAATATGAGCGAAGCCTCCGTCGTGGCACGCGACAGCAATATCAGTGGCGGCGTTAACGGTATCCGGATCATTGCCAGCGGCGCCGAAGTTGCGCCGCGTACTTTGGAACTGGATGGCACCCGAGTAGAGGGTTTGAGCGGCGCGGCGATCGAAATCAATGACTTTGGCCAGACTGCAGAAGCGGCGAAGATCCTCATCGGGAACGGTTCGACCCTGGTCGGAGGCAATGGCGTATTACTCAATGTGGCGGGCGGTGCTACCGCCAATGCAACCGTGGACAACAGCGATCTGGTTGGCGATGTGATCGTCGAAGCCGGGAGCACCGGCAATGTCACCCTGCAGAACTTCGCGACCCTGACCGGACGTTTGCAGAATGTCGAGACCCTGGCTCTCAATAGCCAAGGCAAGTGGATCATGGTCGACGACGGTCAGCTACAGAACCTGAGCATGGCCGGCGGCTCGGTGCAGTTTGGCCAACCCGGCGAGTACCTGCGCCTGTCGGTAGACAACCTCAGCGGCAATGGCAATTTCATCATGCATACCGATTTCGCCACCGGCCAGACCGACTTTCTTGACGTAACCGGAGCGGCCACCGGCAGCCACACCCTGGATGTCTCCAGCAGCGGCAACGACCCCCTGTCGGATAAGCAGATCCATGTGGTGCATACCGCCAGCGGCGATGCCTCGTTTTCGCTGCTCAATGGTCGGGTTGACCTGGGTACCTATTCCTATGACCTGCTTCAGGTCGGCGGCAATGACTGGTACCTGGACGCCGCCAGCAAAGTGATCAGCCCGGGCACCGCCTCGGTGCTGGCATTGTTCGATGCTTCGCGTTCGGCCTGGTATGGCGAACTGAGCACCCTGCGCAGTCGCATGGGCGAAGTGCGCATGAACAGTGGCCAGACTGGCGGCTGGATGCGCGCCTATGGCAATCGCTTTGATGTTTCCGCCGATTCCGGCATGGCTTACAAACAGAGCCAGCAGGGTTTGTCCCTGGGCGTGGATACCCCGGTGCCGGCATTGGGCGATGGCCAGTGGGTGATCGGACTTCTGGCCGGCTACAGCCGTTCGGATCTGCAAATGAAGCACGGTACCTCGGGTGAGGTCGACAGCTTTTATGTCGGTACCTACGCCACCTGGCTGGATGCCGATACCGGTTACTACTTCGACGGAGTGCTCAAGCTCAACCGCTTCCAGAACCAGTCCGATGTCGCCCTCAGCGATGGCGCCAAGGCCAAGGGCCGCTATGACACCCATGGCCTGGGTACCACGCTGGAATTTGGTCGGCATATCAAGCTCGACGACGGTTATTTTGTCGAACCCTTCGTCCAGGCCGCTGCGCTGGTGGTACAAGGTAAGGACTACTCGCTGGACAATGGCATGAGCGCCGATGGCAGCCGCAGCCATTCGTTGCTGGGCACTGCGGGTGCCACCGTAGGTCGCGACATCGACCTGGGCGGTGGGCAAATCCTCCAGCCGTACCTGAAAGCAGCCGTGGTGCATGAGTTTGCCAAGAGCAATGACGTCAAGGTCAACAACACTACCTTCGATAATGACCTGTCCGGTTCGCGCCTGGCATTGGGTGGCGGGGTGGCGATGAAAGTCTCGGACAAAGTCCAGCTGCATGCCGATCTTGACTATAGCCATGGCGATAAGATCAAGCAGCCCTGGGGCGTCAACTTCGGCGCTACGTATGCTTGGTAATAGGGCTGAGTAATAAAAAAGGGCTGGATTTTCCAGCCCTTTTTATGTGCGTTCGATTAGTTTTTATTCAATCCAGTGACTCTATCCGTACGCTACAACACCTCACCGACAACGGCCGATCAAGCCGCTTGCCGGCGCAGCGTATGTGCTCAATGAAAGCTGACGGTAAAGTTCAGCGACCCTTTCACCGCCCCCGCATCCACCTTGGGAGCGGTCTGATACAGCCGTGCACTCAGGTCCAGTACCGTCGTTCCGGGTGAAATGGTCGCCAAGGGCACTTCACGTTGCAAGGGCACCGGTGTCACGCCGTCAGCCTTGAGGATCTGGATCCCAACGCCAGTAGCCCCCGAACCAGCGCCCAGGGTAAAGCCGCCCTCCACCCCAGGGATCGGCACCGAGCCGTTGGTGGGCTCCAGACGAATATTGGCCCAGGCGATGTTGATGTCGCCGGGGTCGGCGTCGCAATTACCCAGTGTGATATTGAACGGCACCGCCGGGGTGCCCGGGCCCACTGCGCCGAAGTCCGAGGTGCGCCAGTCACCCAGAGGCACCGGGTTGGCACTGACGCTGGAAATGCCGCACTGTGCCTGGAGCACGGTACCGCTCAACTGGAAATCGAAACCGTTGCCGATGTTGGAAAAGCGCGTACCGAACAGAGCTTTGTCGAAAGTATGCGGACCAGGGGCGATGGGCCCGGTCTTGATCAGCGTGAGTTTGCCTTGGAGCCGGTCGATGCGCAGTGGGGCGCTAGCGGGAACGGCGGCGTGGAGCAAGGCGTTGAACGGAACGGTGGGCTCGGTACTCGGCACAAAGGCATCGGCGGCGATGCCATCGAAGGGATGCTGCAGCTTGATGCGCGCACCGATCCCATCGATCCCGGTCATGAAGACCTTGCCGTTGACGTCCTCACCATTGACCGGCGGCAAGGTGCCGGGAAAGAGGGGGGCGCTGGCGACGGCGTTGAAGGTCAAGGTCGAGCCCAGGTCGTTCTCGCAGTGAATGATCTGGCCTTCGGTACTGGGCATCGAAAAGCCGCGGTCGAACTCCCCGATCACATGCCCCGGCGCTGCGTCCCGGGGTACATAGACGCTGCCCGCGTCGAGGCGGAAGGTCATGCTGGTGGCTGAAGTCACCCAGCGGCAGAAACTGGCGCCCGCGGCCACCTCAATCTGGCAGGCGGCGACCAAGGCAAAGGTCCCGGCCAAACGTCGTGATGCTGATTTCATCTGTCGAATCCTGAAGAGTCAGGGCGCGCGCAGCGTCGCGGCGCCCGACAAGGGAATTAATGCGTCATGGGCTCGGTGCAGGTGAGTGTCTGCAGCCGATAGCCTTGCGCCTGTTCCATGCTTTGCGGCGCGATCTGCAACTGGCAGTGCTGTCCGGCTTCCTTGCCCCAGCGCACATCCAGGGTTTGCGGTTCGGCCGTGGTGGTCAGCAGGACTTGTCCGGCCTGGCCAACCACGCCGAGCCGTTCTCCCTGGGCATCGCTGACCTGGGCGCCGAACGGCACGGGCTGGCCTGCTGGCGTGTGGCTCGTCAGCACCAGTCGGTTGACCTTGCGCGCGGTAAAGGCCGCCTTGACCACGGCCCCGCGCCGGGGCACCACATGGGTGACGCCATTGTCGATCTCCACCTCCGGGTCCAACTGGTCGGTTTGCAGCACCACCTGATTCTGCCGGTAAGGACGCAGATGCGGAGCCAAGGCGTAGCCCTGGGCGTTGGTGCGCACGCCGGTGGCATTGAGTACGCCAATGCCTGGGGTATCGGGCACCACCACCAGGCCCATGGTTTCGCCCAGGTAGGGACCCCATTCAAGGCCATCGCCGTGCAGCAGGAGTGCACCGCTGGCATTCAATGAAAGGCTGCGATAGCCATTGCCCTGGGTGTAGCCACCGCCCACGCTGCCGAAGGGCGCTTGATAACCGAGGGCCAAGGTCGCCGAGCGCTGGTCATCATCGCTGTTGCTCAGTGCGGTGCTGTAGCTGAGTCGGTTCTGATCGGCGCTGCCGGTCAGGCGTGCGGTCTGGCTGTAGCGCCCGGCATTGTCCTGGAAACCCAGGGTCGCAGTGTTTGAATGGCCAAGGTCCAAGGGAAAAGAAATGCTCAAGCCGGCCTGCCGACGACTGCCATTGCGCTCATCGCTCAGGGACTGCGAGGCGAACAGGTTGTAGCTGATCTTGCGGTGTTGAGTATTGAAGTTGAACTGGAATTGGCGTTGTTGTGCGTTGGCGCCCCAGTAGTCGTCTTGCGATAACGTCAAGTTAACCGAGCTGGCCGGCCCCAGGTCCTGAAACAGCGCCGCTTCAAGACGACTGCGGCGGCTACCGGCGAACTTGCCATCGCGGCTACGTTCACGCACGCTTTCGTCGAAGTCCCGGTAGCCCTGCGTGGAGTAGCGATAACCGGCGAAACGCAGGCTGGTGCTGGTCTGGAAGGCCTTGCTGTATTTCAGCGCATAGCTCATGCCCTGCACACTTTCACCGCGCCCCGACTCGGCGCTGGAATGGGTGAGGTCGAAGGCCAGCGCCCCGAGGCTGCCCCAATCCCGGGCGAGGCCCAGGTTGCCGGCCCGATAGAAATCACTGCCCATTGCCCCGCCATACCACGTCGTGCTCCAGGCGCTGCCCATTGCCAGGGTGCCCTGCCAGAGCAAGGGGGCGTCCAGGCCGCTAGCGGCCGAATAGCGCCCCATGGTCGCGCTGTAGCGCCAGACCCCTTCGCGCAGCAGGTTGCCAAGGCTTGCATAAGGTTGAATAAAGCGTTGGACCTGGCCATCGTCCGTCGTCAGCACCACCTCCAATTCACCGCTACCCCCGGCGGTACTCAGGTCGTCGATCTCATAGGGACCGGCGCTGACATAGGTGGAATAGATTGGGTAGCCGTTCTGCTTGATCTCCAATTTGGAACGTGCCTGGGCCACACCGCGAACGATCGGCGCATAGCTTTGCTGAAGGTCGGGCAGCATGCCCATGTCCGAGGCGATGACCAGTCCCTGGATCGGCAAGCTGCGAAACACTTCGCCACCGGTAAAGGTCTTGCCCAAGGTCAGATTGGCGCGGGTGCCGGGCAAATCGCGCTGGGCATACGTGTAAGCCTGGGTCCATTCGCGTTGACCGTCGGTGTTCTGGTGCAGCGCATGGTTACTGCGCAAGCGCCAGGCACCCAGGTTGAGACCGCTGTTGAGGTACAAGTCGTCGCTGCTGGTGGAGCCCCGATAACGGCTGGTGCCTTGTTGGGCCGATACTTGGTAATTGACGAAGGCGGCGTTGATGCCGGCATCCCATTGCTCGGGATCGACTTGTCCAACTCTGTCACGGCGCATGGCGATCTGTGGCACCGCGAGCGACAGCAGCAGCGTGCTGGCATCGAACTCGATTTTAGAATCGGCGATCAATGCAGGCAGATCGACGCAGGCTGCCTCCAGGGACGAGGCAAAACTCTCGAGCTTGATCCCCAATTGCTCCAGCAGTCCGGCGTCCAGGCAGGGCGAAAGGCTTTGCCGGTCGGGATCGACATGGAAGTCCAATTCACGTTCACCGAAGTAATGGCGATTGATCTGGATGGCTACCCGATAACGTCCCGGAACGAATGCCTGTCCTTGGCCGAGAACGTCCAGCGCCAGTGTGCTGGCAGCGCCACTCTGGTGCATGAAGCCGGACTGGAATTCGAGCGTTTGGCTGGCAAGCGTTGGCCGCGCTTCGGATAAGCCAACCGCGCTACCAATGACAAATAGGGGGGCGAGCCGCTGGCGCAAAGGCCGGCGGCGTGCAGGTGCATGGATCATGGTGGTCTTCCAGCGATAAAGGCGCGGGGTGTCAGGGGTGCAGTTCAATGGCCATGGGCGCTGGACTGATACGCGCGCCGTAATCGTCCACTGCGGAGAAACTCACCTGCAGGTCGGTGGCCGGTTTGATCTCCTCCAACTTATAGGTCTGGCTCGACATCGGGTAAGCCATGGCCGGGCTGTTGAAGACTTGCCGCTGGCCCTTGCCGCTGACTTCAATACGCAGGAAGGACACATGGAACGGGCTCGGGTTGGCGACGGCCAGATAGGCTTGGCCGTCGACCTGTCTGAGCGACCATCGCAAATCCTTCAGGCGCAGGCTGGGGTTTTCCTTGAGTTGCACGGGGCGATGGAACACTTTGATCCGCGTGCGCAGGGCGATATTCAGCACGTTGGTTTCGGTGCTGTCAGCTTGGGGGATTTCCTGAACATTAAAGAAGAACAGCGATTCGCGATCCGTGGGCAAGTCATTTGGAAGGCGATTGATTTGCACCTGTTGCTCCTTGCCTGGATCCAGGCGAAACAGAGGCGGCGAAGCCATAAAAGGTACGGCGGTGGTGGTGTCGTCGCTTTCGGTATTGACCCAGGTTTGCACGGCATAGGTTTGCTGGCTGGGATTGCTGACGATCAGCGCGGCGCTGCGTTGGTCGCTGGTAACGACTACCCGCGTGCCATTGATGCTCAAGGCCGCCTGGCTGCTGGGGATCTGGGCGAACAGCCCGAGAACCAGCAGGCCAGCGGTGCGTGCTTTGGCGTAAATAGAGGAAGTTTTCGGGCTTTGCATAAAACGGATACCTTGGGCCTAGCCACCCGAGTAGGGAGCTGACGCGTGCCGAGGTCCCCGGCTTGCGCCGGGGGATTGCGGGTTAGGTGATGTTGACGATAAACGCCACTTCAACCTGGGCCGCACCGGTGCCCACCGCTGTAGCGGTGGATTTATAGGCGGCGGTAAAGCGCATGTCGGTCGGATTGGTGTCATCCAGCGTATAGTCGGCGGATTCCGTGCCATAGCCGATCAGCACACCCTTGTTGTCCTTGATCGCCAGACCCAGCCCGCTGGCATAACCGCCGCCTGAACGCAGAGCGTGAAGGGTGTTGCCGGTACCCGTCGCGCCGTGTACGCCAGTGAATTTGACGGTGGCGCTGGTGGGCGAGGTGCAGCCCGCACCCGGGGTTACGCGCATGGCGAAATCGCGATGCCCGCCTTCGTCACCGATGGTCGCGAACTGACTGCTGGCAACGCGTCCCAGACGCACCAGGTTGCCTGGGGCGCCGGTTTCCGGGTTGATGATTTCAATCGGGCAGGTGATGTCGGTGATCATCCCTTCGAAGTTGATGGTGCCGGTGGTGGCAGAGGCAGAAGTGGCGGCCATGGCCAGCAGCATGCCCAATGGAAGTGCGTAAAAGGATTGCTTCATAAAGAGATTCGACCTGAAAGGGAAGTAGGATTTTTTGTGGGACAGCCGGTATTAACTGCACTGTCCGCGAATGTTTTGCCAAACCGGCTATGTGCTTGGGGCAACTGCAGCAGGCTTTAACGGGCAAGCTCAGAGCTTAGGGTTTTGCCATAAGCCGTGATGAGTTTGCGGGGCGGGACTCTATGGATTTTTCTTACAGGTCGATATCGGAATGTAAGACTTTTTTTGTAGGACGTTTCGTCTTTGTTGGCTGGGTCAAAACTTGTTTGTCAACCTAGTAGTTCTGTTAGTACACATTTGCAGGGGGAAGTGTTAAACGTGTCTCGTTGTGTGACGGCTAATGGATAAAATGGTCTCTTCATCGACCTGATCTTTCCTGCTCGAAGGAGAACGGCAATGGCTGATAACCATCCTCGCGCTCGGCTCTTGAACAAGCCGATCGTGTCTGTATTGTTGCCTGATAGTTCTGACTGGGATGAAACGGGTTTGTTGCCTGCTAACTTGGCGAATAAACCATTGACGGTTGAGATTCCTGCCTGGGTCTCTATTCCGAAAGATGAAACAGATCGTTGCTATTTGCGCGTCTATTGGAATAACGGCAGCCGGCCGGTTTATGAAAAGGTATGGGCACCGAGCGAATTTGGGAGTGATGACAAACCGCCTCCCGCTGATTTGTTTTTCGATCTGGAGGCGCAGCACGTCATACATGGTGTGCATGAATTGCGTTATGAGGTGACGTTGTTCAATGGAAACTGGGATCCCTCTGAGGCACTCACGGTTACCATTGACGAAATCCCCCCCGACCTGGGCAGTGACCCCAGGCTGATTTTCGACACCACCCAAGTGACCAGCCAGTATCTGGATGCCAACGAAGACAAGTTAATGGGGGATGTTCCAGCATATGGTGGTGGAGCGCCTGGTGATGTCATCTCCTGGTACTGGAGCAAGGTTTCGTTTCCGGTAACGCCCGCCGATAAAGTCGATTCGCGGACGCTGTATCGCGGCGAAAGCGGCCAGCCGGCGCCGGTTGAATTTCCTGGCAGGGTCATTCGTGATAGTGGCAATGGTCAACTGTACGCGATATATGAAGTCAGCGATCGGGCAGGCAATGTCTCCATTTCTCGCGAGAAGAGTCTGGATGTCAACATTCGCCCACCGACCCCGCGCAAATTTCCCACGGTCAAGGAAGCGACGAATTCGCCCACCGGCACCGGCATATTGAACCCATTCAATGGCGGCTCAGGGGTGACCGTGGTGGTGCAGGCCTCCGAGGTCGACCCCGGCGACGAGGTGACCGTGGACTTCATCGGCCTGGGCGGCGAGGACGGTATCGGCTCCATCAAAGGGGTACGGCCGATCAGCGCCGGTGGGTTGGAGTTTGCCATTCCCGCGGCGGTGGTCGCGGCGAATATCCGCGTGGATGCCGCCGACCGGCGCACGGTGGAAGCCTATTACTGGGTCGGCAATGCCCCCCAGCATTCGGCGATCTACACCCTGACCATCAACCCCTTCGCCGCCGACGCGCTGGGGCAGGTGCAATGCCGCCAGGCGCAGGTGGGCTCGCCGGCGACGATCTCCAAGCAGCAGGTACCCACAGAGGGCGCGGACCTGGAGATCGAAAAATGGATCTACCAGGCCCGGGGCCAGCGCATGAATGTGTGGGCCATGGCGGGGGGCGTGCGTACGGATTTTTTGCGAGGAGAACCCCATGGTGTCGACGGGACTTTCAGTACCAAGATAGCCAAGGACTTTGTGGACAGGCAGGCGCTTAACTCCACGTTTACGCTTTATGCCAGTGTGAGTTTTGATCAGGGGCAGGGTTATATTGCTTTTAAGAGTTTGGCGTTGAAAGTGGTTGCGTAGTTGCAGCACAAAAAATCACCCGGAAGGTAGCTTCGCGGGTGATTTTTCAGAAATGGATTGAGTGCTCAGGGTTGGTTACGCTCCGAGAGCTCTTATGATAGTTCTCAATTTTTCAAATTGCTTTGTGAGTGTTCCAACTCCTTGGGATGGCATACCTGCTGTTTTGTAAGAAAGATCTGCACCTTGGATTGGAGCAAAAACTCCCCTTCGTCCTATGTCGGGGCCCTGGGCTGTCCCAGGAACTGCGGTCATGCCACCGCCACCGCCACCACCGCTACTGTTCCCTGCATCACTCGTAACCACGGCGCCGCTTTTTTTAGGTTTCGGAGGCGGCACAGGCCTTGGGCCTGAGCCTGGATAATCGGGGGGCGGTATAGGGGGGAGTGAGTTTGCTCTTGTTAGGGTTGGTTGATTGGGAGCAGTGGCCTGCCGAGATGCGGGCTTTTTGAAACGATTGAGTATTAGCCCCGTATTTCCTGATCCTTCATTGGCTGCACCAACGGCCGCGGCTGCAGCCCCGGCCCCGTCATCAGGTTTCATCTTGTTTATGACTCCCGTTATGTCTTGTATGTTTGTAAAGCTTTTCTTCACTTGGGCATGCCAACTCGCCTGGGCAGCCGCTGCTTCCGCAGCTTTCGCCGCTGCGCCTACGGCCCGCCAGAGCCCCCACAAACCAAACGCCACATCCACCCCGCCAGAAATCACCGAACTCAACGCATGCTTTTCCCGATCCTTCAGTCGGGTGGCATGGGTGGCCGCGATGCCTTCATAGACGCCGTACGCACCGAACCCGACCCCCACCAAGGTGAAGGTGCTCGTGACCCCAATGGCAAGTGCGCCAACCGGCGGGGCGATAACCACCGCCGCGATTGAAAGGGCGATGCCTATCGCTGAAAGCGTCGCCCCCAAAAAACCCAACCAATTCATCTTACGATTGGCATGTCCGGTGGGGTCGACAAAATTGATCGGGTCGCCCGCCGTATACATGTAGGGATTGATCCCTCCGGCATCGAATGGGCTGAGTGAATCCGGGCTGTGAAAGCACATCAGCGCAGGGTTGTAGACACGGTAGCCGCGGCCCAGCAGGTACCAGCCACTGAGCTCGTCGCGCACTTCGCCGTTAAAGCCCAACAGGCATTGCAAGTCGTCTTCGGGGCGGCGTTCGCCATAGGCGCCATACACGGCCTTGCGCAGTTCACCCTGGCCGCTCTCGGCCAGCACGCTGTTTTTCGCGTCGGTCAGCAGCAGCAATGTCTGCTCGGGATCATCCTGCAGCTGTTGGCCCAGCGTTTGGTCGGCGGCGCTGAGCACGTGAATTTTCCGCTCGCCTTGTTCCGTCCGGGTCAGGCTGTCGTCATCGTAGAACCGCAAGGTTTCCGCTTGGGATTGGCGCGTGACGCCCAGCAAGTGGTTGTGCGCGTCGTAACGGTACTGGCTGACGGTGTTACCGCCGCTGTCAGTGACACGCAGTAAACGCCCCTGACTGTCGTAGTTCAGGCGTTGGCCGTTTTCATCATGTTTCAGGCGGCCGTCCTCGTCGTACTCCAGTTCGACGCTGCGGGGGTAATCCTCATGGGTATGGGTGATCCTGACCAGTTGGCAGGGATCGTCGTCGCCTGCAAAAAAACGCTCGATATCGTCACGGCTACCGTCTTCAAAACGGGTGTAGACCTCGGTGATATTGTCCAGGGCATCGAAGGCGAAAAGCTGTTCAACGATGGCATTGCCATAACGGTCCTTGGGCAACTCGGTGCCTTCGCAGTTGTATTGCACCAGGCGTCCGCGCGGGTCGTAGTCGAAGGTTTCCAGCAATTCGGTTGCATCGCCTGCTTGCAGGTGGCGGCTTTGCAGCTTGCTATCGGCCCGGTAAGTTTGGCTGATGGTGCGGTCCGGGTGGCCACCGCTCAAGCTCATCTGGCGCATGGTTTCCCGGCCCTGGTCGTCAAAGGTCAGCCGCGTCTGCAACTCCTGCCGGCTATGGGCATTGCGCGTGGTGATCAGGCTGATCTGGCCCAGGCTGTCGTATTCGAAGGTGGCGCTGATCTGGCCCTGTGTCACCGTCTTGGGCCGGGCTTTTTCATCGTAGCTGTAGGTGCAGGGCAAACCGTCGTTATTCGCCCGGGACAGCGGACGACCCTCCCGGGTATGGGTGTAGTGGGTTTCCCATAACTTGCCCGAGCGTTTCTCCGTCCAGCTCTCGTGGCGCAGTTGGCCGGTGGAGCTGTAGTCGAAGCTGTGCTGGCCCTGGGTGTTTTCCGAAAGCGTCAGTTGTGCGCTCCGGGGGTTGTAGTTGAAGCTCGATTGCTCGTCCGGGGCGATGCTGGACACGGGGCTGCCGGTCAGGCCCAACTGGTATTCGTAGCTGATGGATTGTTGGCTGGCGGTGATCTGGGTGTCGACCTGGAGTTGCCCGCCCTTGTAGTGGAATTGCTGCACGCGCGGGCCGACTTTCAGGGTGGTCCGGCGATCCAGCCCATCGAACATCTGCAGGCCCATGCAGGTGGTGGTGCCGTTGGCGATCACGTCCAGGCCCACGGGCAGTTCGTCGCCGCTGTGCCGGGCATAGGTGCGCTTGAGCTCGGTGTAGTCGGGCAGGGTGGTGGTCTGGACCCGACCAAACAGGTCGTAATCAAAGCGAGTGGATTCACCCATCGGATCGATTTGTTCGACACAGTTGCCCAGGCCGTCATAAAGAAACTGCACTTCGCTGACCAGCCCGTCCCCAGCGTCCAGGGCCTCGATTTTATCTTCCTTGCCAAACCGGTTGAGGGTCATACGGGTCTTGCCGGTGATCTTCGGCGGCGTTTCGGTACTTTGGCTCCAGCTGCACAGGGTCTGCGTGGGTGGGTCGTTTTCGGTGACCTGCGCCACGCCATCGGCACCGATCACCTTGTATTGCTCGCCCCAGGTGTCGTACTCGAAGAGGGTGGTCAGGGCAACGTCCTTGGCGCCTTCCCAGTCCGTACGGGTTTCGCTGGTCAGTTGCCCCAAGTGGTTGTACGTCGCTCGATAAGTTTCGCGAAACGCCGTTGAATCGCCCCCCCAGCCATCGGCATCCTGGCGTTCGACTTTCAATACGCGGTTCAACCCATCCAGCCAGGTCACGGTCTCGACGCCGTTGACGTCCAGCAGTCGTTGGTGCGCCTGCTGCTCCGGCCCGTTGGCCAGTGTATAGCCATAGGTACGACTGGCCTGGTAGGGGGTATTCGGCGCTGCGGTTTCTTCGATGACCCGGCCCAGGTGATCGTATCGGTAGAGCACTTCGGCACCGACGTCATCGGTGCTGAGGGATTTGCTGCCGTTGGGCAAGGCGTATTCTTCGTGGATCACTTTGCGAATCGGCGCATCGGGTTGGTCGTCATAGCCAATCAGGGTGGTTTGCGTGTGCATGACCATCCCCCCGGTCCGGGTGCCCGGGGCGATGCTATAGGCATATTCGGTGGTGGTCAGGGTATCGGCCTGGCCATGCAGGGTTTGCAGCATTTTGCTGAGCAGGCCGTGCCACTGCTCTGTCGGGGTGTTGATGTACTCATGGGTGATACACCGCAACTCGGTTTGCGGCTGCTCATCCACCACTTGGAACAGGGTTTCGTCGTTCAAGGCCAGCCAGCGTCCGATGCCGCCGACGCCGGGGTATTCGACGTAGCGATACTGGGTTTGCAGGGTCGGTGCATCGCCGTAGTCGGAAGGCGCCGGGGTGACGGTCTTGCTCTTGATATGGCGCACGAAGCCTTGCGGATCCGCCGGGCAACCGTCCTCCTCTTCAGAGCCGTACCAGGTGCTGGTTTCAGTCACGCCATTGGCATTGACCTGTACCAGCAGGTTGCCGAAATCATCGTAGGTACGCGTCACCACCTCGCTATACCGAGGGAGCGTCGTGCTTGCGTTGCGCCAGGTCTGGGTGATGCTTTTCGGCAGTTGGTAATACGCCGGTTGATCGCTGAAGTCATCCAGCGGGTTGGCGTAGTATTCGGTCTCGGTGACCAGCAGGGTGTCATCCTTGTCCGGGAGGTTGGCTTTCTGCGAAATTTCTTCGAGCACCAATAGATGGTAGCGATTGAACACTCGACGGGTGGTACGCGCCGGTTTGTCGCTGACGGCGTCCCAGAGAATCTCTTTGGTTTCATACCGGTAGTTGCGCACCACACCATCGCGGAAAAGGTTGTCCAGGCCATTGTCACTCCAAGTGACGCCACTGCCATGGCCGAGGAAGTTATTGCCGGTGCGGTCGTACTCGTAGCGGGTTTCGATGACGGGTTGGTCAAAGCCCGGGTCGAGCTTGTGCGACTGTACCCGCGGCAGGGTGAGGTCGCTCATGCCGGGAAAGGCATGGTGGGTGCCTGAGTAGGTGACGGTTTCATGGCCGCCGGAGGGGGTATGGACTTTCTTGAGCAGGGTCAGGCCGCTCAGGGGGATGTATTCAAAACGCCAGGAACCCTTGTTCTCGGTAGGCAGGCCCTCGTCTTCGATGGGCAAGTCGATGCTCCTGGTTTCACCGCCGAGGATGTTCAATACGAACACGGCTTCCTGCGTGCTTCCGGGGTACAGCTTGATCTCCAGGTTGCCGTTGCGCGTCAGGCTCAGCAGTTCCGTGTCGTCGCTGTTAAGGATCTTGCTCAGTAGCGGGGTCGTGCCGAACGCGGCGTATTCCAGCGTCACGCTATACCCCTGGGGCGAGCGCATTTCCACCGGCATGGCGAACTGGCCCTGGCCGACCTCGAGAATCTCCACCAGCCCGGACTTATGCTCGATCCGGTAGCGCTTATTGCCCAAGTCATGGAAATGAAAGGAGTCGAGTTTCTTCTCCGGAATCTCGATCCCATCCGGTCCCGAGTTGACCTTGAAGTTTTCCCCGGTATACAGCGAGATGATCCGGCGGTTGGGATCATAGTGCGAAAGTTGCAGGCTCCAGCCCTTGCCGAAACCGCTGTCGGTACGGTTGAGCGGATTGAAGTTCAAAGGCAATGGCACCGTCGGGCCACAGAGATTATTCGCCTTGAGTTCGGGCAAGGAGATGGCGCACGTGTATTGTCCGGTCCGTGGGTCGACCTGGCTGAGGATAAAGTTCAGGAAGTTGAAAGCATTGGAAGGTACGGAGGTCGGAGTGGTCATGAACTTGTCCTCGTTGAAAACAGAGCAATGGCGGTGCCGGTCAGTCCACGGTGGTGATCAGTTGGCGGGTTGTGAGCGTTCGATATGAACGCAGCTAAGCCGTTCGTTGAGATTCTTGTGGGCGAGGCCAGTACCCACGAAAACGGACGGGGGGGCGGGTAGGGGCGGGTTGGGATCGACGCGCAGATTTTTTCCCGCAATCAGCTCTCCCGGACGCAGGTTGCGCAAGGCATCGATGGAAAGCGTCACGCCAGCCCAGTGTGTGGGTTGCTTGACGGTTTTCAGCTTGAAGTAAAAACTGTCTTGGTCAGTTATTCCATCCGAGCAGGATTCGTTTTCATAGAATTGAATCTTGGTTGCCGAGGGCACGTTTTCCAGCCAGAAATATGAAACCATATTGTTTTCGCAATATTCGTCGGGGTCGTTGAAATGGAACCTCTTCTCGGTTTCTGGTATGGGCAACGTGCACTTTTCCTCGCCCTTATCATTCTGAAAATGGATGGTCCCGAAGGAGGATTTTGTAGATGTAGAGTTGTCCCGTTCGGGCGCAACGCACGCAACGGTGGCGAGACCACTGAAACTAATAAGCGTTATCCAGGCACACGCTCTCAACACTGATTTACGCGAGTTCATTGTCGGATACCTCTATTGACCGGAGCGGCTTGAAGGGCGGTTGTACGGTTGCCTTCTGGTCGAATCTAGCACCGGTCGGCACCTTTGGAACCTAGTAGTTCTGCTAGTACCTGAGTGGATGGCGCAGGCGTATAAATAAAAAAACTCAGGTAGTTGCGTGGATGAATCGTTCACGTATCGGCATGGTTTCGAAAGGTGGCGATATGACCAATAGCAACGAGCAAACGGCGAACAATACGCCGGCCGGCCCTGGCCGGGATGGCCTGTTACCCGCCCCGCAGATCAAGGAATCCCATGACCTGCAACTGGATCCCGACACGATCGATGGCAGCATGACCGTCGCCGTCGTGCCCTATGGTGGTATGGCCAATGGGGATGTGGTCCGCTTGCTGTGGGTGGGCACCCGGGCCGATGGTAATCCCGGCCCCACGGTCAATTTGCCGATCAAGACCTTGAGCGACAGCGATACCGACCCCAGCAACAACCCCGGTTCGGTACTGAACTGGTCTGTATTGAAAACCAACGCCGTAGCGGTGCGTGGAGGCTCGATCAGTCTGCACTACGAGATCACCCATGCAGCCCCAGGCACCCAGGTCGATAGCGAGTCGGCGCAACGCATCATCCAGGTCATCCCGCCCAGTGCCGCTGAGCTTGCCGCGCCCACCATCAAGGATCTGACCGGTAGCGTCATCAACCCCGGTCAGTTCCCTGAAGGCATCCGGGTGGTGGTGACGCCTTATCCGGGGATTCGCGCGGGAGACGATTTGCTGGTGTATGGCACGCGCACCGGTTTGGGCAGCGGGCCGAACAAGAACACCATCCAGTACCTGAAGATCGACCAGGCGATGATCGACAGTGGTCGGATCGAGGTGCCGATCCCCGTCCAGTGGTTGCACGACAATCAGGGTGGTTCCGTGAGCGTGCGTTACCAGTATGGGCGCGACGATGCCGCCGGCTCCGGCGTGCCCTTGGCACTGACGATCCGCGAGCCCCTGGTCTTGCCGACCCCGACCGTCGATAACAGCGTGGTCACCGAAGGCCGCGATGAGCTGAACCCGATCCAGGCCATCAGCGGTGCCTATATCACCATTCCCTCGGCCGCCACCATTGGTGACGACGATGTGGTGATTGCCCATTGGAAAGGCTTTGGTGCCAGTGGCTCGTATGACGCGCAAGAGGCCGAGCCGTCGAACCCGTTGAAGTTCAAAGTCCCGTCGACGGTATTGCCACCGAACTTCGGCAAGACGGTCGAGGTGACCTATAGCGTTTCCGGCCAGGAGGCCCAACCGCCCTTGCAGCTGTATATCCGCGAGCTGGCCAGCCACCCGGATATCACCTGTGAAGGCGCGCAGGTGGGGTCGCCGGCGACCTTGAAGTTGTCCGATATTCCGCCGGGCGGGGCCCTGTTGAGTCTCAGTCGCTGGTCATTCATTTCCACCGAGCAAACGGTACGGCTATGGCTGACGGCCAGCAGCGTTACCGAGCGCGACATCATTCCCCTTCGTCCGGTCTTGCCCGCCGAGACGAGCACCGGTGTCACGGCTCGGCTGATGACCACGCACCTGACGGGTATCGCGGCGAATTCGGTGTTCACCTTGCGCGCCAGTGTCAGTTTCGATGGTGGGCATTCCACCGTCGTGTTCAAGAATCCGCTGCAACTGAAACTGTTGGATTGACTTCGCACATTGCCTTTCACGGGCCTGGGAAGATTGAATCATGAGCAAGATGTCATTGACGCAGTTGGTCGCCGAGATGCAAGGCAAGTCCCTGACCTGTGGTTGGGACGCCGTGGTGCTCTACGACCAACGTAAGACCAATGAATTGCTCATGCAGCTGTACATCGAGCGGATCAACAGCGAAAACGGTTATATCGAACCGATGTCCATGATTATTGGCTGGGGGGAGGGGGCACCGTACAAGGAATATATCTATGACTTGAGGCTCAGTGCGCCGCGCCTGTCGTTTGAAAATGCCGACCCCAAGCTACCGGCCAAGGCGCGGCTGACCCTGGACATGATCGGCGGCATGATTGTCAGCGCCAAGAAGGAACCTGGCGGTCCCTTTTTCATATCGAGGTTGCTCAAGGTACTCCCCGTGGGCGGTCCGCAACTGTGGATGGACCAGCCGGTGACCAAGGCCACGGTCGACGGGCTGGGAGACGTGCTGATCGACCTGAAGAATGCCGAGAACTTCATGGCGAACTTCGTGCTCGGTCCGTTGGCGATGAAAGATGTCGGCAGCCGATTCAAGCAATACTTCGATGACAATATTCCCGCTGAGCTGAAGGTCTTTCCGTTGGGGCGTCTGGAGGGGCACTCGAACGGGATATTGACCCCGCAAAACTTCGAGGTCAGGGCGATGAAGGCTGACCCGCTTGCCCTGTTGGGTGACGAGCACTATGGCGAGGGGGCGCTGATGCTTTTCATTACCTTGCAGGGCGGGCACGACGGTGATCGTTATCCTGGTTCCGAAACGCCCTACCTGATTCCGGCCGACCAAAGCGGCAGCAAGTACACCGGGACACTGTTGTTGTCCAGCAAGGTATTGGCGGAAAAAATCCTTAAGCCTGCACTGGAGAGTTCCATTGGCAAGGGGCTGGCCTTGCGGGTCGTTTATCAGAGCCATGAGATTGCCACGACGCTGGAAGCGATCGCCGGTGGCAGCAGCATTGGTTTTAATACTGCGACGTATCTGTATTGGGATGCCGCCTTCCAGCGCGATGGTTTTACCAACAGCAAACTGGACCCCTTCGCCTATGAGTTCAGTTGGCAGGCCAGCGCCAGGAAAGGGTTGCAGGTCATTTATGGCACGGGCGCAAGCCTGACGATTTATTGGAGAGGCCAAGTCGCCGGGCAATGCAAAGTGCCGGCGACCAATGACCGGTACAACTTTGGCTATCACTGCAATTTCGAGATGGGGATGAAGCTCGAGGCCTCGCTGGATCAGGCGCGCCAACACGTAGAGCTGAACAAACCAGAGGTTTTTTTATTTGGGGTCGATACCGGCCTCAGCGGGAGTGCCGGTCATTATTGGAACATGGAAGGGGAGTCCGTTACCCGAAACCATATTCAAGACAGGGTCAAGTCGGTACTTCATGGTGTGGTCAACAAAATTGACATTCCATCGATCGAGACTTTCCTGCTGGGTAATCTGCTGTTTCCTAGCCATCACGCCTTGCACTTGAGCGAGGCGTTCGTTCCCGGCGATCTGGCGGTATTTGGTCAGATCGAACCCCTGCGCACCAACACTCAACTCACTCCGGTCAACTCGACGGTCGCGGCCGGTAGTGGCTTTCAATTCCGCTTGACGCCGACGCCGGCCAATATTACTTGGTCGGCACGGGATATCGATAGCCGGGTATCCCTGCCGCATGTCATCAGCTCCAGTGGCTACTTTACCGCGCCCCCCCTGGACCAGTTGCCCGAGGGTTTCCTTGCCATTGTGGTGACCGCGCGGGGCACCTTGGACGGCAAACCCGTGCAAAGTTCGGCACTGGTGTCGGTACTCGACAGCATGATCCTGACCAACCCCCTGTACGACAGTTGTAACCCTGGCGAAAGCAGGACATTGTCTGCCCAATCCCTGGACGACGGCACACTGACGTGGAATATCCTGACCCCGCAATGGGGCTCGACATTGACCCCGGTAGAGGGTGAACCGACCAAAAGAACGTATACCGCTGGCGGTAGCTCGGACGATGACGTGCCGTTTTCCCTGGACAAGATCGAGGTCAAGCAAACGTCCAATGGCCAGGTGAGCCACATCCATATCCTGATCCACAACCAGGCGGTCAGCACCCCCTTGTGGATTTCCGAGGCGAGTGAACCGGCCAGTGGCACGGTGCAGTTTGAGCTACGGCCCAGGGGGGAGCCGGTCGATCCTTCCCGGGTAATCTGGAAACTGCTGGGCGGGCCAGGCACTTTTGACGAGCGTACCGGGGTTTATCAGGAGCCGGCGTCCGTGGCGCCGAGCAGTTTTATCGTGGTGTCGGGTACGATCCCCGGTGAACTCCAGGATGTACAGGCCCTCGCCGCGATTCCATTGCCACTGAGCAAGTATGCAGAGCTGATGGACATACTGCAGGAGGATGCGCCTCCCCTTGATCCGGGACTCGAGAGACCGGCGATGCCAACCGGTTTTCGACTGACGCACAATAATTATTACCCCATCCAGTTCCAATGGAATGCTTCCAACCACGTCGCGAAGTACAGGCTTTATCGATGGTGGGTGCCAATCGCCGATATTACCGGAACAGAATATGTAGCAGCCAACGTACAGGGCTATAACCGTTTTCACCTACGGGCAGTTAGTGCAAACGGACTGTTGTCTGAACGAACGCCCTATGTCTACTTCTATCCGCCCGGTTATTTATCGAGCGAGCAGGAGGGAAATAGCAGTTAGAGCGCGCTAGCTCGGCAAGTAGTTGAACGGCTTCAGCTACTGCAGGATTTATTGGTGGTGATGTTTATATCGCGGTCTGTCATATGACACGCCTGGCATCGTGCGCCCTGGGTTTGGCATCACTCGACAGGCAGACGTAACTTTATTGGTGATGGGAGTGAACAGTCATGAGTAAATTGACGCTGACGCAGTTGGTCAACCAGATGCAAGGCAAGTCCCTGACTTATGGCTGGGACGCGATAACGCTTTACGATCAACGCAAGACCAATGAGTTGCTGTTTCAATTGTATGTCGAGCGTTTCAATAGCGAAGATGGTTATATCGAACCGGTTACCATGGAGGGCAGATGGGGAGACGGTTCTTATACCGAGCATATGTTTAATCTTAAACTGGGGGCGCCGCGGCTGTCGTTCGAAATCTCCGATCCCGACTTGCCGGTGGCAAAGACGCGCCTGACCATGGACATGATCGGCGGAATGATAGTCAGCACAAAAAAATTCTCGGGAAACAGACTTTTCGTTTCCCGGATATTAAAGGTAATGCCGGTAGGCGGTCCGCAACTGTGGATGGATCAGCCAGTGACCAAGGCGAGGGTCACTGGATTGGGCGACGTCTTCATCGACTTGCGCGATGCCGATAACTTCAAGGCCAACTTTGTGGTCGGTGAACTGGCAATGGCCGACGTAGGGAAACGTTTTGAAGAATTCATCAAGTCATTGGGGACTAAATTGTCATGGTTTCCTCTGGGACGGCTTGAGGGCGATATGAACGGTATTCTGACCCCAAATAACTTTGAAGTCCGGACCATGAAATCCGATCCCAACGCATTGTTCGGGGACGAACAATATGGCGATGGTGCCGTGATTCTGTACATTACCTTGAGGGAGGGCCAAGACGGCGATGAATATCTTAGTGCCCGAGATCCCTACCTGATTCCTGCTGATGGCAATGGTGAGAAATTTACAGGTGCCATGCTGCTGTCCAGCAAAATCCTTGCAAGCAAGGTTCTCAAGCCGGCATTGGAAACCTCTATCGGTAAAGGGTTGGTACTGAGAGCGGTGGATACTGGCAAGGATAGGGCGACGACGCTGGAGGCCATAGCTGGCGGGGCAGATATTGGTTATGACACGACATTCTATCAGTATTGGTACGCCCCCTCCCAGAGCTTCGGTTTTACTAATAGTAAGTTGGATCCGTTCTCTTATGTTTTTAGAAAAGTCGACTTCTCTTCAACGGGTTTGACAGTGGATTATGGTACCGCTGGCAGCATGGTTATTGACTGGAAAGGTATTGTGTCAGGTCGATGCAAAGTACCAGCAACTAATCCGAAACATGATTTTGACTATAGCTGTAATTATTATATGGGGATGAATCTTGATACCGCGTTGGATAGGGAGTCTGGTCATGTAGAACTAATAAATTCAGGTATTTTACATATGGATGCCGTTACCACCTTTCATGGATCTGCTGATTATTTTTGGAACCTGGAGGGTGAGGCCGAGACGAAAAATTTCATTAAACACAGGATCAGCTCAACGATTTCCGATGTGGTTGAAAAAATTGAAATACCGTCAATTGACACCTTCCTGATCAGGAATCTTTTATTCCCAGGTCACAATGCCTTGCACCTTAGCGAAGCATTCGTTCCCGGTGACTTGGCGGTATTTGGCGAGATCGACCCGTTGCGCACAACGATCGTCCTGTCACCGGCAAACTCGACAATCGAGGCGAACAGGGGGCGTATTCAATTCAACGTGAGCCCAACGCCCACCAATCTCACCTGGACGGTCCAAGATGTTGACAGGCAAGTCAGCATGCCGGAACTGATCAGTTCAACCGGTTATTTTACCGCCCCGGAAGCGGACCAATTGCCCGATGGCTTTCTTGCGGTCGTGGTGACTGCCGAAGGGATCTTGAACGGAGTAACAGCAAAAAGCTCGGCACTGGTCACCGTTCTCAGTAGCGCGATCGTTGCCAACCCCCTGTATGACGCCGGCGACCCTGGTGAGATCAGAAGATTTACCGCTGAATCGGTGAATGGTGGAACTCTGCAGTGGAAGCTTCTCACGCCGCAATGGGGCTCGACGCTGTCACCGATACCAGGTGAGCCCAACCAGCATAACTACGTCGCGGGGCCGGGTGGCACGGATCCCCTGATAGCGTTTTACATGGACAAAATTGAGATAAAACAAGTAGTCGAGGGCGTGACGACGAACTCCTATATCCATTTCCTGATCACCAAACTCGGTGTCAACACGAGCATGTACATTTCCGAGGAGAGCGATCCTGCCAGCGGCAATGTGCGGTTTGAAATGCGGGGCAAGAACGGCCCGATAGACCCTTCAAGGGTGATCTGGACATTCCACGGTGGGGTGGGAACCTTTGACGATCAGACCGGCGATTACCAGCAACCGGCGTTTGTCCCGCCGGGCAGCCTGGCTGTGATTTCGGGTACGGTTGAGGGCTTTGACCTGGACACCCACGCCCTCGCTGCCATTCCGCTGCCACTCGATAAGTATATCGACTTGGTCGGCAACACGAAAAAGCCCCTCGAGGCCGATCAGGACCTTGACTGACCTAAGCGAAGAATACCGCCCCCCGGCAAGTTCTTTTCGCTAACGCTCACCGCTGGCTGTTTGTTTATTGAAGGTGAAGGCCATGACAACGTATTCATTAGATGCACTGACGAACAGGATGAAAGGCAAATCGGTCACACTCGGCTGGGACGCGGTGGTCTTCATGAATCGAGCCAAGGTCAACAGCCTGTTGGAACAACAATATATTACCCGCTTCAATAAGGAGAGCTTTCTCAAGCGTATCTTCGGTGCGCCGTTCATGACGCCGGATAAGAGTGAATACCTGGAGATAAGCGGGTTGATCCTCAGCCATCCGCGCTTGAGCTTTGAAAAAGCCTCGTTGCGTAACTCACGCGCGACCGCGACCATGGACATTGTTTCAGGTACCGTCTCCTATGTACGCAAGGGGTCCGGCCAATTACCCGGGGCGGTTCTCTACAGTTATGTGGTCGGCGCCAACCAGGGTTACACCATGACGATGGATATTGACCTGGCCGCCAGTCGCGGCACGGTCAATGAGCAGGGCAAGGTCATTGTCGATATCGGCGATGGCTACAACTGCCGTTGCAACCTGGTCAACGAGAGCCGGGCCCAGGAAATCCTGGGCGATTTCTTCAAGGCTTTGTTTCTTGAACAAAAACCTGAAGACCGGATGTATGAGCTGGGCATGCTTGACCTGCGCGATGTCGATCTGCTCGCACCGCGCTCATTTCTGATTCGTACCATGGCCACGGACGAAGGCAAGAACCGTGCGTCCGACGACTACGGTGAGGGCGCCGTGGTGCTGTTGGTCAGGACCAAGGGCAACCCGCAGGAGGGCGGTGATCCGGGTGAAGGCGCGTTGGATTATCTGATTCCCGATGATCGACATCCTGCAACCGGTAAGGCGTTGTACTCGGGATCGTTGGTGTTGGCCAGTCGTGTGGTGTTTGACTGGTATGTGCAGTACGCCGTCGAAAGAATGACTGGCAACGGTGTTACTTTCGAGCGGATTTATGAATCGAATTATACTGCTCGATCGCTCCAAGCCGTTACCGGGGCATTACCGTTGCCCGGATATTTGCATCGTTGGTATAACTCGCCAGGGCGAAAAGAAAGTGTAGCGAGTGAAGGGGAGCACAAACTCACGTTTTACAACGCAGATAGCGCATACGCTTTACGTATTGTCGCAACGCAAGATGCGGCGCTGCAAATGAGGTGGTCAGGACTGCAGCTTCAGCCCTTTGTAGTGCATATTTGGGATTTTACCTGGCTGGATGACTACTATTATTCAGATGTAGAAGTTACCCATGATGTAGATATTACGTTTGATCCTCAGGTGGACGCTTCAAATAATACGCTGACCTTTAAGGTGCGACCTTTGGTTGCCAGTTTTTCTTTTAACAGTAGGCCTCTGATAGATAGCTATACGAATATAGAGTTCTGGCAGGGGGTTTATAAGAATTACGACCCTTCGATGCAATCCATACTGAATCAGTACTCGGTGTTTTTTCGTGATACAGCACGATTCACAAGTTTTGGTATTCCCGAGATCAACGTTCTAGCCATCAGCAACCTACTGTTTCCTGAACGCAACGCCTTGCAATTAACCGAAGCCCGACTGCCTGGCGACCTACTGATGGTCGGCCATATCGATCCAAAGGAAACCACGTTCACTCTCGACCCCTTGCTGCCCGTGGTCAAGGCAGGCGACACACAAACGTTCACCATTCGACAGTTGGGTTATCGGAGCTCGGATGTCACATGGAGCGTGCGCAGTGTCGATGGCAGTCGTGCGGTGGGCACCATCACCAATGGCGAGTATCTGGCGCCGGACGTTCACTTGCTCGACGGCAGTGCCATACGCAATGTGGTCACGGCCAGCTACACCGATTCGACAACGGGCAAGGAAGTCACCGCCTCGGCCCTGGTCGTGGTGGTCCTGACCGGCGTGGTGGTCACGCCCTCGATGTTATTGATCGAGATGGACGATCGACGCCAGGTACGGCTCAAGGCCACCTCCGTGGGCGCCGGGCCGTTCCGCTGGACCCCGCGCAGCAATGTCGGTTCGTTGCATGTTGAGGGCGACGAAGCCGTTTATACCCCACCGTCGTCCGACCTGCCGGATCACACGCTCGAGGCGGTGCTGTTCGATGTCGAGGACACCAGCACTGGCGAGAAAGCCGTTGCCACGGTACTGCTGCGTCAAGGCCATTTCTCCTTGAATGTCACGCCAGCCCTGCACCCAGGGGTGCGCCCCAACGGTACTGCGCTGTTGACGCCGCCGAGCCCCCACCGCCCGGAACAGTTCACCTGGGAAGTGGTCGCCGGGGAGGGCACCATCGATCCGAAAACCGGCAGATTCACCGCGCCTGAGACAATCACGCTGCCCTACAGCGTGGTGAAGATCAGCAATATTGGTGAGTTTTTCGACCACTTCGGCTACAGCATCATCCACTTGTCCGATCACGCCCGGCAGTCGGAGTGGACCGACGCGGATATCTTCGATTTTGAAGTCAGCACCAAGCCCCCCACGGTGTATGCCAATGGCTTGCAACAGGCCAAGGTGACGGTGCGCTTCCAGCCCACGGGGGGCGGAATGGTGTCGGAAAGCGAGTTCGAGAGTATCAAGCTGGTCACGGCGGAACAGAAAGTTTCATTGCCGGAGGTGGGTGAGGACGGGGTGCCGGAAGGTGGGAAATGGCATTACACCGAAGCCCGCAATAGCTACGACCCTTACCCCCATCAAACGCCTGCATTGAACCAGGAGACGCAACAGAACAGGCCCAAAGGGATGGTGCTCAAGGAGTTCTTTGTCCAGACCCACAGTATTGAAGATTTGCGGGTGTCAGCGCGGATACGCAGTGACAGCTTCGCGACCCTCTACTCCAATCCGACGCCGGACGATTCGAGTGGCAGTAAAGTTGTCGATCTGTTCGCGGTGGAACCGCCAGAGGGGGGGGGTGGGGGGGTAACGGCCTTTACTTTCGAGACGCCTGGAGTGGAATGGCCGGTCCGTGTCAAAGGTGATAAGGACAATGAGAATGACCTGACTACGCTGGACTATTACTACCTGAAACTGATGATCAGGAACGTCCAGGTTCCCATAAGAAAAGTCCAGTTCGTCGGCAACTGCAGCATGGTGCGATGGGAAAGCGACACCACGCTCGAAGATGTCCACAGTATTACCGGGTATGCCATTGCCGGTGACGAGAATGAGAATAAAAAAACGATCCTGCACATCGATGAAGTTCTCTATAGGCGTTTGTTCGGTCAACTTGACGTGCCGGAGCAAACAGTTGATCCAGGAAACCCTGTCCCCTCTGGCGAAGTCCTGTTCAGCCTGCAACGTCGTGAGTTCTGGCGCTATGACCGTTACGCCAAGTCCGATTTCGACCGGGTTCTGGACGTGATCGTGTTTGACCGCTATGGCAACCGGCACAGTGTGAAAATCGGTTTCGAAGGAAGTAATCGAAACAAGCTCATGATTATCGGTTAGTCATACGCAAGTTCTTTTCGCTAACGCTCACCGCTGGTTGTTTATTTATTGAAGGTGAAGGCCATGACGACGTATTCATTAGATGCACTGACGAACAGGATGAAAGGTAAATCGGTCACGCTCGGTTGGGACGCCGTGGTCTTCATGAATCGAGCCAAGGTCAACAGCCTGTTGGAACAACAATATATTACCCGCTTCAATAAGGAGAGCTTTCTCAAGCGTATCTTCGGTGCGCCGTTCATGACGCCGGATAAGAGTGAATACCTGGAAATGAGCGGGTTGATCCTCAGCCATCCGCGCTTGAGCTTTGAAAAAGCCTCGCTGCGTGACTCACGGGCGACCGCGACCATGGACATTGTTTCAGGCACGGTCTCCTATGTACGCAAGGGGTCCGGCCAATTGCCCGGGGCGGTTCTCTACAGTTATGTGGTTGGCGCCAACCAGGGGTACAACCTGACGATGGATATTGACCTGGCCGCCAGTCGCGGCACGGTCAATGAGCAGGGCAAGGTCATTGTCGATATCGGCGATGGCTACAACTGCCGTTGCAACCTGGTCAACGAGAGCCGGGCCCAGGAAACCTTGGGCGATTTCTTCAAGGCTTTGTTTCTCGAACAAAAACCTGAAGACCGGATGTATGAGTTGGGCATCCTCGACCTGCGCGATGTCGATCTGCTCGCACCGCGCTCATTTCTGATTCGTACCATGGCCACGGACGAAGGCAAGAACCGTGAGTCTGACTCCTACGGAGAGGGCGCCGTGGTGCTGTTGGTCAGGACCAAGGG
The DNA here is from genome assembly GCF_057655955.1 of Pseudomonas sp. Soil_N_39. Classification (NCBI taxonomy): domain Bacteria; kingdom Pseudomonadati; phylum Pseudomonadota; class Gammaproteobacteria; order Pseudomonadales; family Pseudomonadaceae; genus Pseudomonas; species Pseudomonas sp. Soil_N_39. The sequence continues at coordinate 505,918 of NZ_JBDGLI010000003.1, forward strand.
CAACCTGCAGGAGGGCGGTGATCCGGGTGAAGGCGCGTTGGATTATCTGATTCCCGATGATCGACATCCTGAAACCGGCAAGGCGTTGTACTCGGGGTCGTTGGTATTGGCCAGTCGGGTGGTGTTCGATTGGTATATTCGGGATGCCATTCAAAAGCAGATAGGAGGGCACTTGAGATTGGTCGCGTCGGAGTCAAATTATGTGGCCAAAACGCTGATCGCAGCGGTGGGAGAGTTCGAACTTCCAGCATTTGACCTTAAATGGCACACGGATGCTTATCACTCTCACACTTTACGTAATGATGGCCCCTTACGATTCAAGTTGGCTGATCCTGATCCACAGAAGTCCTTTCGGGTCGCAGCGAACGGGGACTGTGCTCTTGAGTTGTCCTTGGAGGGGCCAAGGTTACTGCCATTTCATCTGCATAATTGGTTTTGGGCGCTTCCGGACAAACATAAATATTGGAATGCAATAGCGACTGCCAGGGTTCAAGCTATTTTTACACCGGAGCTTTCATCTGGATTGAATTATGTGACATTCGAACAAAAAACTAATCCGATTATTCAATTCAGTGGTAACTGGGATCCTGAAAGCTTGATAGATTCGCCTTACGACGACTATCTGCTTCGGCAATTGGACACCAAGCTCAGACCTTCATTTCTGGATGTTTTGAAAGTGTTCCGTACTTTGGACTTGCCAGGTCTTAACGTCTTGGCCATCAGCAACCTACTGTTTCCTGAACGCAACGCCTTGCAATTAACCGAAGCCCGACTGCCTGGCGACCTACTGATGGTCGGCCATATCGATCCAAAGGAAACCACGTTCACCCTCGACCCCTTGCTGCCCGTGGTCAAGGCAGGCGACACACAAACGTTCACCATTCGACAGTTGGGTTATCGGAGCTCGGATGTCACATGGAGCGTGCGCAGTGTCGACGGCAGTCGTGCGCTGGGCACCATCACCAATGGCGAGTATCTGGCGCCGGACGTTCACTTGCTCGACGGCAGTGCCATACGCAATGTGGTCACGGCCACCTACACCGATTCGACAACGGGCAAGGAAGTCACCGCCTCGGCCCTGGTCGTGGTGGTCCTGACCGGCGTAGTGGTCACGCCCTCGATGTCATTGATCGAGATGGACGATCGCCGCCAGGTACGGCTCAAGGCCACCTCCGTGGGCGCCGGGCCGTTCCGCTGGACACCACGCAGCAATGTCGGTTCGTTGCAAGTCGAAGGCGACGAGGCCATTTATACCCCACCGTCGTCCGACCTGCCGGATAACACGCTCGAGGCGGTGCTGTTCGATGTCGAGGACACCAGCACTGGCGAGAAAGCCGTTGCCACGGTGCTGCTGCGTCAAGGCCTTTTCTCCTTGAATGTCACGCCAGCCTTGCACCCAGGGGTGCGCCCCAACGGTACTGCGCTGTTGACGCCGCCGAGCCCCCACCGCCCGGAACAGTTCACCTGGGAAGTGGTCGCCGGGGAGGGCACCATCGATCCGCAAACCGGCAGATTCACCGCGCCTGAGACGATCACGCTGCCCTACAGCGTGGTGAAGATCAGCAATATTGGTGAGTTTTTCGACCACTTCGGCTACAGCATCATCCACTTGTCCGATCACGCCCGGCAGTCGGAGTGGACCGACGCGGATATCTTCGATTTTGAAGTCAGCACCAAGCCCCCCACGGTGTATGCCAATGGCTTGCAACAGGCCAAGGTGACGGTGCGCTTCCAGCCCACGGGGGGCGGAATGGTGTCGGAAAGCGAGTTCGAGAGTATCAAGCTGGTCACGGCGGAACAGAAAGTCGCATTGCCGGAGGTGGGTGAGGACGGGGTGCCGGAAGGCGGTAAATGGCATTACACCGAAGCTCGCAATACCTACGACCCCTACCCCCATCAAACGCCTGCATCGAACCAGCAAACGCAACAGAACAGGCCCAAAGGGATGGTGGTCAAGGAGTTCTTTGTCCAGACCCACAATATTGAAGATTTGCGTGTGTCAGCGCGCATACGCAGTGACAGCTTCGACACCCTTTATTCCAATCCGACGCCGGAAGATTCGAGTGGCAGTAAAGTTGTCGATCTGTTCGCGGTGGAACCGCCAGAGGCGGGGGGTGGGGGTGTAACGGCCTTTACTTTCGAGACGCCTGGAGTGGAGTGGCCGGTCCGTGTCGAAGGTGATAAGGACGATGAGAATGACCTGACTACGCTGGACTATTACTACCTGAAACTGATGATCAGGAACGTCCAGGTTCCCATAAGAAAAGTCCAGTTCGTCGGCAACTGCAGCATGGTGAAATGGGAAAGCGACACCACGCTCGAAGATGTCCACAGTATTACCGGGTATGCCATTGCCGGTGACGCGAACGAGGATGGAAAAACGATTCTGCACATTGATGAAATTCTCTCCAGGCGATTGCTTGGGCAACTTGATGTACCGAAGGAAGTCGTTGATCAAAGGTACGATGTTCCCCCTGGCGAAGTTTTGTTCAGTCTGCAACGTCGTGAATTCTGGCGCTATGACGGTTATGTCAAGTCCGATTTCGAACGGGCCCTGGATGTCATAGTGTTCGACCGCTATGGCAACCTGCACAGCGTAAAAATCGGTTTCGAAGGGATTAATCGAAACAAGCTCAGGATTATCGGTTAGTCATACCGATGGCTTAGGCGCGACCCGTAGCTGGTTGCGCTTTTCAAACATTTCCTCTTCCAGGAGAAGAGTCATGTCGACAGAAACTTCGATACATTCCAATGCCTTCAACTTCTTGAGCTTTATCCTTAACCAAGTCGACCCGCGTACCGGTCAATACACATGCGCCATCTCCTTGCCCGAACTCAAGGCCAATGACTTGTGCGGTCCGGTTGTGCCGCTGCAATTGAACTTCAACCCGCTCAACAATACCGACAGCGGTTTCGGCAAGGGTTGGAACTTGCAACTTTCGCAATATGATCCCAACCGCCGGATTATCTCGCTGTATACCGGAGAAACGTTCAAGGCCAATACGGGGGGCGACGGGGACAACGGTATGGAGATTCCGGAGAAGAAACTCGACTCCTTTCATTTCCATGACCTGGGCAATCAGCGCTACCGGGTCGATCATAAGTCCGGGCTGGTGGAGATTCTTGAGGTCGGCCAGGGCCAGTTCGCCATGCCGGTGGAAATGCGCTCGCCCCAGGGGCATAGCGTGACGCTGGAATACGTTGCCTTCGGCACGACCCCGCTACTGAGCAAGATCTGCAACGCCGATGGCACGGAACTGATGAGCCTGACGCGCAGCGGCAATACCCTGAAGGTCACGCTGCATCCGGGCACCCGGTATGAAGCGCTGTTCGTGTTCAACATCGAGGGCGGTGAAACCAAGAGCATCGTCCTGCCCATCGAAGACGAGGGCCTGCCGACCGAGAACAAGGGCTCCTGGCGTTTTGAGTACATTCCCCTGAGCGGCCTGACCCTGCTCAAGGAGGTCCGTACCCCCACTGGCGGCCATGAAACGGTCATTTACTCAGGCACGCCCCATGCCCTTCCCGGCATAAGCCGCACCCTGCCGCGAGTACAGTCGCACAAACGCGACCCGGGCTTTGAGCAGGCTGTCATCGAAACCCATTACGAGTACGACCGCACCGGCAATAACTTCCTGGGCCATGGCAGTGGCGTCACCTGGATCAATGATGACCTGGACCACCTCTTCCGCGATGGCGTGGTGCGCAGCTACCAGTATGAAACCAAAGAGATTCTCTGGGACGCCGTCAGCAACAAACCGGCGCGTACCACCCGTCGAGTGTTCAATCGCTACCACCTCCTGGTACTCGAAGAAATTTTGCAGAATGCCAACGTCCCGGACAATGACGACACCCTGCTGGTCACCGAGACCGAATACTACGCCAACCCGCAGGATGACTTCAGCGAGCAACCGGCGTATTACCAACTGCCGAAAAGCATCACCCAGACCTGGCGCAATGCCAGCGCCACGGTGCCCCGGCATACCGAAGTCGTCACCAGCACTTACGATGATTTCGGCAACCTGCTGGTACAGGTCAATGCCAATGGCGTGACTGAAACCAGCACCTGGTACGACGCCGAAGGGGAGGACGGTTGCCCGGAGGATCCGCAAGGTTTCGTGCGCAACATCAAGAGCAAGACCCTCACCCCGGCACCTTCCGGCTACGGCGCCGCGCCGACCCTGCAAACCCGCTATCGCTATGACGAATATCCCGGGCTCGGCAGCGTCGGGCGCTGGCTGGCCTTGAGTGACGAACGTTTGATGGAAGGCGAGCAGTTGCTGCAACTGAGCACCTACAGCTACATCAATGCCCCGGGCAATGCCTTTGAACATGGGCGCAAGCTGCAAGACACCGTCACCCTCAACAACCTGACCACCACCACCGATTATGTCTACAGCAAGACCCGCAACGCCCGCGCCGGTGAAACTGTCTTGCATACGGTCAATACCCTGCGTGGCTTTGATGGCGAGGAAAAAGTCCTCAACGTGGAGCATTCGCTGCTCAATGGCGAGCCATTGCTCAGCCATGATGACAACGACGTGGCGATTGCCACCGACTATGACCTGCTCGGTCGAGTGATCAAGGAAACCGTGGCCCCGGGCACCCTCTACGAGGCCAGTCGCAGCTATCGCTACACGCTGGTCGACACGGTGGGTCAGCAGGCCACGCAAAGCGCCATCGACGTCAAGGGCGTCGAGACGATCTCTTGGCTTGACGGGCATAACCGGGTGATCAAGGAAACCCGCCGCGATGCCGATGGCCTCGGTGGTGATACGACGGCGTTCCGCGAGATCTACCGGGCGAGCTACAACCGGTTCGACCAGATGACCAGCGAAACCGTGACCGACTGGGAACGGGGCCGGAACATCGAGTTGACCAGTATCTTCAATTATGACGACTGGGGCGAGCAGCGCAGTGTGATCCGCCCCGACGGCGTCGAGGAGCATGAGGTTACCGACCCGATTGCCCGCACCACCACGCAATGGCTCGAAGGCCAGGGCAAGACCATTACCGTCAACAACCTGTTCGACAAGCCCGACAGCGTCAAGCGCATCGACTGCGGCGAGCAGATGATCAGCGAGCACCTCTACCATTACGATGGGCTCGGGCGGACTGCCGAGGAATACGATGCCGCCGGTAACTGGACCCGTTATGAATACGATGCGTTCGACCGCATGACCAAGACCCTGTTGCCGGACAGCACCGAGGTCGAGCGCAAGTATGCGCTCCACAGCAGCGATGAAGAGCTGGCGGTCGAGATCAGTGTCAATGGTGCGGTGCTCGGTGAGCAGGTCTTCGATGGCCTGGATCGGATGACGGTGTCGATCACCGGTGGACGGGAAAGTACCTACACCTTCGATCCGGGGCAAACCCAGCCGAAAAGTGTCAAGCACCCCAGCGGCCAGGAGACCGGTTATGTCTACCGGCCGGAACTCGGCGAAGATCCGGAGCAGCGCATTGCCGTGGAAAGTACCGCGGTCTACAGCTACGACTCGCAGAACGCACGGCTGTTGCAAACCGAGGAGCAAGACCAGCAGGGCATCACTCATCGTCTGCTGCGCGAGTACTTCAGCACTGGCGAAGTGAAAAGCGAAAGCCGCGAACAAACCGGAGAAACCACCCGGACCATGCATTACGAGTACAGCCGGCAAGCGCGCCTGCTCAGCTATACCGATGTGCTCGAACAAACCCAGTCCTTTGAATACGACCGCTATGCCCGCTTGATCACCACCGAGTTGGGCACGACCCGCTCGACCTTTACCTACGATGATTGGGGACAGCTCCAGGATATCGAGACCATTGACGGCGACCAGCAGTTGAAGACCCATCTGGAATACGATGATTTTGGTCGCGAGGTACTGCGCCGCTTCGATCTGGGCGGCGGGGTGATCCAGACCCTGACCCAGGTCTACGACGAAGTCGACCGACTGACCCAACGCACCCTAGTACAGGGCAGCGAGACGCTGCGCGACGAAACCTATGCTTATGATTCGCGCGGACGCCTGGTCGACTACACCTGCAGCGGCAGCCAGGCCCCTGAAGACCCCTACGGCAAGATCATCCAGAGCCAGATGTTCGGTTTCGATGCCCAGGATAACCTGGACTTTGTCGAGACCACTTTCGAGGGTGGGCGCAACTCGAGTTATTACGAATATGGCAATCCGGATGATCCCTGCCAGTTGACCGCCATCACCAATACCTTCCAGCCGGATTACCCTCAACGGTTGGAATTCAGTTATGACGCCAATGGCAATTTGTTGCAGGACGAGGCCGGACGGATTCTGGAGTATGACAGTTTGGGGCGCTTGATCAGTGTCAGCACGTTTACGGGGGAGCCAGCTAACAGCTATCGCTATGATGCGTTGGATACGTTGAGTGCCAGTAGTACGGCGCAAGGCAGTGAATCGCGCTTTTACCAGAAGGGTGAGTTGGTGAACCAATTGCAAAATGGCGTGGGCAGCACTTTTGTGCGTGCCGATGACACAGTGCTCGCCGAGCAGGCCAGTCTGTTGGGAAAGTCGTTGCTACTGGCCGTTGATAACATGAACAGCGTGTTATACGAGGCCAGTCTGGGTGAAGGAAAGGGTATCGCCTATTCACCCTTTGGCCATCGTGTTGATAGTTCCTCGTTCAACTGTCGCCTGGGTTACAACGGTGAGTTGCGCGAAGCACAAACGGGTTGGTATTTGTTGGGTAACGGTTACCGAGCCTATAACACCTTGCTCATGCGTTTTCATAGCCCGGACTCGATGAGCCCTTTTGGCCGGGGGGGCTTGAATGCCTATTGCTATGTAACCAACCCATTGAATGAAAGTGATCCGACTGGGCATTTTCCTTTTGCTAAATTTTTTACCCGACTTGGACGAGGTGTTAGGAATTTCTTCAGAGGGGGAAGCAAGGCTGCTACTGAGGTCGCACCAAATGTAAAAGTTACACAGCAGCAAACTGTCAGTCGAGTGGTAGCTTCAGATTTACCCGTCATTTCGCTTGAGGACCTGAACGCTCTACAGCATGCAGAAAAAACGGCATACGAGAAATCCTTGAAAGCAAAGGATGCATACAGGGTTGCCAGGGATCAAGGCGGTGTCGCTGAAGAATTAGCACGAAAAAAACAGGCTGTGCTTCGTACTGGTGAGGCTCATGAAAAAATAGCAAGGGACGTTAAATTGGTAGAGCGCGCATCCGTGAATGGAGGCGGGATGCCCGGAGAAGTTGAATGGAATATGTATGAGTATAGAAGGCAATATGCTGTCCATTTAGACGTGCGTAGAGGGATTTCAGAGAGAGCTGCCGCGAAGCGCTACGCAAAATACCAAGAAGCACTGAACAATTTTGAAAGGCCCAAGCCGGATCCTGATCGGTTTTGGAGGCGTTGACGATTAACTAGTTATTCTAATCGCATGGTCCAGTCATTTATATCAGGTTTACGAAGAATGACTGGATCATGCAATTTTTTAGGGTAGGAAGCCAGGCAGGAAAACAGATAGGGGGAGAACATTTCCTCGCACTCAAGGAGCCCATCGCATGTCTTCTTCGCGCCACATTTCGTTGGTTCGCTACCGCTACGATTCGCTGGACCGCCTGGTCGACCGCGCCCCGGGCGATCAGCCGGTCCAGCAGAGTTTCTACCAGAAGAATGCCTTGGCGTGCGAAATTCATGGGCAAATCCATCATTCGTATTTCCAGCAGCCGGATATGCTGCTTGCGCAACAGCAACATCACGGTGCAATCCATGAGACGACCTTTCTCGCCAGCGATGCCAAGCGTTCGGTACTGCATGCGTTAGGCAACGGCCAGCGTGAAGCCATCGCCTATGCGCCTTATGGGCACAGATCGGAAGGCGGTCTGTTCAGTTTGTTGGGTTTCAATGGCGAACGTACCGACTCCGTCACCGGACACTATTTATTGGGTAATGGGTACAGAGCGTTCAACCCAGTGTTGATGCGATTTAACAGCCCGGACTCGATGAGTCCGTTTGCAAGGGGTGGACTGAATGCGTACACCTATTGCGCGGGGGACCCGGTCAATAGTGACGACCCGACTGGTCATTTTTCGATGTCTGTATTTCAGGTAGCAGTCTCCGCAGTGGTGGGTGTTGCTTTGCTCTGGGGGGGAGCTGCTAGCAAGGATAAAAGTGCTTCAATTGGATTGTTTATAGCGAGTGGCATCGTTACAGCGGGCAGTTTTGGAATCGCCGGGATACGGGCACGTCGGACTTGGAGGGGGCGATTGGCCCGGGAGCAGGGTACTGGGGGGCTTGCGCCAGAAGGCGCTATTGATTTACACAGGCTCCGGCCCCAACGCCAATCGGCTATGGGAGAGTTTGCGAGGGATGTTGAGCTGTTGCCTCCGTACTCTCCACCTAGGAGCCCGTCAGGCTCGATCGGATCAGGAACGTCGGCATCTGATCCGCCGCCTCCTTACCGCTCACGTACGCCAAGTTGGTCTGGTACGATTGGTCAATCGGGGGCGGTGGTATCTGATCTTCCATCATCTGTTTCGCGGTCGCACGGGATGTTCGATCCTACTGATGGGATGAGAGGAAGTTTGTCTCGGTCTATCTCGTCAGATTCAGGTGCCTTGCCTTCATATCACGCAGCTGTGTTTTCAGCGAGCCAGCAACAAGTCGAACTACTGCGTCGCCCAAGCAACTGAAGAACAGCGTTCGTTCACCATAGCCAGCTCAAGCAGGCTATGGTGCTGGAGTTGCTCAAAATGGCGCAAACCCCTGTGGCGAGGGGATTTATCCCCGTTGGGTTGCGAAGCAGCCCCAGTATTGTTGATTCAATCTGCCGGCCACTCCGGGGAGTCAATTTTAGGATTGCTGCGCAGCCCAGCAGGGATAAATCCCCTTGCGACACAATGCGTACGGCTGGTGTTGTCATGTTCGCATATTGGCATTCTGGCGTTGGAGAGTTGGCCTTGTACCTCTTCTCCTAAGCGCCGCGTCTTCGGCGTTTACTTGGGCAAGTGCGGCTCGAAGTCGCGCGATTTGCTGCTCCTGTAATCTCTGCCGGTGACGCATTTCTTGCTCTGCTGCATCGGGCCAATACTCTTTGCGTTCCGGGGCCGTGGTGGTTTGCCGTTGGGCTTGCGTCCTGTGCCGGGGAGCTCTTGGTACTTCTTTAGCGGTAATGGGCGAGTCAGGATAAGGTTTTGGCAACCGCGTGTCAGAGGACAGTCGTTTGTATTGTTGAGCAGAGCCTGACCTGCCGCTGAAAGCGGTTTTCCCGCTTGCACCCGTCAGGTTGCTGGTGGGGCGCCCAGCCCATGCAAGGTACCCCGCGCTGGTCGGTTGCCAGAAGAACGGTTTGTGTTTCGTTTTCAACTTACATGGGCTGGATTTCCTGGAACTGCATGACGGCAATTGCTTTGCTAGATCAGCCAATCGGCGTTTCCCTTGACGTACGGTTTATCGATCAACCCCAGCTCCAGCGCCTTGAGCGCCGCCGTCCAGCGAGAGTTCACCCCGAATTTTCGACGAATGTTGCAGAAGTGATAGTTCACCCCGGCCTCGCTGCAATTGATGATCTGGCTAATCTCCCAGGAGGACTTGCCGGCGGCGCTCCACTGCAGGACCTCCGTTTCCTTGCGCGTGAGTTTTACCGCCACTGATTGCGAATCCTCGTGTTGGAAGTTGCCTCGGGCGGAGGAGGGGCGGGTGATGGGGTCGGTGCGATACATGACAAACACTCCCATTTAACAAGCAGAAATGGCATGGGGGCGGCGAAATATTCCTACTGCTTGGTGGCACGCTTCGCACGACCCTTCTTCAGACCCTGGGGTGGGGCTGGAGATACGGGGTCGTTATATCTCGATTCAAAGCACCTGAAACCTGTCAGACATTACAGGTCCTGAATCTCAATGAGCGGCTTTTGGAGCGTCTTTAAAGAAAAAGCCTTTGAAAATTATGGTTTTTTTCTATGCATCTGAGACAGCGATCAAAAGCACAGAACGGATGAAGGGAAGCACACGACTCTGCTCATCGGGGCGGGTTGAGTCCGTGGCGAGGGAGCTTGCTCCCGCTGGGCTGCGCAGCAGACCCTTTTTTGTGAGTACTGCGCAAGCGGGAGCAAGCTCCCTCGCCACGGAGTCCATTTTTAAGTGCCAATAGGCGCGGACTTTTCATTTAAAATTTGCATTCGACCAACCCCGGGTATATACACGCACCATGCTTCCCTCCCAATGTTTGTGCATCAACCTGCGTCGTGCCGCCCGTGGCGTCAGCAGGTATTACGACGGCGCCCTCGACGGCTTCGGGATCAACGTTGCCCAGTATTCTTTACTGAACAACCTGGCGCGCCTGGACCAACCGAGTATTTCCTCCCTGGCCGAGGCCATGGGCCTGGATCGCAGCACCCTGGGGCGCAACCTGCGGGTGCTGGAAGGCGAGGGGCTGGTGGCGTTGGCCGAGGGCGACGACTTGCGTAACCGTATCGTCGTGCTTACTGACGCCGGGCACGCCCGGTTGGCGGCAGCGCTGCCGGCCTGGGAAGCGGCGCAGCAGAAACTGATCGATAAGTTGGGCGCGGAAAAGCGTGCGACCTTGCTGGCTTTGCTGGATGAACTGGCGTGAAGCCGGTTCGTTCGAGGATAAGTGGGTATATACCCGCGACTGGAGAACAAAAATGACATCGATGTGGCGTACCTGTGGTTGGGTCCTGGTGGGCAGCGCGCTGATCCTGGCGTTGTCCCTGGGCGTGCGGCATGGCTTCGGCCTGTTCCTGGCGCCCATGAGTGCCGAGTTCGGCTGGGGCCGTGAGGTATTCGCCTTCGCCATCGCCTTGCAGAACCTGATCTGGGGCCTGGCGCAGCCTTTCACCGGCGCGCTGGCCGACCGCTTCGGTGCGGCGAAAGTGGTGCTGATTGGCGGTGTGCTGTACGCACTGGGCCTGGTGTTCATGGGCATGGCCGACTCGCCATGGTCGTTGTCGTTGAGCGCGGGCCTGTTGATTGGTATCGGTCTGTCGGGCACGTCGTTCTCGGTGATTCTGGGCGTGGTCGGGCGGGCCGTACCGGCGGAAAAACGCAGTATGGGCATGGGCATCGCCAGTGCCGCCGGTTCTTTCGGCCAGTTCGCCATGCTGCCCGGTACGCTGGGACTGATCGGCTGGCTCGGTTGGTCGGCGGCGTTGTTGGCGCTGGGGCTGCTGGTGGCGTTGATCGTGCCGCTGGTGAGTATGCTCAAGGACGCGCCGGCGCCACTGAGCGGCAAAGAGCAAACCCTGTCCGAAGCGTTGCGCGAGGCATGCGGTCATTCGGGTTTCTGGCTGTTGGCCGTGGGCTTTTTTGTCTGTGGTTTCCAAGTGGTTTTCATCGGGATACACCTGCCGGCCTACCTGGTGGACCAACACCTGCCCGCCAGTGTCGGCACCACCGTGCTGGCGCTGGTTGGGTTGTTCAATATCTTCGGCACCTACACCGCTGGTTGGCTGGGCGGACGCATGTCCAAGCCGCGCCTGTTGACCGGGTTGTACCTGCTGCGTGCGGTGGTGATCGGCTTGTTCCTGTGGTTGCCGGTGACGACCACCACGGCGTACCTGTTCGGCATGGCGATGGGCTTGCTGTGGCTGTCGACCGTGCCGTTGACCAACGGCACGGTAGCGACCCTGTTTGGTGTACGAAATCTGTCGATGTTGGGTGGGATCGTGTTCCTGTTCCACCAGTTGGGCTCGTTCCTCGGTGGTTGGTTGGGTGGGGTGGTGTATGACCGTACCGGCAGCTATGACGTGATCTGGCAGGTTTCGATCCTGCTCAGCCTATTGGCGGCGGCGTTGAACTGGCCGGTGCGTGAACGGCCGGTGGCGCGCCTGCAAGTCCAGGTCGGTGCGGCATGAGTCGCATCGGCCCGTGGTTGATCGCTGCCGGCGCTGGCCTGCTGCTGGCGTTCGCCTGGTGGGGCTGGCACCAGGGCGGGTTGGCCTTGATGCAGCTGGGCATGGGCACGTGTTGAACAATGGACGGCGGCGGGCTTGGCGGAGTAACGTCGAGGTCTGACATGCTTTAAGGAAATACCGACATGTTGATGCGCTGGTTTGCTGTTCCCGCACTGTTGCTGGCTGTGACCGGGCAAGTCTGGGCCGCCGATTGCCCGCCGTTGCTGGAGGGTTCGTTACCCAAGCTGCGGGCCAAGGAAACCGTCGATTTGTGCCAGCGCTTTGCGGGCAAGCCACTGGTGGTGGTCAACACCGCCAGTTTCTGCGGGTTCGCCCCGCAATTCAAAAGCCTTGAGGCGCTCAACCAGCGCTACAAGGACCAAGGCTTGCAAGTGCTGGGTGTACCGTCCAATGACTTCAAGCAGGAAGCCAAGGACGGGGCTGAAACTGCCAAGGTCTGTTACGTCAATTACGGCGTGACCTTCACCATGACCGAACCGCAGCCGGTGCGTGGCGCGGATGCGATACCGCTGTTCAAGCACTTGGCTGAACAATCCGGCGCGCCGAAATGGAATTTCTACAAGTACGTGGTGGACCGCCAGGGCAAGGTCGTTGGCAGTTTTTCCAGTCGGATCAAGCCTGACGATCCCGATTTCATCAAGGCGGTAGAAGCGGCCATCGCCTCCAAACCCTGACGCCGGCCACGAAAAAGCCCCGCCTCTTTGCAGAGTGCGGGGCTTTTTTTCGCTTCAGGTGGCGAGGGGTTCAGGTTCGCCGTGAAACATCAGAAGCGGTAGGTTGCACCGACACCGAAACCGTTGGCGCTGTTTTCGTATTCAGCGTTGTAGGCTTGGCCCAGCGCGTTGCGCCGGTTGACGTTGACTTTTTCTTCCTTGAGGTAGGAGTACGCCACGTCGATAGTCAGGTCTTCGGTCGGACTCCAGCCGGCGCCCAGGCTGAAGATAGTGCGGTCGCCGGTTGGGATGCGTGGCGAACGGTCAGTGTTGTTGGTAGGCGACTGGTCAAAGGACAGGCCGGTACGCAGTACCCATTGTTTGTTCAACTGGTAGGACGTACCGATGGCGTACGCCCAGGTGTCGTGCCAATTCTGTTCTTCGGTGATGGTGCCGAAGAGGGTTGGGTTCAGGGCGCCGCCGCTCGTTACGTCGTTGTTTACGGTAATTTCTTTCAGGCGGCTCCAGCGGGTCCAGGTGCTGCCGGCGTAGACGGTCCAGGCATCATTGATTTGCTGGGTAACCGAAAAGTCCACCGACTCAGGCGTGGTGATGTCCAGCGAAGCGTCGTAACGCCCGTCACTCAGCAAGAACCCAGGCGTACCTGCAGCCGCGTCCACGTCGGTGTGACCTTCAAGCTTGTACTTGACCTTGGAGTGGTAGGTCAGGCCGACACGAGTGGTATCCGTCGCCTGGACCAAAAGACCGATATTATAGCCGTAGCCAATGTCGTCGCCCTTGATCTTCACATTGCCGTCGTTCGGCGAAAACGGAGTGGTCAGTGATGACTCCAAGGCACCCGAAATCCGGTTGATCGTCGGACCAAAACCAATCGACACCTGGTCATTGAAGGCATAGCTGACGGTGGGCTGGAAGGTCACGACCTTCACTTCGCTCTTGCTGCCGAAGTTACGGCCCTGGAATCTGTTTTCGTAGTCGGTGATCAGGCCGAACGGTGCGTAGACACCCAGGCCGAAAGCCCATTGGTCATCGATGGGCTTGACGTAATAACCCATCGGGACGCCAGTGAGCGGGACCATGTCGCCCTTGTTGGTACCGGAACGGGTGCCGCTGGCATCGTTGATGTCGGTGGAGGCGTCAATGGCGGCGAAACCACCGGTCACTTGCTGGCGCTTGAGGCGCGACATGCCGGCAGGGTTGCCAAAGACAGTGCTGGCGTCGTCGGCGGCAGAAGAACGACCTGCGAAACCAGTGCCCATGCCACTGATGCTTTGTTCGTTCAAGGCGAAGCCACTGGCGAAAAGTTGGGTGGATGCCAAGGTCACGGCAAGGCCAAGGGTGGTTTTGAGCATCATTTTTTTCATTGTTAGAACTCCTGGTGATCACCGGGGCGAAAATTACCAACATTTTCGTTCAAGCGCTATAGCCTGTATCGCTTGATTTAGAGGCATTTTGTAGGACAATCCGACCAGATTCGCGACCGTTGTAGGAACTTTCCAAATTTCCCATCAGCAAGCGACCTGATTCAGTGGTGAAACACAGCTTCGCCAGGCACAGGTGAAATCTCGCAGGCGCCCTTGGGGATGAAAGGTCTGACGCCAGATGCGGGCCATGCCCAGCAGGTCGTCGGCGTCGGGAAGCGGGGTGTTCTGTTCCTCCACCAGCAACCAAGCGATGGCGGTGGCGTAGCGCAGGTTGACGGTCAACTCCAGGTGCGGGCCGCTGAGAAAGGCGTGCTGGCTGGCCAGGCCGCGGACCAGGCTGGCCCGTTCCGGGTCTCGTGCCAGGTAATGGTCCCAGAGTGCCTGGTGTCGGAGCTCGGTGATGCGATACAGGCCATGTCCGCGGCGATCATGCAGGGCTGACCCCAGGGCCGACTGGCTGGCGGCAATGCCCAGCAACAAGGATTCCGCAGTTGCGCTGTGACGCTCAAGGTAGAGCAGCGTCGGGCGGATCACATATCGACACAGTTCGCTGGCAGCGATACCCATAAAACCCTCGAAGTGTGAAAGGGGCGGAGCCTGAAGTGTGTGGGCTTGGCAGCGGTGGATCGGTCCAGGCCCCGCCGGAAGCGGATCATGCCGCTTGACTTGAAGTGTAGTGTCATATTCCCGCTGTAAAGGTCTGTTTTTAAAACATCTTCGGCGAACGGTTATAACCGTTATATCCCTTGGTGCTTACGCCGTTTCGCTTAATCGAGAAATTTCGGGCAATAAAAAGCCCCGCTTTCTGGGCGGGGCCTTTGGGGTTTCAGCGTTTCTGGCGTCTCAGGCAACCAGTGCCTGGCGAGTACGCTCGATCACGGCCTGCAGCGGTTCGGCGCTGGAGTACTGATCGGGGTACAGGCGTTCGCTGTGACGGGCGATGCCGTGTTCGTTGACCAGCGTGAAGCTGAAGCAGCCTTTGCGAGCGGCCATGATCAGGCAGTTCATCGGGGCAAAAGCGTTGGTGAGGGTGCGGATAGCATCCTGTGCGTGGATTTGAGTAGACATGTTATGGGTGTTCCTACAAATGACACGGTTAAGAACCGTGCAACGTTAAAACGTTCCAGTAACGTCGACCACCATTGGTCGAACGAAGAACCCGACTGGAACAAAGCAGCCAGTTTGAGCGCTATATAAGTGCGCGCTTGGGCTGGCAGGTAGGTACTTAGGAGGGCAGGCAACACATCGAGGGCAAAGGTTCTGGGCCCGGGGTGAAGATCCTGATCAATTTTGCAGGTTGGTTCGGTCAGAGTAATGAGCCTGGCAACACCCTTTGCATTCGATCAAAGGCTGTGTTGACGCAAGGTTTACCTGGAAACCATCGAGGGGGCCGGTCTCCTTTTTTCGGTGAGGCGTCCTTTGGAGGATGGCTGACCGCGGAGATGTGTTCGACCCGGAATTGACTTTCAGCTTGGTACTAACGCTGCGGATACTAACGGATCGAACCCATGAAGGGAAGGGCGTTGGTTAAAAAATATTCAAGTGAGCCATGGCAGGAAAGCCGAGCCATGTCCTGAGGCGAGGGAGCTTGCTCCCGCTGGGCTGCGCAGCAGCCCAGAACAGCGCCGCTGCGCGCTGGAGCGTCAGCCCGGCCCAGCGGGAGCAAGCTCCCTCGCCACGGGTTGGTTTTCAATCCGATTCAAGAGGAACGGGTTAGCACAGGATCCCAACGGTTGCTGGTGCGGTTACGTCACCCACGCTTCACGCATGGCCGCAGGTTATCCCCAGCTTTTACCGCCAGATGCGCCAAAAAATCGCAGCGTTATAACCGGTTCGGCTGTTACTTGTGCACACTCGCTGTACCACCTGTCACCGAACTGTCATGTCGAAACAATCCGGGGTGGGTGCCTGTATCCAAAATTTAAGTCAATGAAAAACATCGCTTTTTTTTACTGGTGAAAAAATCGTCAGTTTGAGCGCAGGCCCCGTTCCACAGGGCTTTGCGCGAGTTCAGGGGGGGTTGTCCACTGAGTTATCCACAGCTTCTGTGGATTGTCCCAAGCGCTTGCTCTAGCACGGGCGTGCCGGTTTTTTTTCGGCTTTACCCGTACGAAAAAAGGAGTAGAGTGGCGCGCCTTCCGATCTGTCCCACAGTGTTTTATGAAGTTTCGCTCAGTATCAAATCCTGTTACCTCCACACCCTCTGGTGTTACCCCACCCAAACGTATGTCGATGCGGGTGGCTGAGTGGCTGCTCGATAGCCCACGGCTAGGGGACAGCCCCAGCGTCAAGCACCTGGCCGGTCGTTTGCTCAAGCAACCGGCCCGTGAAGGCGTGGTGGCCGCGCAAAGTCGCCTTGGGCAGTTGATGTGCCGTGAATGCGGTAACGCCCGGGACCGACGCATTGGCCAAGACCTGCTGCGCCAGGCCGCCCGGGCCGGCGATGATCGTGCCCGCCGGGCCCTCGGTGAAATCGAAGACTGAAATCGCAGACTGCGCTGGGCAACCCCCAGCCGCTTGGTTAACCTTCGGGCTTTATTTGATCGGCAGGAATTGTCATGGCTATGGATTTGACCAGCCTGTTGTTTGGCCTGGCAGGCGCTGCGGTGCCGTTGCTGGCACTGGCCTGGCACCTGCAGCGCCAAGCCGCCGCCGCGCAGACCGAACAGGCCTTGCTGGAAGAGCGCCTGGCCACGGCCCACATGG
This sequence comes from Pseudomonas sp. Soil_N_39, assembly GCF_057655955.1. Taxonomy (NCBI): domain Bacteria; kingdom Pseudomonadati; phylum Pseudomonadota; class Gammaproteobacteria; order Pseudomonadales; family Pseudomonadaceae; genus Pseudomonas; species Pseudomonas sp. Soil_N_39. The sequence continues at coordinate 522,622 of NZ_JBDGLI010000003.1, forward strand.
CCCACGATGGCCTCAACGCCCAGCTCGATGCCTGCCGCGACGAAATCAGCGACCTGAGCCAAGCCAACGCCGCCAAGCAAGCCGAGCTTGCCGCAGCCTGCCGGGAAGTCGAGTTGCTGCAGATCGAGCGCGACAATGCCCGGGATGCGGCCCATGCCTGGAATCTCGAGCGCGCCAACAAGGAAGCCGAACTGCGGCGGCTCGATGCCCAGGCGGCGTCGTTGCAGGCCGAACTGCGTGAGCAGCAGGACAGCCATCAACAACGCCTGGATGACCTGCAAGGTTCGCGAGATGAGCTGAGGGCACAGTTCGCCGAGCTTGCCGGGAAGATCTTCGACGAACGTGAGCAGCGCTTCGCCGAAACCAGCCAGCAACGCCTGGGCCAGTTGCTCGATCCGCTGAAGGAGCGCATTCAGTCCTTCGAAAAACGTGTTGAAGAAAGTTATCAGGCTGAGGCCCGGGAGCGCTTCTCCCTGGGCAAGGAACTGGAGCGCCTGCAACAACTGAACCTGCGCCTGAGCGACGAAGCCACCAACCTCACCCGGGCGCTCAAGGGTCAGAAGACCCAGGGCAACTGGGGCGAACTGATTCTGGAGCGGGTGCTTGAACATGCCGGCCTGGAGAAGGGCCGCGAGTATCAGACCCAGGTCAGCCTCAAGGGCCCGGACGGCGAGCGGTTCCAGCCGGACGTGTTGATTTATCTGCCGGGCGACAAGCAAGTGGTGGTCGATTCCAAGGTCAGCCTCACGGCCTATCAGCAGTACGTGGCGGCTGAAGATGACGCCATCGGGCAACTGGCCCTCAAGCAACATGTGCTGTCGTTGCGAACTCACGTCAAAGGCTTGGCCGGCAAGGATTACAAGCGTCTGGACGGTTTGCACAGCCTGGATTTCGTGTTGCTGTTCGTGCCAATCGAAGCGGCGTTTTCCGCCGCCCTGCAAGCCGAGCCGAACCTGTTCCAGGAAGCCTTTGACCGCAACATCGTGATCGTCAGCCCGACCACGTTGCTGGCGACGCTACGGGTGATCGACAGCTTGTGGAAGCAGGAGCGCCAGAGCCAGAACGCCCGGGAAATCGCCGAGCGGGCCGGGTGGCTGTATGACAAGTTCGTCTTGTTTATCCAGGACTTGGACGAGATCGGCAGTCGCGTGCAGCAGTTGGACAAAGCCTACAGTGCGGCGCGCAACAAACTGACGGAAGGGCGCGGCAACCTGATCAGCCGCAGCGAACAACTCAAGCTGCTCGGCGCCCGGGCCAGCAAGAGCTTGCCGGCGGAGTTGCTCGAGCGAGCGATGACCGATGCGGATGGCTTGCCTGAGTTGCCGGAAGAAGCCGGCGAGAAAACCCAAGGCTGAAACACAAACCCAGGGCTGAAGCAGAAACTTGTGGCGAGTCATCTTGTGGGAGCAAAGCTTGCTCGCGATGATATCCTTGAGACCGACATCGCGGGCAAGCCTTGCTCCCACAAGATGCCCTTGCACAGGGGCATTATTTGCCCGAATTACAACGGCAAATGCCGACTCAACAACGCCCGCAACGCCGCCGGCTTCACCGGCTTGGCCAAGTAATCCAGGCCCGCCGCGTGCACCAGGGCCACCGTCTCGGGCCGGCCATCGGCGCTGATCACCACCCCCGGTATCGGTTCCCCCATGCGCGTGCGCAACCAGGCCATCAGCTCGGTACCGGTTTCGCCGTCGTCCAGATGAAAATCCACCAGGGCCAGTTGCGGTCGGCCGCCCTGGGCCAGCCAACGCTCGCATTCCTCGCGATTGCGCGCCGTCCACACCTGGCAACCCCAGCGTGTCAGCAGGCTGTTCATGCCGATCAGGATGCTGTCTTCGTTATCGACGCACAGCACTTGGGCGCCGCTTGGCAAGTGACCGTTGGGTTCGGCCACGGGGCTCGGTACGACGGCCTGTGTAGAGGCCACGGGCACGCTGACGCTGAACACGCTGCCGCGCCCCGGCCAGGAACGCACACGCAAGGTATGGCCGAGCACGCGACAGAGCCCGTCGGCGATGGCCAGGCCCAGTCCGAGGCCTTTTTCGGCGCGGGTCTGGTGGCTGTCCAGGCGCTTGAATTCTTCGAAAATGACTTGCAGCTTGTCCTCGGCGATGCCCGGCCCGCGGTCCCAGACTTCCAGGCACAACTCGCCGTTGCGCCGGCGCACGCCCAGCAGCACTGGCCCCCTGGCGTAGCGGAACGCGTTGGTGAGGAAGTTCTGCAAAATGCGCCGCAGCAGCTTGATGTCACTGTCCACCCGCAGCTTCGAGCCGCGCACCCGGAACTTCAAGCCTTGTTCCTGGGCCAGCGCCGTGAACTCTGCGCCGAGGGTATTGAACAGCTCGTTGAGGGCGAAGGGTTTGCGGTCGGGGTTGATCTTGCCGTTTTCCAGGCGGGAGATGTCCAGCAAGTCGGTGATCAGGTCTTCAGCCGAGCGCAGTGAACTGTCCAGGTGGTGCACCAGTTGCCGGGCCTCGCTCGGCAAACCATCGTGCTGGTGGGACAGCGCGGCGGAGAACAGGCGCGCGGCGTTGAGCGGTTGCATCAGGTCGTGGCTGACCGCCGCCAGGAACCGGGTCTTGGATTGATAGGCCGCTTCGGCGGTGCTCTTGGCTTCGGTCAGGGCCAGGTTCAATTGGGACAATTCCCGGGTGCGTTCGGCCACCCGTTGCTCCAGCCCTTCGTTGGCTTCGGTCAGCGCCTGTGCGGCCTCACGGAAGGCGGTGATGTCGGTGAAACTCATGACGAAACCGCCACCGGGCATCGGGTTGCCGATCAGTTCGATGACCCGGCCGTTGGGGAACAGCCGTTCAGAGGTATGGGCACGGCCCTGGCGCATCCAGTGCAGGCGCCTGGCGACGTGGACTTCCGCCTCGCCCGGCCCGCAGAGGCCACGTTCGGCGTTGTAGCGGATGATGTCGGCAATGGGCCGGCCGACACTGATCAAGCCGTCCGGGTACTTGAACAGCTCCAGATAGCGGCGGTTCCACGCCACGAGCCTGAGGGACTGGTCGACCACGCTGATACCCTGGCTGATGTTCTCGATGGCGCCTTGCAACAGGGCGCGGTTGAACTGCAGCACTTCCGACGCTTCGTCCGCGATCCGGACCACGTCTTCGAGCTGCATCTCTCGACCTTCGATGGCGGCTTTTACGACCGCCCGTGTCGAAGAGGCGCCGAGTACACCGGCCAGCAGGCGTTCGGTGTGGGCGATCCATTCGCTGTCGGCGTTCTGGTTCGGGTTGAAGCCTTTGCCCTGGCGGTAGGCGAAGCGAATAAAACTCTGCCGCGCCCGCTCTTCGCCGACGAAACGCGCGGCCAGTTGCAACAGGTCTTCGATGTGCACCGCCAGCATTGAGCGGGGGTTGGGGCGGGCGCTGATTTCCTGGCCAATGAAGCGCCCGGCCTGCCAGTGTTCCGAGACGCGTGTGCGCGACAGCACGGACACCCAGGCAAACAGCGTGAAGTTGCCAGCCAGGGACAGGACCACCCCTTGGGTCAGCGGCGTAATCGGCAGGTTCAAGGGATTGCCATGCAGCCAGGCCAGGCCTGGAAAACTACTGAGCGACCAGCCCAGGCTGTGGGCGGCAATCGGCAGCACCAGGGTGTAAAACCACAAAAAGATCCCCGTGGCGAGGCCGGCGAACACGCCGCGGCGGTTGGCCTGTTTCCAGTACAGCGCGCCGAGCATGGCCGGGGCCAGTTGGGTCACGGCGGCGAAGGCGATCTGGCCGATGGTCGCCAGGCTCGCCGTCGAGCCCAACAGCCGATAGCTGACATAGGCCAGCAACAGGATCACCACGATGCTGACCCGCCGCACCGACAGCATCCACTGGCGGAACACCTCGAACGGGCGTTCGGCGGCGTTGCGCCGCAACAGCCAGGGCAGCAACATGTCGTTGGAGACCATGGTCGACAGCGCCACGCTGGCCACGATCACCATGCCAGTAGCCGCCGACGCGCCGCCGATGAACGCCAGCACGGCCAGGGCCGGATGAGCCTGGGCCAGCGGCAGACTGATGACGAACGAGTCCGGCAGCACCGAGCTGGGCAGCATCATCTGCCCGGCGAGGGCGATGGGCACCACGAACAGCGCAGCCAAGGCCAGGTAGGCGGGAAATACCCACTTGGCCAGACGCAGGTCCTGGGGCTCGATGTTTTCCACCACGGTCACGTGGAACTGCCGCGGCAAGCAGATGATCGCCATCATCGCCACCCCGGTCTGCACCACCATGGACGGCCAGTTGATGGTTTCTTTCCAGTACTGCTCCAGGCGCGGCGCGAGCATCGCCTGGTTGAACAGGTCCTCGAAACCGTCGTACAGGCCGTACGTCACGAACGCGCCGACCGCCAGGAAGGCAAGCAGCTTGACCAGGGATTCGAAGGCGATCGCCAACACCATGCCGCGGTGGTGTTCGGTGGCGTCCAGGTTGCGGGTGCCGAACACGATGGTGAACAGCGCCAGGATCAGCGAGACGATCAGCGCGGTGTCCTGGGCGCGGGTACCCATGGCATCGGCACCGGCGCCGATCAGCAGGTTCACACCGAGCACGATGCCCTTGAGCTGCAGGGCAATGTACGGCAGCACGCCCACCAGGCAGATCAGTGCGACCACCACTGCCAGGGATTGGGACTTGCCGTAGCGGGCGGCGATGAAGTCGGCGATGGAGGTGATGTTCTCCTGTTTGCTGATCATCACCATTTTCTGCAGGACCCACGGCGCCAGCACCAGCAGCAGTATCGGCCCGAGGTAGATCGGCAGGAACGACCAGAGCTGTTCGGCGGCTTGGCCCACGGCGCCAAAGAACGTCCAGCTGGTGCAATACACCGCCAGCGACAGGCTGTAGACCCAGGCCCGCACCCGTGGCGGCAGCGGCGTGCTGCGCCGGTCGCCGTAGAAGGCGATGGCGAACATGATGGCCATATAGGCCAGGGCGACAACGGCGATCAGCCCGCTGGACAACGACATGGAAACTCCCGGACAAAGACACCGGGACTTGCGCCCGGCAGGACAGTCTCGCATGCCCGCTCGGGTTCGTCAGTGTCGACCAAGGTCGAGGCGTGGTGGGGTGTCGCAGGTTGCGATCAGCATTGGGTTAGATGTGTGAACACAAAATTTATGTTCACCTAAGACTCAGTGTGGGAGCGGGCTTGCTCGCGAAGGCGATGGCACATTCAACATTGATGCAAGCTGACCCAGCGCTTTCGCGAGCAAGCCCGCTCCCACAAGGGACCTGAGGTGAATACAAATCCATGGTTCACCCAGATCACTGTGGGAGCGAGCTTGCTCGCGATAGCGGCCTTACTGACCCAACGCAATATCCACCAACCGATACAACTCCCCCACCTCCAACGGCGCGCTGGCAAAGAGAATGCGGAACACCGTCGGCGCCACCACCACATTGATCAGCCGCTCGACGCCTGGATTGGGTTCATCGGGGTAGCGGTCCAGGATGATCTGCAACTGACGGCTGAGGATCCCCACGCAATACCCCGGCGTGGCGCAGGCCTGGATGTCGCGCATCATGTTGCGACCGGGCTCGGAGCTCATTTCGTCCAGGTACTGCTCGGCCCAGGCGCGCAGGTCGCCGCGCAAGCTGCCGGTGTCGATCGGCTCGCCGTCGGGGCGCATGCGGGCGATGGCGACGTCGGCCAGCAGCGCCGGCAGATCGCCCCAGCGCCGGTAGATGGTGGACGGCGTCACCCCGGCGCGCGCAGCGATTTGCGGCACGGTCAGTGTGGCGCGCTCCTGCTCTTGCAGCAGGGCGCGGACCGCCGAGTGAATCGATTCCTGGACCCGGGCGCTTCGACCGCCGGGGCGTAAACCTTCTTTAATAGCCATGCGTCAGACCTTAACACAAAGAATTTGCTTTAAGCGCGCGCCGGTAGCACACTCCGCAAAAGCAAAAAATTAGCTTTTGCGAATGTTCTTGTGGAGCGTGCCCATGTCCCATCCAGCTTCGACCCGCGCCAGCCTGATCTTCCTGGCGCTCACTTTGCTCGGTTTTCTCGCCGCGTCCAGCGCGCCGACGCCGTTGTATCACCTCTATCAGGAACAGTTACAGTTTTCCCCGGCTGTCCTGACGCTGATTTTCGGCGTGTACGCCTTCAGTCTGCTGGCGGCCTTGCTGACCGTAGGGTCGCTGTCGGATTACTTGGGTCGCAAACCGGTGATTTTCGTGGCGCTGTTGCTCAACATGTTGGCGATGCTGCTGTTTATCTGCGCCGACAGCGTCGCCTGGTTGATCGGTGCTCGGTTGATCCAGGGGTTCGCCACCGGCATGGCCACCAGTGTGCTGGGTGCGGCCTTGCTGGACTTCGACCGTCGCCAAGGCCCGTTGATCACCAGCGTTGCGCCGCTGTTGGGCATGGCGTGCGGGGCGCTGGGCTGTGGCCTGCTGGCCGAGTTCGCGCCGTTGCCGTTGCAACTGACGTATTGGCTGCTGCTGGGGGTGTTCCTGACCCAGGCCGTTTACCTGTGGCGCCTGAAAGAAAGCGTCAGCCCGCAAACCGGTGCCTGGCAGTCCTTGCGCCCGACTTTGCATGTGCCGCCCCAGGCGCGGCAAGCCTTGTGGCGAGTCCTGCCACTGGACCTGGCGGCCTGGGCGGTGGGCGGTTTCTACCTGTCATTGGCGCCGTCCCTGGTGCGGGCGGCCACCGGATCGACCTCCAACCTGATCGGTGGCGCGCTGGTGGCGGTGTTGACCCTCAGCGGCGCGTTAGCCATCTACCTGTTGCGCAACCAGGAGGCCGACAAAATGTTGCGCCCGTCCGCCGGCCTGTTGGTGATCGGCCTGGCATTGGTGCTGGTGGCGGTGCATGGCGCCAGCTTGCCGTTGTTCTTCGTCGGCACGCTGATCACCGGTGGCGGTTTTGGCGCAGGGTTCCTGGGGGCGCTGCGCAGCATCATGCCGCTGGCCTTGCCCCACGAACGAGCCGGCTTGATGTCGGCGTTCTATGTCCTCAGTTACCTGGCCTTCAGCTTGCCGTCGCTGCTGGCGGGGAACCTGACGCGGGTGTTCGGCTTGATCCCGACGACCGATGGGTATGGCGCTGTGTTGATTGTGTTGTGTGTCTCGGCGCTGCTGGGGTTACGCCAGTCGATAAAACCGCTTACCGATGGCGTTCGCCCTTGAAGCCGAGCATGCAGGTGTCCCTGGCAGTGGGTTAGTCTTGGCGCCTCAGACTTCTTCCGGACGGATCCCTTGAAAATCATTCGCAGCAAATCCTTCACCGGTGACCGCGCCTGGGCGGCGCTGGATATCGCCAACATGAACGGCATCACCACACGCTTGCACTGGACCGATCAGCCGTACAAATGGCACATCAACGACGGCCAGGAAGTCTTCGTGGTGCTCGATGGGCAAGTGCAGATGTGCTATCGGGAAGAGGGCGTCGAAAAGGCGGCTTTGCTGGAAGCCGGGGACATTTTCTACGCCTCGGTGGGCACCGAGCATGTCGCCAAGCCTTTGGGCGAAGCGAGGATCCTGGTGATCGAGAGCGAGGGCAGCGTCTGACCATTATCTGTAAAGTAGATAACAGATAGAGAAATTACCCGTTATATAGATATTCAATCCGGCTCTAGCATGGCTTCACCTCATCCGAGGAGAGGAGTTCGCCATGACATGCTGTGCTGCAAAAAACCGCCTGCGCCCCTTGAGCCATTTGCCCAGGCCGTTGGAGGCCATTCGCCAATTCACGCCTAACTGGTTTGCCGTGGTCATGGGCACTGGTGTGCTGGCGCTGGCCTTGGCGCAATGGCCGACGACGATGCCTGGCCTGCACGCCTTGGGCGAAGGGTTGTGGTTGTTCAACGCGCTGTTGTTCGTGGTGTTCGCCTTGATGTACACAGCCCGTTGGGTGCTGTTCTTCGACGAAGCGCGACGGATTTTCGGCCATTCAACGGTCTCGATGTTTTTCGGCACCATTCCCATGGGGCTGGCGACCCTCATCAATGGCTTGTTGGTTTTTGGGCTGCCGCGTTGGGGGGAGGGCGTGGTGGCGGTGGCCGAGGCGTTATGGTGGATCGACGTGGCCATGTCCCTGGCTTGCGGTGTGCTGATTCCATTCTTGATGTTCACCCGCCAGGAACACCGCATCGACCAGATGACCGCCGTGTGGTTGTTGCCGGTGGTGGCCGCCGAAGTCGCGGCGGCCAGCGGCGGGCTGTTGGCGCCGCATCTGGCCGACACTCATGCACAACTGGTCATGCTGGTGACCAGCTACGTGCTCTGGGCCTTTTCCCTGCCGGTGGCGTTCAGCATCCTGACGATTCTGTTGTTGCGCATGGCCTTACACAAATTGCCTCACGAAAACATGGCCGCCTCGAGCTGGCTGGCCCTCGGCCCGATTGGCACCGGTGCCCTGGGCATGTTGCTGCTGGGCAGTGATGCCCCACTGATTTTTGCTGCCAATGGCCTGCCCGGGGTGGGCGACATCGCCGCCGGGTTAGGCCTGGTGGCCGGCATCACGCTGTGGGGCCTGGGGTTGTGGTGGATGCTGATGGCGCTGCTGATCACCGCGCGCTACCTGCGCGCCGGCATCCCCTTCAACCTCGGCTGGTGGGGCTTTACCTTTCCCCTGGGCGTGTACGCGCTGACCACGCTGAAGCTTGCGGGCCTGCTGGGCCTGGGTTTTTTCAGCGTGTTCGGTGGTGTGTTGGTGGCGATGCTGGTGGTGCTGTGGCTGATCGTCGGGCGGCGTACGGTGCTGGGTGCCTGGCACGGTGAGTTGTTTGTGTCGCCCTGTATTGCAGGGCTGGCGAAATAATCGCTAAAGACAGGTAATGTGTGGCCTGGATCGAAAAACGTTCATTCAATAAGCGTCCACGCCACTCAGGAACATGGAAGATGAGTCACCCTTCGCAGTTCACCTTGCTTCGCACGCGGCGTTTCCTGCCGTTCTTCATCACGCAGTCCCTGGGCGCGTTCAACGACAACATTTTCAAGCAGTCGCTGATCCTCGCCATTCTCTACAAACTGACCATCGAGGGTGACCGCTCGATTTGGGTCAACCTCTGCGCGCTGCTGTTCATTCTGCCGTTCTTTCTGTTCTCGGCACTGGCGGGGCAGTTCGGGGAAAAATTCGCCAAGGACGCGTTGATTCGTCTGATCAAGCTCGGTGAAATCGCCATCATGGCGGTCGGCGCAGTAGGGTTTCTGTTCGATCATTTGCCGCTGATGCTGGTGGCGCTGTTCGCCATGGGCACGCATTCGGCGCTGTTCGGTCCGGTGAAGTATTCGATCCTGCCCCAGGCCTTGCACGAGGAAGAACTGGTCGGCGGCAATGGCCTGGTGGAGATGGGCACCTTCCTGGCGATCCTGGCCGGCACCATTGGCGCCGGGATCATGATGTCCTCGATGCATTACGCCCCGGTGGTGTCCGCCGCGATCATCGGTGTTGCGGTGCTCGGTTACCTGGCCAGCCGCGGCATTCCGCGCGCGGCGGCGGCCTCGCCGCAAATGCGCCTGAACTGGAACATTTTCAGCCAATCCTGGGCCACCCTGAAACTGGGGCTGGGGCAAACCCCGGCGGTGTCCCGGTCGATTGTCGGCAACTCCTGGTTCTGGTTCGTCGGGGCGATTTACCTGACGCAGATCCCGGCCTATGCCAAGGAGTGGATGCACGGCGACGAAACCGTGGTGACCTTGATCCTGACGGTGTTCTCGGTGGGGATCGCCTTGGGTTCGATGCTCTGTGAAAAGCTGTCCGGACGCAAAGTCGAGATCGGCCTGGTGCCGTTCGGCTCGTTCGGGCTCACCGTATTCGGTCTGTTGCTGTGGTGGCATTCCGGTGGAATCCCCGACAGCGTCGAGGGCCACGGTTGGCTTGAAGTGCTCGGTTTCGGTCACGCCTGGCTGGTGTTGATCGACATCCTGGGCCTGGGTGTCTTCGGTGGGTTCTACATCGTGCCGCTGTACGCGTTGATCCAGTCGCGCACCGTCGAGAACGAGCGGGCGCGGGTGATTGCCGCCAACAATATTCTCAACGCGTTGTTCATGGTGGTCTCAGCCATCGTCTCCATCGTGTTGCTGAGCCTGGCCAAACTGTCGATCCCGCAGTTGTTCCTGGTGGTGTCGTTGCTCAACATCGGCGTCAACGCCTACATCTTCAAGATCGTCCCCGAGTTCAGCATGCGTTTCATGATCTGGCTGCTGAGCCATTCCATGTACCGCGTGGAGCATCGCAACCTGGAGGCGATTCCCGATGAGGGGGCTGCGCTGTTGGTCTGCAACCACGTTTCCTTCGTCGATGCCTTGCTGATTGGCGGCGCGGTGCGTCGGCCGATTCGCTTCGTGATGTACTACAAGATCTACAACCTGCCGGTGCTGAATTTCATCTTCCGCACCGCTGGGACCATCCCGATTGCCGGGCGCCAGGAAGACATTCAGATCTACGAAAAAGCCTTCAAGCGAATTGCCCAATACCTGAAGGACGGTGAGCTGGTGTGCATTTTCCCTGAAGGAAAATTGACCGCTGACGGTGAGATCAATGAGTTCAAGAGCGGACTGACACGCATCCTCCAGGAAACCCCGGTGCCGGTGATTCCCTTGGCGCTGCAGGGCTTGTGGGGCAGTTTCTTCAGTCGCGACCCGGCCAAAGGGCTGTTTCGCCGATTCTGGTCGCGGGTGACGTTGGTGGCGGGTTCGGCGGTGGCGGTGGAAGTGGCTGAGCCCGCGAAGTTGCAGGCGTTGGTGGGGCAATTGCGTGGGACTGTCAGGTAAGAAGAACCTGTGGGAACAAGGAGCTGTGGGAGCAAGGCTTGCCCGCGATGACGGTCTCAAGGACGCCATCGCGAGCAAGCTTTGCTCCCACAGGTTTTGCTCCTACAAGCTCCACTGTTCCTAGAAGGTCTTGCTCCCACAGGTCAATTCAGGCGCTGACCTTGAGCCCGATCAACCCTGTAACGATCAACGCCACGCTGGCCAGGCGAACCAGCGCCATCGACTCTCCAAACAAAATGATCCCGGCGATCACCGTGCCCACGGCACCGACCCCGGTCCAGATCGCATAGGCGGTCCCCAGCGGCAGTTCCTTCATCGCCAGGCCGAGCAGGCCGAGGCTGATCGCCATGGCGGCGATGGTCAGTGCGGTGGGGAGGGGGCGGCTGAAGCCGTCGGTGTACTTCAGGCCGACAGCCCAGCCGACTTCGAACAGGCCGGCAAAAAACAGAATGATCCAGGACATCACACACCTCATCGATGGGTGGGGTCGTCCCCGGAGAATGAACGCGATGGCGTTGCGGGGTCGTCCCCGCATTGGGCGCAAGAATGCCCAATGCTGACTGTTCGGTCAAGTCGCTCGGTCAGTCCGCCGCTCGGCCCGCAAGCAGTTCCCGGTCGTGTTTTTCGCTCATGCGCCGGAAGTACGTCGAGAGCAGGGCCCCGGAAATGTTGTGCCAGACGCTGAACAGCGCACTGGGTACTGCCGCCAGCGGCGAAAAGTGCGCGCTCGCCAACGCCGCGCCGAGGCCGGAGTTCTGCATGCCTACTTCCAACGACAAGGTTTTGCGCTGAGCCAACGGCAGGCCGAACAAACGCCCGGTGAAGTACCCCAGCAGATAACCGAAGCTGTTGTGCAGCATCACGATGGCCATGATCAGCAGGCCGGACTCGGCGATCTTCGCCTGACTGGCTGCGACCACCGCTGCCACAATGATCACGATGCTCACCACCGAAATCAGCGGCAACACGTCTATGGCATGACGCACCCGGGCACCCAACAGACGTTGAGCGACGATGCCCAGCGCGATCGGCACCAGGACGATTTGCAGGATCGACCAGAACAGCGCCGAGAACGACACCGGCAACCAGGCCGAGGCCAGCAGCCAGATCAGCGCAGGGGTCAGCAGAGGGGCCAGCAGGGTGGTGATGGCGGAAATCGCCACGGCCAGGGCCAGGTCACCGCGAGCCAGCCAGGTCATGACATTGGACGACGTGCCGCTCGGGCAGCAACCCACCAGGATCACGCCGACGGCGATCTCCGGCGGCAGGCTGAACACTTGGCAAAGCAGCCACGCCGTGCCGGGCATGATCACGAATTGGGCAACCACCCCCAGGGCTACGCGCCCCGGATGACGGGCGACTTCGGCAAAGTCTTCCAGCTTGAGTGCCAGGCCCATGCCGAACATCACCAGGCCCAGAAGCGGCACGATGGCGATTTTCAGGCCGACGAACCACTGCGGTTGCAGGAATGCCACTACCGCGAAAAACAGTACCCAGTAAGCGAAGGTATTGCCGACAAAGCGACTCAATGCAGCCAATGCGCGCATGACCTGATCCTTATTATTAAGAACACCGAATACTAATGTGGGAGCGAGCTTGCTCGCGATAGCGCAGTGTCAGTCAACATCTAGGTGGCTGTCATACCGCTATCGCGAGCAAGCTCGCTCCCACAAGGGTAACCAATCTGGGGTTTAGATCCCCTGCGGAATCTCTTCCCCGCCCAACGCTTCAACCAGCGCCGGCAGGAACTCGCCGAACGTCAGCATCATCAGCGTAAAACTGGCATCCAGTTGGCCGAGGGCTTCGTCGCCACCGTCCTGCTCCGCCTGGTCCTGCAGCAGGTCTTCGAATTTCAGGCGCTTGACCACCATCTTGTCGTCGAGCACGAAGGACAGCTTGTCCTGCCAGGCCAGCGACAGTTGCGTGACGACCTTGCCGGTGTTCAGGTGCAGCTGGATTTCGTCGCTGGTCAGGTCCTGGCGCTTGCAGCGCACGATGCCGCCGTCTTCGTGGGTGTCGCGCAGTTCGCATTCATCCAGTACGAAGAAATCGTCCGCGGCTTTCTGGGTCTTGACCCAGTCGGTCATGGTGGCGGTCGGGGCCATCTTGACCGTCAGCGGGCGTACCGGCAGCGAGCCGATGACTTCGCGCAGGGTGGACAGCAGGTCTTCGGCACGTTTCGGGCTGGCCGAGTTCACCAGGATCAGGCCCTGTTTCGGCGCGATGGCAGCGAAGGTGGACGAGCGACGGATGAACGCACGGGGCAGGAACGCCTGGATGATTTCATCCTTGAGCTGGTCCCGTTCCTTTTTATAGACCTTGCGCATTTGCTCGGCTTCGATCTCTTCGACCTTTTCCTTCAGGGCATCGCGCACGACGCTGCCCGGCAAGATGCGTTCTTCCTTGCGCGCGGCGATCAGCAGGAAGTCCTGGCTGACGTGCACCAGCGGTGCGTCTTCGCCTTTGCCAAACGGCGCGACGAAACCGTAAGTGGTCAACTCCTGGCTTGCACATGGACGCGCCAGTTTGCTGGCCAGTGCAGTTTCCAACGCCTCGGCATCAAAAGGCAGATCTTGGGTCAGGCGATAGATAAGCAGGTTTTTGAACCACATGGGGTGAATCTCTCCTTTATACAAAGGGGGGCATTATTCTCTTCGCGGCGCCATAGGCCAACCCTTCGCTAAGCCTTTGGAAGGCCTGAAAAAATTAATTTAAAAAGTGCTTGCCAGCTTAAAGACTGCTCCGTAGAATGCGCGCCACACCGAAAGCGAAGGGTGATTAGCTCAGCTGGGAGAGCGTCTGCCTTACAAGCAGAATGTCGGCGGTTCGATCCCGTCATCACCCAC
>NZ_JBDGLI010000004.1:0-257961 GCF_057655955.1 Pseudomonas sp. Soil_N_39
GCTTGCTCGCGAAAGCGGTGTATCTGTCACTGGGAGGCTGAATGTACCGCCGCCATCGCGGGCAAGCCCGGCTCCCACAGGGTTTTGTGGCGAGCATAGAGGTTGTGTACCCCTGGTCCCCTGTGGGAGCGAGCTTGCTCGCGATGGGGTCGGCAAGCCATGCACATAAACCAGCAGGCAAAAAAAAACCGGCGCAACCGAGGTCGCGCCGGGGGGGGGCCAGTGGCTGCACGGATATTCGTGGGTCCGTGCAGCCACCGTTGAACCCGTGTCGGTTATGCCCGCTCCAGTGCCAGGGCCACGCCTTGGCCGCCGCCGATGCACAGGGTCACGAGGCCTTTCTTGGCGTCGCGCTTGATCATTTCATGCAGCAGCGACACCAGGACCCGGCAACCCGAGGCACCGATAGGGTGGCCCAGGGCGATGGCGCCGCCATTGACGTTGACCTTGTTCATGTCCCATTTCAGTTCCCGGGCTACGGCCAGCGACTGGGCGGCGAAGGCTTCGTTGGCTTCGATCAGGTCAAGCTGCTCCAGCGACCAGCCAGCCTTGTCCAGGCAGCGACGGGTGGCCGAGACCGGGCCAATGCCCATGATGGCCGGGTCGACGCCGGCATTGGCGTATGCACTGATTTTCGCCAGGACCGGCAGGCCGAGGGCCTTGGCTTTTTCCGCGCTCATCAGGATCACGGCGGCGGCGCCATCATTCAGCGAGGACGCATTACCCGCAGTGACGCTGCCGTCCTTCTTGAAGGCCGGCTTGAGCTTGCCCAGGGATTCAGCGGTGGTACCGGCGCGCGGCTGTTCATCCGTGGCGAACGCCACGGGATCGCCTTTGCGCTGGGGAATCAGGATCGGCGTGATCTCATCGGCGAACCGACCGCCTTCAACGGCGGCGACGGCTTTCTGCTGGGACGCGGCGGCGAAGGCGTCCTGCTCCTCGCGACTGATCTCGTACTTGTCCACCAGGTTCTCGGCGGTGATGCCCATGTGGTAATCGTTGAAGGCATCCCACAAACCGTCGGTGATCATGCTGTCGATCATCTTCGCGTGGCCCATGCGCAGGCCGGTACGGGCGGCCGGCAACACGTACGGAGCCAGGCTCATGTTTTCCATGCCGCCAGCGATGATGACCTCGGCATCGCCACAGCGGATCGCCTGGGCGCCCAGGTGCAACGCCTTGAGCCCTGAGCCGCAGACCTTGTTCAAAGTCAGCGCCGGCACGGCGTGGGGCAGGCCAGCGAGGATCGACGCCTGGCGCGCCGGGTTTTGCCCAGAACCTGCGGTCAGCACCTGGCCAAGAATCACTTCATCGACCTGCTCGCCGGACAAACCGGTCTGCTCCAGCAGGCGACGAATCACCGCCGCACCGAGTTCCGGGGCGGGAATGGCAGCCAGCGAACCCTGGAAGCTGCCGATGGCGGTACGGGTAGCGGCGACAATCACGACTTCTTGCATCGAATCTCTCCTCACTGGGCAGCGAACTGCATTTCAGACACGTGGTCCGGCACGATCAACTTGCCGGCGGTCTTGGCGACGATTTCCTCGACGCTGACGCCTGGAGCGCGTTCTTTCAGGATGAAGGCGCCGTCCTGGATTTCCAGGTAGGCCAGGTCGGTCAGCACGCGCTTGATGCACCCGGCACCGGTCAGCGGCAGGCTGCAGCGCGGCAGCAGTTTCGACTCACCGTCCTTGGACGCATGGGTCATGGTGACGATGATGTTCTCGGCACCGGCCACCAGGTCCATCGCGCCGCCCATGCCCTTGACCAGCTTGCCGGGGATCATCCACGAGGCAATGTTACCTTCGACATCCACCTCGAATGCGCCGAGCACGGTCAGGTCGATGTGGCCGCCACGGATCATGGCAAACGATTCGGCCGAAGAGAAGATCGACGCGCCGATGCGTGCGGTGACGGTCTGCTTGCCGGCGTTGATCATGTCAGCGTCGACTTCGGCTTCGGTGGGAAACGCGCCCATGCCGAGCAGGCCGTTTTCCGATTGCAGCATGACTTCCATACCTTCGGGAATGTAGTTGGCGACCAGGGTCGGAATGCCGATGCCCAGGTTCACGTAGTAGCCGTCCTGCATTTCGCGGGCGACGCGTTGAGCCATTTGTTCGCGGGAAAGTGCCATGTTCTTATTCCTTCATTCGGGCCGGGGGCAGGGGGTCACTTGCGCACGGTGCGCTGTTCGATGCGTTTTTCGAACGTGCCGCAAATGACCCGGTCGACGTAGATGCCAGGGGTGTGGATCTGCGTCGGGTCCAGCTCGCCGGGTTCGACGATTTCTTCGACTTCCACCACGGTGATCTTGCCCGCTGTGGCGGCCAGCGGGTTGAAGTTCTGGGCGGTGTGGCGATAGATCACGTTGCCGAAATGGTCAGCCTTCCAGCCTTTGACGATGGCGAAGTCGCCAGTGATGGATTCTTCCATCAGGTACTGGCGGCCATGGAATTCACGCACTTCCTTGCCTTCGGCCACGGGTGTGCCGACGCCAGTGGCGGTGAAGAAGGCCGGGATGCCCGCGCCACCGGCGCGCATTTTTTCGGCGAGGGTGCCTTGGGGGGTGAGCACGACTTCGATTTCGCCGCTCAGCAGCTGCTTCTCGAACAGGGCGTTCTCGCCCACGTAGGAGGCGACCACCTTGCGGATCTGCCGGTCTTCCAGCAGCACGCCGAGGCCGAAACCGTCCACGCCGCAGTTGTTGGACACCACGGTGAGGTCGCGGATGCCCTTGCGCTTGATCTCGGCGATCAGGTTTTCCGGGATACCGCACAGGCCGAAGCCGCCGGCGATGACGGTCATGCCGTCCTTCAAGCCTTCCAGCGCTTGCTCATAAGAGCTCACGCGTTTGTCGAAACCTGCCATAGACACCTCTTTTATTCTTGATGGGGTCGCAATGGAATGCAGTGTTGCGCCAAGTCATATATTTGTTAAGTTGATTTTTAGATTGGATTGATTGATAAAACTCAATAGTTACCTCCCTCCGTAGGAGCTGTCGAGTGCAACGAGGCTGCGATCTTTCCAATAACGCGTGAATCTCAAGCGAAAGATCAAAAGATCGCAGCCTTCGACAGCTCCTACCCAACCGGACACAAAACGACCATGACCCTCAAGCAAGTCCGCGCCTTCCTCGCCGTGGCCCAGAGTCTGAGTTTCGCCGTGGCCTGCGAGCGGCTGCACCTCTCCCAATCGGCCCTGAGCTTGACCATCAAGGCCCTGGAAGAAGGCCTCGGTGGCCGCTTGTTCAGCCGCAATACCCGCAACGTGGCGTTGACCCCCGAAGGTGAGTCGCTGCTGCCCCTGGCCCGCCGACTGGTGGCCGACTGGGACAACGCCGAGGACGAAATGCGCCAGCGCTTCACCTTGCAGCGCGGTCGCGTGACGCTGGCGGCGATGCCTTCGTTTGCCGGCAACCTGTTGCCGCCGATCCTCAAGACCTTCCGCGCCCGCTATCCGAATGTCAACGTCACGGTCAACGATGTGATCAATGAACAGGTGCTGGAAATGGTCCGTGATCGCCATGTCGAACTGGGCGTGGCGTTCGAGCCGATGCAGGGTTCGTCTTTGGCGTTCACGCCTTTGTACCTCGATCGCTTCGTCGCGGTGGTGCCGCTGGACTCACCGTTTGCCCAGCACGACGAAATCCACTGGGAAACCCTGCTGGAGCAGCCCTTCATCACGCTGCAACGGCCCTCCACCGTGCGGGTGATGTTGGAAGAGCATCTGCAGGCCCGAGGGATGAAGCTGCCCGTGGAGTTCGAGAGCCACCAGTTGGCGACCGTCGGGCGGATGGTCGCCAGTGGGCTGGGGGTGAGTGCCGTGCCGGCGCTGTGTGTCGGGCAGATGCATGAGCTGGGGGCCCGCTGCATCACCTTGAGCGATCCGGTGATCGAGCGAGCCATCGGGGTGCTGACCAAGCCGGGGCATGAACTGTCAGCGGCGGCGCAGGCGTTGTTCGATACGCTCAGGGATCAGGGTCTGGGAGCGCGTTAACCATCCATACCCTGTGGGAGCGAGCTTGCTCGCGAAGGCGTCGGATCAGCCAGCGGTGATAGTGACTGACACTCCGCCATCGCGAGCAAGCTCGCTCCCACAGGGGATGGTGGTGTGGTTAGAGCGGGTGTTGTGTCAGCAACGGCAACAACTGTTCACAGGGTTCTTCCAGCTTGAGGTCCAACAGCTCATCAGCCCGGGTCTTGCCTCGGTTGATCGCCAGCAGCGGCTTGCCCTGGTCCTTGATGGCCCGGCACAGGCGAAACGCTGAATACGCCATCAGCGACGAACCCACCACCAGCAGGCCGTCCGCGTGCTCGACGGCTTGCATGGCGCGGGTCGCGGTGAGGGGGGCGACGTTCTCGCCGAAAAACACCACGTCGGGTTTTAACCGCTCGCCGCCGCAATGGGGGCAATGGGGGACTTGGAAGCGCGCCTCGAACGCGGGGTCGAGCAGGGTGTCGCCATCAGGTGCCTGTACCGCATCGACGCCGGCCAGGTAAGGGTTTTGGGTTTCCATCAATCGCTGAATCTGCTGTCGCTCGCTGCGCTGGCCGCAATCCAGGCACAACACGCGATGCAGGCTGCCGTGCAGTTCGATGACGTCCTGGCTGCCGGCCTGGTCATGCAGGGTGTCGACATTCTGGGTAATCAGGCCGGTGATGCGTTGCTGCGCCTGCAACTCGGCCAAGGCTTCGTGAGCGACGTTCGGCCTGGCCTGCCTGACCCGTGGCCAGCCCAGCATCGCCCTGGCCCAATAGCGCCGTCGTGCCTCGGCCTGGGCGAGGAACTCCTGGTACATCATCGGCTGTCGACCCCGACGCACGCCGTCGCTGTCGCGATAATCGGGGATGCCCGAAGGGGTGCTGATGCCGGCGCCGGTGAGCACGAGGAAGCGGCGCCCGGCGGTGTACGCCAGTAACTGATCGATGGGGGCTTGGTGAAAGTCGTCGGGCATGGAAGGTGTCTGCGCTGGCCTTGAGCCGTTGAGGTTAGCACCTGGAGCGAGCAGACGCCTTTCGTCGCCCTGGCTGCTGGTTTGTTCAAACTTTCCCCCGCGCCGCGATATCCACCTTTATGTGCGGTATTTCAGAACCGTCGCGCTGCGCCGCAGTGGCGACCAGGGCTAAGGAGAAGGAAATGGCAACGCCTAAAGAGAACCTGTTGGATTGGCTCAACGATGCCCATGCCATGGAACAGCAAGCGGAAAAAATGCTCAAGGCCCAGGCCGCGCGGCTCGAGCATTACCCGGCGCTCAAGACCCGGATCGAACAGCACCTGGAAGAGACGCTCGGGCAGCAGAAGCTCGTGGAGCAATGCATCCAGCGCCTGGGCGGCAGTACGTCGACGCTCAAGGACCTGGCCGGCAAACTCATGGCCTTTGGTCAAGCGGTGGGCGGGATGACGATGAGCGACGAAGTGGTCAAGGGCGCCATGAGTGGCTACGTGTTCGAGAACCTCGAGATTGCCTCCTACACCGTGTTGATCGAGGCCGCGAAAATGGCCGGCGATGTGGAGACGCAACGGGCCTGCGAACAGATCCTGCCACAGGAAATCGCCATGGCCGATTGGTTGCGCGACCACCTGCCGCAGATTACCGCGGCGTTCCTGGAGCGTTCGGCTACCCCACATACCGAAGCCAAACGCTGAGCAGCAAAGAGCGGTCGGCCCTGTGGTGTGGCTGCTCCTGAAACTGCCGAGAGAGGAAACGTATGAAGCGGACCCAGGGTGAAGTACGGGCCATCAATCGAGAGAGCTCAATGGTGGGTGTGTATGTGAAGCAAGAGGACCGCCATACGGTGCTGAAGCTGAGTTCAGCCAATGACATCGATATTGGCGACATTCTGGCGTGGGACAGCGGCACGGCCCTGGGCACCCAGTCCTATCACAACCTGACCAAGGGCTGGACTGCCGATGTGTATGTGGCCAACCACGGTGTAGCAACGGCGAACCTCGATGTCCAGTTTTGACGGCGCCTTCAACCCGTTACCTCGGGAGAAAGAGCATGAGCAAAGTAAAGTGCGGTTGCCCCGATTGCCAATGCGAGGTGGATCCGCAACGGATGTTCAACCACGACGGCGAGGCGTATTGCAGCCAGGCCTGCGCCGAACAACATCCCAACGGTGAACCTTGTCCTTCACCCGATTGCCATTGCGAGCGCAGCGGTAAGGTGGGGGATCGGAATGTCACCAACAACCAACTGGACGACGCGTTGGAGGAAACGTTTCCAGCGAGCGATCCGATTTCACCCTGAGCATTCTTGAATCCGGGTATCGGCGACAGGGTATCCGGACGCCGCAAGCCGGTCAGTGCGGTGGTGCAGGACAACACCGGCAGCCCGCGAGTTTTGGCTTCCTGGAAC
This sequence comes from Pseudomonas sp. Soil_N_39, assembly GCF_057655955.1. Taxonomy (NCBI): domain Bacteria; kingdom Pseudomonadati; phylum Pseudomonadota; class Gammaproteobacteria; order Pseudomonadales; family Pseudomonadaceae; genus Pseudomonas; species Pseudomonas sp. Soil_N_39. The sequence continues at coordinate 6,359 of NZ_JBDGLI010000004.1, forward strand.
GGCGCGAGGCCAGGGTGACGAGACCGGTGCAATGGGGTGCCGGCGTGGCCCGGCCTTTGGCGGACAGCGTGGAAAGACACGCACTGTTTTTCCGTAGATCCATGTGGGAGCAAGCTTGCTCGCGATAGCGATCAATCACTCACTATCACTATCGCCTGATACACCGCTACCGCGAGCAAGCTCGCTCCCACAGGTTTTTCGTTGGATGAAGTTTTAGCGTTAAGACTGTTAATCGGTCGCCGCTTGTTTAATAGCCTGTTGCAATAACTATCAAGGGTACAGGTGTAAATAGAAGCGTTGACCATTCGTCGCCGTTTGCCGCGTTTCCTTAAAACCTTGGCGGCGTCATGTTTTCCGAATAAGACGAGTCAGCAAGATTCGTTGATATCAATTTAACGAGGTGAATGAAATGGCTAACACAGGTAATAACAACCCTGGCAATTTCGCTAACGATCGTGAAAAGGCATCGCAAGCCGGGAAAAAGGGCGGCCAGGCATCAGGTGGTAATTTTGCCAATAATCCTGAGCGCGCTTCCGAGGCTGGGCGCAAGGGTGGCCAGGCCTCGGGCGGCAATTTTGCCAACGACCCGCAACGCGCCGCAGAAGCCGGACGCAAAGGCGGACAAGCCTCGGGGGGTAACTTTGCCAACGACCCTGAACGGGCTTCTGAAGCCGGCAGAAAAGGTGGTCAGGCCTCGGGCGGCAACGTTACCAACGACCGGGATAAAGCCTCTGAAGCCGGCAAGAAAGGCGCTGAAAACAGCCGCGGTGGCGGTCGTAATTCGTAATGTTTCGCGGTCTCGCAGGTCCCGTGCCATTGGGCAGGGACCTGTTTCGGCGGTGATATTAAGTCGGGTATTCATGCCCGACTTCGCTGATGGATTTTATTGTTTGAAAATAAGCGAGTGTGCTTGAGTTGCAATAGACCACTCGTCCTCTGTTTTGAATAAAAACTAAATTTTATTCGTTTAACTTCTTCAGACTTTCATGGGCCTGCCGTCGGCAGTGTTCTCATGCCGTGTACCTGAACGAGGAGTTCAATCATGTTTTTACATAACAAAAGATTGCAGTACACCGTGCGTGTCGCTGAGCCTAATCCTGGCCTCGCCAACCTGCTGCTCGAGCAGTTCGGTGGGGCCCAAGGGGAACTGGCGGCGGCGTCGCGTTATTTCACCCAGGCCTTGTCCGAGGACGATCCGGGTCGCAAGGATTTGCTGATGGACATCGCCACCGAAGAGCTCAGCCACTTGGAAGTGATCGGTTCGATCATCGTGATGTTGAACAAGGGTGCCAAGGGCAGGATGGCCGAAGGGGTGGAGAAGGAAGGGCAACTGTACCGGGACATCAACGGTGCCGGTAACGACTCTCACATCACCAGCCTCTTGTATGGCGCCGGCTCGCCGCTGACCAACTCTGCTGGCGTGCCCTGGACTGCCGCCTATGTCGACACCATCGGCGAACCTACGGCGGACATGCGCTCTAACATCGCCGCCGAGGCCCGGGCGAAAATCATCTATGAACGGCTGATGAACCTCACTGACGATCCCGGCGTAAAAGAAGCACTGGGCTTTTTGATGACTCGTGAAATCGCGCACCAGTTGTCGTTCGAAAAAGCCTTGCATTCGATCCAGCCCAATTTCCCCCAAGGCAAATTGCCCGGTATGCCAGAGTTCAGCCATGTGTATTTCAACATGTCCCAAGGCGAACCTTCCGTGCGCGGTCCATGGAACCAGGGCGACGATTGGGAGTTCGTCGAAAACCCAACGCCCGCCGTGGACGGCGGCGATGGGCTCGCCAGTGTACAGTTGAGTAAAAAAGACGAAGCGTTGTTGATGGACATGAAGGCACGGACGATGTCCAACCCCGATAGCGACCCCACCACAGGTGCCGACTTGGGTTCAGGGTTACAAGGTGACAAACTTTAGGAAACCGGCGAGGGGGCTTGGCTCCCTCGCCTGAACATTGCGTTTGATCGTTCAAGCCGTGGCGCGAACGACCAGACTTGGCCTGGCTAACCCCAGTAAGGACATTCGATGGACCAGCCCACCTCCCGGATCCGGTCGCCCTGGCGTACCTGGCTGGATCCTGTGCAAAACAATCTAGTGCTAGGGGTGACCTTCTGGCTGGGGCTGGCGGTGATTGCCGGGCTATTGCTCTACAGCGGTTACAACGCACTGGTGGGAGCAGACCGGCAAAACCTGGGCTACGCCGTGCTGGGCGGTACATCGGGTTTTGCCGCCACCGCCTTGGGCGCGTTGATGGCAGTGGTATTGCGGGACATCTCGTCCCGAACCCAGGACATCATGCTGGGTTTCGCCGCGGGCATGATGCTCGCCGCCAGTTCATTCTCACTGATTTTGCCGGGGATCGAGGCTGCACAGGTCATTTGTGGCAATCAATTGCTCGCCGCGTTTGTCGTCGTGGTCGGCCTGGGGTTGGGCGTCGCCTTGATGATCGGCCTCGACCGTTTCGTCCCCCATGAGCACGAGTTGAGTGGTCGGCGCGGCCCGCAAGCCGAGCGCATCAATCGCGTCTGGCTGTTCGTGCTTGCCATCACCTTGCACAACTTGCCGGAAGGCATGGCCATCGGCGTCAGTTTTGCCGATGGCGATTTCAAGGTCGGTTTGCCCCTGACCACCGCCATCGCCATCCAGGACATCCCCGAGGGCCTGGCCATCGCCATGGCGCTGCGCGTCACCGGCATCAGCACCTTGCGTGCTGCGCTCATCGCGGTCGGCTCGGGGCTGATGGAGCCACTGGGGGCGGTGATCGGCCTGGGCATGTCGTCGGGTGTGGCCGTCGCGTACCCCATCAGCCTGGGGCTGGCGGCGGGGGCGATGATCTTCGTGGTCTCCCACGAGGTGATTCCCGAGACCCATCGCAACGGCCATGAAACCCCGGCCACTCTGGGGTTGATGATGGGCTTTGCGGTGATGATGTTTCTCGACACGGCGTTGGGTTGAAGGCCTGCCAGATACCTGTTGGATTAGATCCTGTGGGAGCGAGCTTGCCCGCGATAGCGGTGGGTCAGTAGCGTTGATAGCAACTGATACACCGCTGTCGCGAGCAAGCTCGCTCCCACATTGGTTTTGTGTGTTTAACCCGGATCCCTGTTCCTCACGACCTATACTCAACCCCGTGGATCACATGAATCCGGGGTGGCGCGACTGTGCTGCGTTCGCTGATGTTGGCCGTTGTGCTCGTTCTGGCGGGGTGCGTCGCGCCACAGCGCGGTCAATCGGTCGCCACGGTAGTGATTGCCCAGGACACTTGGCGGCAGGTGGACCAACAGATCATCGCGGCATCGAAAAGCGCCGTCGAACAGGCGGCACTCTACGCCCGTGGGTCGATGGAGCATTGGCGCGTGTTGGTCTACGAGCGCACCGAGGTTGAATTCATCCCCTGGTTCAGCAGCTATTGGACCCAGGAGTGGCTGGCGGTGAAGGTCAGTTGGTATGCCGCCAGCGCCGAGGGCGAAGCGGATTCCTCGGCCAGGCGCCTGGCGGTTTACCTGCAGGAACAGTATCGCGATCAGGTGCTGGAACCGGTGGCGGTGGAAATCGATCCCGAAGCGATCAGGGCCAACGCAATGGACTACTACCTGCGCCAGCTCAATCAGCAGGTCCAGGTCATCGCCCTGCGGCATCGCATCCCGAACGAACTGATGAACCGGCGCCTGCACGGCATCCCGGCCATCCGCCTGGGGCCGCCGGCGGCGCGTGACGCTTCGTTGTACGAGATGGTCCACACCGAACCGTTGACCACCCTGCCGGCCTATGCGGCCCTGATCGATCACGTCAACAAGGCTGCAACCACAGGTGCCGGGCCATCGGAGGCAGTGATCGCCACGGTGGCGCAACGCACCAGCGAAAAAATCGAGGCCCAGTTCGCCACGCGTGGGGCAACCGGTGCGGCGGCGGCCGTGGCCGGGAAGGCGGTCGGGGCGTTGATCTCGGTGGGCGTGGCGGGTATTCGCGCGATCATCCACGAGGGCGAGCGGCCGGAAATGGAGGCGCAGATCCGCAAAAGCCTGAGCGCTGCGTTCGACGAGGCGTGGTTCAAGTCACTCAAGCATCCCCTCAGCGGGGTGATGGCACCGGTGTACTACCTGGACGAAGAAATAGGGGGCAGCCTGGTGGAGGCGGACCTGGCCAATCGGGCGGTGGCACTGCCGGACATCAAGCCGTGACGGGCCGGTTCATTCTGAGCCGAGGGTGACGCGACAGCCCTTGCGATGGCGGATCTGCTCGTCCGATGGACGTTCCTTGATGAATTCGAAACGTGGCTCGCCTTCGCTGTAGATCACCAGCCAACCCCATTCCAGCTCGCTTTCATCCTGCCCTGGCTTGGGCGGCGAGGCCCACCAGGGTTCTTTTTGCATGATCTGACGCATCGTCTGCTCCTGCCGATTGATCCTTAGAACTATAGACCGCTCGATTTGATGACCAGCGCCCATGAAAACGCTTGCATCCTGTGGGAGCAAGGCTTGCCCGCGAAGCAGGCGACTCGGTTCCAGATAGACCATGTCATTTTCATCGCGGGCAAGCCTTGCTCCCACAAAGTCTGCACCCACAGATCCCCTTGCTACAGGGTTGTATGCCTGAAGCTTGATAATCAGTGTGCTCTGACCCCGTCCACCAGCGTCTAGCGTCTGTATCCCCGCACTCGAACGGGGAATGACTGGACCCCGCGCGTATGCAAGCACTGTTGAACGAGATCCTCGATGCGGTTCGCCCCCTGATTGGTCAGGGCAAGGTAGCCGATTACATTCCTGCCCTGGGCACCGTGGTGCCCAACCAGTTGGGTATTGCCGTGTATGGCAATGATGGCGAGTTGTATTGCGCTGGCGACGCCGACACAGCGTTTTCGGTGCAGAGTATTTCCAAGGTGTTCAGCCTGGTGCAGGCCATCGGGCATTCCGGCGAAGCGATCTGGGAACGCCTGGGCCATGAGCCATCTGGCCAGCCCTTCAATTCCCTGGTGCAACTGGAGTTCGAGCGTGGTCGGCCGCGTAACCCGTTCATCAATGCCGGCGCGTTGGTGATCTGCGATATCAACCAGTCGCGTTTTGCGGCTCCGGCGCTGTCGATGCGTGATTTCGTGCGCCGCCTGTCGGGTAACCCGCAGGTGATGGTGGACGGCAAGGTCGCCGAGTCGGAATACCAGCACCGCGCCCGCAACGCGGCGATGGCGTACCTGATGCAATCGTTCGGCAACTTCCATAACGACGTGGAAGCCGTGCTGCGCAGTTATTTCAGCCACTGTGCCTTGCGGATGAGCTGCATCGACCTGGCGCGGGCATTCTGCTTCCTGGCCAACGATGGGTTCTGCAAGCACAGCGGCGAACAGATTCTCAGCGCCCGGCAGACCCAGCAGGTCAATTCCATCATGGCCACCAGCGGCTTGTACGATGAGGCCGGCAACTTCGCTTATCGCGTCGGCCTCCCGGGCAAGAGCGGTGTCGGTGGCGGGATTGTCGCCGTGGTGCCAGGAAGGTTCACCGTCTGCGTCTGGTCGCCCGAACTCAACGTCGCCGGCAACTCCCTGGCCGGCATGGCGGCGCTGGAAATGATGAGCCAGCGAATCGGCTGGTCGGTGTTCTAGTTTCCGGTCTCACAAAAAAGGGCCCGCTCCTGATCCAGGAGCGGGCCCTTTTGTTAGGGGATATCAGCAGAGGCGGTCGATGACCCGGACCTCGGACGTGTTCTGCATCGACTGCCAGGCCTGGGTCAGCGTTTGCAACACGCGGCCCATGAAGTCTTTGTCAGCGGCGGCCTTCTTGCCAACGTAGCCCTGGCCACGGCGGTACATCTTCAGCCGGGCACACAGCTCTTGCGTGTTCTTTTCGAACTCGTCTTCTTGGGTGTAGGGCGACAGGCAGTCCATGTGGACCTGGCCAGTCTTGCTGATCCACAGGATATGGCTGTCGAGTGTGTCCTTGTGTGCGGCGAACATGCGAGCCAGTTCATCAATAGATGGTTGATTATTCAGATTCATGTGTAAGCCCCTTGACCATTTGGTTGATCTGTCTGGTGGTTCGCAAAAACTTCGCTACTCGGTAAGTGCCTGCCTGCTACCGAAACCAGGCCGTCAGCGTTCGTCCGTCGAACTTCGACGGGGTCGTGCATCGGTTGTGTAGTGTTATCGAAGGGCTGCTACGCAAATGCGCTACAACGAAGAGAAACAGCGAAGAATCATCAGGCAGTGTCAACTTTCGAGGGTCGACCACGCGCGTCATGAGGATCTTCGCCGACGTTTCTCGTCCTTGTTACCGGACGGTCATGCCAGGTCAGCACCTTCAATCTGCCTTGTGGGCAGTCCCTTATCCATAAAACAGCTCGGCGGTCAGACGAGCTTGCTCAAACAGTTGCCTGTACTCCCGATCGGGGAGACGTCTGCATCATGCAAGGGCAAATCGGAGGCGTCAACGGTTTTGTAGTGATTATTTTTGCTCACTACATATTGTCGGACAAAATGGTTTGGGTATGAAGATTTTCAGTCAGACCTCGTCAATGTGGGAGCGAGCTTGCTCGCGATAGCGGTGGATCAGCCAACAGATAATTGACTGACACGCCGCTATCGCGAGCAAGCTCGCTCCCACAGGAGGAATCAGGGTGGGCCTGATTTTTGTTCAGGTGGCCTTGCTCGCCTTGCGCGGTGCGCCGCCGGTCTTGCGCTTGGCCGGCTTGCGTTTGTTTTTCCATGGCGTTGCGCCACGCCCGGCGGGGCTGGCCGGGCCGCTGATGGTCAGGCTCATGCCCTGGCAGCGGGCGACGTGCTTGCTCATCCAGGCGGCTTGCCGGGTGACGAACTCTTCAAGGCTCATTTCCCCGCTCTGCACCATGTCCAGGGCTTGCTCCCAGATGGCGGTGGTGCCCGGGTCGGCGATGGCCCGGGGCACGGCGTCGATGAGGCTGAAGGCCGCCGGTGTGGCGGACAGGGCCTTGCCGTTTTTCACCAGGTAACCGCGGTCGAGCAGCCCCTGGATGATCGAGGCTCGGGTCGCTTCGGTGCCGATGCCGGTGGTGTCCTTGAGCTTCTGTTTGAGCAACGGGTCTTCCACTAGCTTGGCGACGTTCTTCATCGCCTTGATCAGGTCGCCTTCGGTGAACGGCTTGGGCGGCTGGGTCCACAGGTCTTTGGGTTTCACCTCGTCCACCGCGCAATCGCGACCTTCGGCCAGTGCCGGTAAGGTTTGCGGCGCCGGTGCTTCACGGCCCTTTGCCGGCGCCAGAGCTTCGGGCAGGGCGCGTTTCCAGCCGGGTTCGACGATCTGCTTACCCACGGCACGCAGCGCCTGGCCGGCACAGTTGAAGTCAGCCTGGGTCCGGTCGTATTCGTGGTTGGGCAGGAACTGCGCCAGGTAGCGCGCGCGAATCAACGTATAGACCGCACGCGGCTTGCCGGTGAGTTTGTCGAGGTTCTTGGCGGCTGCGGTGGGAATGATGCCGTGGTGAGCACTGACCTTGGCGTCGTTCCAGGCCCGGGATTTGCGCTGCGGCTGCAAATGTTCGCGCAGCGGCGCCAGGCTTGGGTCGGCCTGGGCGAGTGCGGCCAGGATGGCCGGTGCTTCGCTGTGCTGGCTCAAGGGCAGGAAACCGCAATCGCTGCGGGGGTAGGTGATGAGCTTGTAAGTCTCATAGAGCGACTGGGCAATGTCCAGGGTTTCCTGGGCGCCGAGGCCGAGTTTCTTCGAGCAGACTTCCTGCAGGGTGCCCAGGTCGAAGGGTAACGGCGCCGCTTCGCGCAGGCGCTCGGTACGCACCTTCAGCGTCCGGGCGGTGGCGGCGTTGCTCATGGCCTGGGCGGCGTCCCGGGCCAGGGCCTGGTTCAGGCAGCGTTCCTGGTCGTCGCAGGCATCCGGGTCGGCGCGCCACTGGGCAGTGAACGCCGTGCCTTCGTGGCTCAGTTGCACGTCGATGGCCCAATAGGCCACCGGCACGAAGTTGGCGATGCTGCGGTCGCGGTCCACCACCAGTCGCAGCGTCGGTGTCTGCACGCGGCCTACCGGCAACACGCCTTGGTAGCCGGACTGGCGCCCCAGCAAGGTGAACAGGCGACTCATGTTCATGCCGATCAGCCAGTCGGCCCGGGAGCGCCCCAGGGCCGAGTGATACAGGTTGAAGGTTTCGATGCCCGGCTTGAGGGCGGCCAGAGCTTTGCGGATCGACGCTTCGTCCAGGGCCGACAGCCATAGCCGCCGGATCGGTCCGCGATAGCGGCAATGTTCCACCAGCTCCCGGGCGATCATTTCGCCTTCGCGGTCGGCGTCGGTGGCGATCACCAATTCCTTCGCTTCCCCCAACAGGCGCTTGACCGCCTTGTACTGGCTGGCGGTTTTCGGCTTGACGGTCATTTTCCATTGCGCGGGCACGATGGGCAGGTCGGCCAGGACCCAGCGCTTGTAACGCGCGTCGTAGGCGTCGGGTGGGGCGGTTTCCAGCAGGTGGCCGATGCACCAGGTAACCGTGACGCCAGGGCCCAGCCAGCAACCGTCGCCACGGCGCGTGGCACCGAGCACGGCGGCGATGTCCTTGGCCTGGGACGGCTTTTCACACAGGTACAGCTGCATAGCGCCCTTTTCCTGAGCAGATTTCTTGGGGCTGTAGCATGGTCATGGATGGGCGCCAGGGCAAGTTTTATCTGTATGGATATACAGATAAAAGCGTTGCGCTGCGTTGCCAAGGAGGGGGCTGGCGTGACATTCGGCGGCCTGTCGGCACGCAGAATGAATTTCTCGCAGGGGGATGGCTCATAACTTCAAGGCGGTTGAAACCGCAAAGAAAGTTTATGAGGTCAAGGAGAGTCACTTTCATGAATTCGATGCCAAATGGCAACGGCCAGGCGACTACACGTTTGATTCTCGTGGTGGAAGATGATCCAACTATCCTGGAATTTCTCTGTGAAATCCTTGAGGAAGAAGGATTTGTCGTGGAGCCTCAGAAAAACGCTGATGATGCCTTGGAGTTCCTCGAAAAGAGCGCCCATTTCGTCGATCTGTTGCTCACCGACATCACCATGCCCGGCAAGATCGACGGTGCGGACCTGGCCAACCTGACCGGAGACCGCTGGCCGCAGATCCCGCTGCTGATCATGTCCGGCTTCGAGACGCCGGAAAGCGCCGGGATCAAGCACCACGCGTCGTTCATCGCCAAGCCCTGGGCCCTGGGACAGATGCTGGACCTGGTGGAGAGCACGGTGAAAAATCACGCCATCCACTAAAGTGATGCCAGAGGATGGAGGCGGCCGGGCACGTTTGGGTTGCAAGCGGCGATGGGCTCCATGACAATGCGAGTCATTATCAGTCGCGAATTATTCCATTGCCATGCCCGCCCACGATCTGTCCCTACGCAGTGCTGTCGACGTTCTGTACAGTGATCATCACAGTTGGCTCCAGGGCTGGTTGCGCAAGCGCTTGGGCAACACGTTCGATGCCGCCGACCTGACCCAGGATACGTTCGTGCGGGTCATCAAGGCGCGCACCGCGCTGGATATCCGCGAGCCGAGACCGTACTTGTCGATGATCGCCAAGGGGCTGCTGATCGACCTGTTTCGCCGCCGCTCGCTGGAGCAATCCTACCTCGAAGCCTTGGCCGCCATGCCGCAAGAGCAGCACCCATCGCTGGAAGAGCAGGCGATCCTGCTCCAGGCCCTGATGGAGATCGACCGTCTGCTCCTGGGGTTGGGGCCGCGCGTCAGGCAAGCGTTCATCCTGTCGCAGTTCGATGGCTTGACGTACCCGCAAATTGCCGAGCGCTTGGGCGTCAGCGTCCGCACGGTCAACAATCACATGGCCAAGGCCATGGAACATTGCTGCCTGATGCAGATTCAATTGCAGCTTTCATGAACCTGCCGCCCGAAGAGTTGCAAGCCATCCGTGTGGCGGCGCGCTGGTACGCCCGGCTGCATTCCGGCATTACGACCGACGCGGACCGGGCCGATTGGCGCGCCTGGCTCGCCGCCGATCCGTTGCACGGCCAGGCCTGGCAGCGCATGGCCGCGGTGGCCGAGCAGATGGCGAGTGTGCCGGGCGCCCTGGCGGCACCGACCTTGAGCGACACCCACCAGCGATCCCGGCGGCAGGTGCTGCGCAGCGCCTTGCTGCTGACGTCCGCCGGCGGCCTGGGCTGGTTGGGTTGGCGCAGTCAGGCGACGCAGAACCTGTTTTGCGATTACCGCACTGCGGTGGGTGAGCGTCGCGAGTTTCAGTTGGCCGATGGCAGCACGCTCATGCTCAACACCGACACCTCGATCAATGTTCGTTTCGATGGGCAGCAGCGGCGTCTGGAACTGTTGCGCGGTGAGGTGCTCGTGACGACGGCGGTCGATCCCTTGCGACGTCCGTTCAAGGTGGTTGCGGGGCCGGCCGAGGTGCTGGCGCTGGGCACGCGTTTCATCGTCCGTGGCCAGGCGCGGGGCGGCGAAGTGGCGGTGCTGGAGAAAGCGGTCGAGGTGAGCCTGCCGGCGAGTGGCTCAAAGATGCGGGTCGAGGCCGGCCAGCGCCTGGATTTCAATGAGCGGTCGTTGGGGGCGCTGCGCGGCAACGATGTGTCGGTGGGTGCCTGGCAGAAGGGAAGCATCATCGCCATTGACCGGCCTCTGGCAGCGCTGCTGGGTGAACTGTCGCGCTATCGACCCGGTGTTCTGCGCTGGGATCCGGCGATTGGCGACTTGAAGGTGTCCGGTGTGTTTCCCGTCGATAACACCGATCTCGCCCTGGCCGCGCTGGAAAGTGGCTTTTCGTTGCGGGTGACCCGCTACAGCCGCTTCTGGGTCCAGGTCTCCGCTGGCGTCGGTGGTAATGCTGCGTAATAAAAAAACCAGCCCCTGCACTTTTCATCCTCATCGTTCGGCTCTTCCTCAGTGAGTTTTTATCGACCGTTTGGGGGAGGGGAAGTATGACGTGGGTGAGCGCGCCAGGCCGTCTGGTGTTTGCAGTGAAAATCGGTTTGCTGGCGGTCACGACTGCCGGTGCCACGGTCGTGAACGCCGGGTCGGCTCCAACGGCTGTGGCGCAGCAGCGTGCGGTGCAGGCCTACGATATCGGCGCCGGTAGCCTGGTGGATGTGCTGACCCGTTTCTCCAGCGCCGCCGGTGTCGCCATTTCGTTTGATGCCCGGCAACTCGAAGGTTTGCGATCGCCCGGCCTGAAAGGTTCTTTCGGCGTGGGCGACGGCTTTGCGCGCATTCTGGGGGGGAGCGGTCTGCAAGCTGCCCTCCAGGCTAACGGCACGTACGTGCTGCGCTCCGTGCCGGTCAGCGGTTCGGCACTGGAGCTGGATGCCACCACCATCGAGGCTCAGCGACTCGGGGCAACCACTGAGCAGAGCAATTCCTACACGACGGGCGCGGTCACCATCAGCAAGGGTGCGCACTCCCTGCGTGAAACGCCGCAATCGGTGACGGTGATCACTCGCAAGATGCTCGATGACCAGAACCTCAATACCATCGAACAGGTCATGGAAAAGACCCCCGGCATCACCGTCTACGACTCGACCATGGGCGGCAAGTATTTTTACTCCCGCGGGTTCCGCATGTCTGGCCAGTATCAATACGACGGCGTTCCGCTGGACATGGGCAACAGCTATGTCCAGGCCGACAGTTTCAGCAGCGACATGGCCTATTACGACCGTGTCGAAGTGCTGCGCGGCGCCGCCGGGATGATGAAGGGGGCGGGCGGCACGTCCGGCGGCGTCAACTTCGTCCGTAAACGGGGGCAGACCACGGCCCAGACCGAGCTCAGCCTTTCGGGCGGCACCTGGGACAACTACCGTGGGCAGGTCGATACCGGTGGCCCGTTGAATGATTCTGGCACCGTGCGGGGCAGGGCGGTGATCGCCGAACAGAGCCGGCATTATTTCTACGACGATGCCCGGCGCAAGGACCAGATCTATTACGGTGCCCTGGACTTCGATCTGTCGCCCGACACGACGCTCGGCTTGGGCATCGCCTATGAAGACGTCGATGCCAGCCCCTGCTGGGGCGGCCTTCCTCGCTACCGGGACGGCAGTGATCTGAAACTCAGTCGCTCCACCTGCCTGGACCCCTCGTGGAACACTTGGCGCAGCCAGCGGACCACGGTGTTCGGCGATATCGCACATCAGCTCAATGACGACTGGGCCGTGAAGGTCGCCGGGGTCTATACGAAAAATACCCAGGACATCAAATACGCCTTTGCATCGGGCTCGGTGGCGCCCGGCACCTCGACCACCAACATGCTGGGCAGCATGTATGACTATGACCAGGTCGATTACGGCCTCGATGCCTACCTGGACGGCAAGTTCGACGCCCTGGGGCAGCAACATGAGTTGATCATCGGTTTTAACGCCAGTCGTTCGGACAAGGATGATTTCTTCTCAGTGGCACTGCTGCCACAGAAGCAGAATGTGTTCGATCCGGACCGACATATTCCCGAACCGGACGACAGTTACTTCATCGAAAACTCGACGCGCGGTGGTCCGGTCAAGACCGTGACCGAGCAGCAAGGGATGTATTCGACCCTGCGCCTGAAACTGGCGGACCCGTTGACGTTTGTCGTGGGCAGCCGGGTGAGCTGGTACAGCTCCAAGACCGACTCGGTGTTCCTCACCGGCGGTACGGAACACGCCAAGAGCACGGAGACGGGGCAAGTCACGCCGTTTGCCGCGGTGTTGCTGGACCTCAATGAGCACCTGACCGCCTACGCCAGCTATTCGGATATCTTCACGCCCCAGGGCAACTATCGCTCCGCAAGCGGCTCGGCGCTCAAGCCCCTGGTGGGCGAGAGTTATGAGCTGGGGATCAAGGGCGAGTGGTTCGAAGGACGCCTGAACAGCGCCTTCAACCTGTTCCGCACGCTGCAGAAAGACCAGGCCCAGACTGACTACTTCTCCAGTTGTGCGTCCTCGGACGGTTTTTGCTATGAGAACGCCGGCAAGGTGCGCGCCCAGGGTTTCGAAGCCGAGATCAGCGGTGAAGTCATCGAGCGTCTGCAACTGCTGGCCGGCTATACCTACACTCAGACCAAGACCCTCAACGACATTGATACCAGCCTCAACGGCGGCTCATTCAACAGCTACGTGCCGCGCCATGTGCTGCGCCTGTGGGGCGATTATGCCCTCGGCGGGGCGTTGGAGCGGTTCAGTGTCGGTGCCGGGGTCAATGCCCAAAGCGACAACTTCCGGGTATCGCCGGCGACCGGCGAGAAGATCACCCAGGCCGGTTATGCCGTGTGGAACGGTCGCGTTGGCTACCGCATCGATGACACCTGGTCGGTGGCCCTCAATGGCAACAACCTGTTCGACAAGCGCTACTACACCACGATTGGCACCGAGAGTTTCGGTAACTATTACGGTGAGCCGCGCAACTTCACCATGACTGTGAAGGCGCACTTCTGAGGCAGTGGCGAGGGCGCCAAGGCCCTCGCCACGGTGTTGCCCTCAGTTGGTATCCAAGTCCACGTTGCGGGTTTCCCGCAGGCAGATCATGCCCACCACCAAGCTCACCCCGGTAATCACCACCGGGTACCACAGCCCGTAGAAAATATCCCCGGTGTAGACCACCAGGGCGAACGACACGGTGGGCAGGAAACCGCCGAACCAGCCGTTGCCGATGTGGTAGGGCAGGGACATGGAGGTGTAGCGGATCCGGGTCGGGAACAGTTCGACCATCAACGCCGCCAGCGGTCCGTAGCACATCGCCGAGATGATGATCAGCGCCACGATCAAGGCCACGATCATCGGCCGGTTGATCTGCTGGGCGTCGGCTTGCTGCGGGTAGCCGGCCAGGGTCACCGCACCGCGCAGGGCGGCTTCGTCGTACCCTTCGAGTTTCACGTCACCGACGCTGATCTGTACCGTGCTGCCGGCCGGAGCCGCGACGCTGCTGTAGGGCAGGCCTTGCTTGACCAGGAAGGTCTTGACCTTGTCGCATGGGCTGTCGAAACGCGCCTTGCCCACCGGGTCGAACTGGAAGGTGCAGGTGGCCGGGTCGGCGACCACGGTGATCGGTGCCTGGCGGCTTGCTTGATCGATGGCCGGGTTGGCGTAGTGGGCCAGGGTCTTGAAGATCGGGAAGTACAGGGCGGTGGCCAGCAGCAGGCCGATCATCAGCACCGGTTTGCGCCCGACCTTGTCTGACAGCCAACCAAAAAAGATAAAGAACGGCGCGCCGATCACCACGCTGACGATCAGCAGGCTGTTGGCCAGGGCTGGGTCCATCTTCAGGAACTGGGTGAGGAAAAACAGCACATAGAACTGCGCGGCGTAAAAGGTCACCGCTTGCCCGGCGTTGATGCTGAACAGGGCGATCAGCACCACCTTCAAGTTTTCCCATTTGCCAAACGACTCGCGGATCGGCGCCTTGCAGCACTTGCCTTCCTCTTTCATTTTCAGGAAGGCCGGCGACTCATGCAGGCTCAGGCGAATCCAGGTGGATATGCCCAACAGCAGGATCGACAGCAGGAACGGAATGCGCCAGCCCCAGACTTCGAATTGATCGCCGGTGAAGTAGCGGCAGCCCAGCACCACCAGCAGCGAGAGCAACAGCCCCAACGTGGCGGTGGACTGAATCCAACTGGTATGGAAACCGCGCTTGCCCATTGGCGCGTGCTCGGCCACATAAGTCGCCGCGCCACCGTATTCACCGCCCAAGGCCAAGCCCTGGAGCATGCGCAACACCACCAGGATGATCGGCGCGGCGATGCCGATGCTGGCGTAGTTGGGCAGCAGGCCGACGCAGAACGTCGCCAGGCCCATGAGGATGATGGTGGCCAGGAACGTGTACTTGCGCCCGATCATGTCCCCCAACCGACCGAACACCAGGGCCCCGAACGGCCGCACGATGAAACCGGCGGCGAAGGCCATCAGGGCGAAGATAAACGCGGTGGTGTCGTTGACCCCGGCAAAGAACTGCTTGCTGATCACCGCCGCCAGGGCGCCGTAGAGGAAAAAGTCGTACCACTCGAACACCGTCCCCAGGGACGAGGCGAAGATGACTTTCTGGGTTTCCTGGCTGGTGCCGGCGCTGCGCGTGGCTTCCAGGGGCTGAACATGCTCGGACATAGCGGTATCCCTCACAGTGATTGTTTTTGTTGTTCCACTGCGACGCCGGGGTGGCGTCTCCTGATTTGATACGTTCCTTTTGCTTACACATTTCCCCCTGTGGGAGCGGGCTTGCTCGCGAAAGCGGTGCGCCAGTCGACATCATCGTTAGCTGACACACCGCCTTCGCGAGCAAGCTCGCTCCCACAGAGGGGGCTCTGTTGTTTTTCAGACCGTGGCAGGCTCCTTTTGGGGCGTGGTGATTCTTGTGTCCGCCTCAAGCATCATCTGCGCTGCCTTCTCGGCAATCATCAGCGTCGGCGAGCAGGTGTTGCCCGAGGTGATGCGCGGCATGATCGAGGCATCGGCGATGCGCAGGCCCTTGATGCCGTGGACGCGCAGTTGCGCGTCCACCACCGCGTCGCGATCCTGGCCCATGCGGCACGTGCCCACCGGGTGGAAAATCGTCGTGCCGATGCGGGCGGCGGCCTGGTGCAGTTCCTCTTCGGTTTGCAGGCCGGGGCCCGGCAGGTATTCCACCGGTTTGAACGCGCTCAGGGCCGGGGCCGCGACGATGCGTCGGGTCAGACGGATGGCGTCGGCGGCGACCCGCAAGTCTTCGGGGTGGCTCAAGTAATTGGGTTGGATCAGCGGCGCTTCGTGCGGGTCGGCCGAACGAATGTCCACCCGGCCACGGCTTTGCGGGCGCAGGTCGCAGACCGACGCGGTGAAGGCCGGGAAGCTGTGTAGCGGTTCGCCGAAGCGTTCCAGGGACAACGGCTGCACGTGGTATTCGAGGTTGGCCGAGGTCTGCTCCGGGCCCGAGCGGGCGAACGCGCCGAGTTGGCTGGGGGCCATGGACAGCGGGCCGCTGCGGTCGTACAGGTAGCGCAGGCCCATGCCCATCTTGCCCCACAGGGTGCCGGCGATCTGGTTCAGGGTGCGGGCGTTTTCCAATTGGTAGATCAGCCGTAGTTGCAGGTGATCCTGCAAGTTGCCACCGACACCGGGCAGCTCATGGGTCACGCCGATGCCCAGGCGTTGCAGCAGGCTGCGCGGGCCGATCCCGGAACGTTGCAGGATCCCCGGCGAGCCGACGGCCCCGGCGCACAGGACGATCTCCTTGCGGGCCTTGAAGGTCATGCCCTTGCCTTGCCAGCGCGCGCTGACGGCGTGGGCGCGGTCGTCACGCAGCAACACCCGGTCGACCTCGATGTCGGTCAGCACCGTGAGGTTGGCGCGCTGGCGAACCGGCTTGAGGAACGCCTTGGCCGCGTTCCAGCGCACCCCGGCTTTCTGGTTGACCTGGAAGTAGCCGCAGCCTTCATTGTCGCCGCTGTTGAAATCGTCGACGTTGGGGATGCCGCTCTGCTCGGCGGCGCTGCGGAAGGCATCGAGAATCGGCCATGACAAGCGCTGGCGTTCGACCCGCCATTCGCCGCCGGAGCCATGGAATTCGGATGCGCCGGCAAAGTGGTTTTCGCTCTGGCGAAACAGCGGCAGCACGTCCTCCCAGGCCCAGCCGGGATTGCCCTCGGCGGCCCAGCCGTCGTAGTCCGCAGCCTGGCCGCGCATGTAGATCATGCCGTTGATGGAGGAACAACCGCCCAGGACCTTGCCGCGCGGGTAGCTCAGGGCGCGGCCTTGCAGGCCCGGTTGCGCTTCGGTCTTGAAGCACCAGTCGGTGCGCGGGTTGCCGATGCAGAACAGGTAGCCGACCGGGATGTGAATCCACGGATAGTTGTCGCGCCCGCCGGCTTCGAGCAGCAGCACCCGGTGTTGCGGGTTGGCCGACAGTCGATTGGCCAGCAAGCACCCGGCAGGGCCGGCGCCCACGATCACGTAATCGTATTCATCGACGACAGGTTGCATTCGCGACCTCATTCTTGTTGTTGTGGGATCCATCCTAGTTGTTAGTTTTCGTCAAAAGAATGTTAGTTTTTGCGCAGCCGCTGTGTGTTTATAAACAGTCATGCCTTTCAGGCGTGTTCAAGGATCGCCTCATGTTCGACTGGAATGACCTGCGCTATTTCCTGGAACTGCAACGCAGTGGGCGTCTGTTGACGGCTGCACGACGGCTGAACACCACCCACGCCACGGTGGCCCGGCACATCGAGGCCATCGAGAAAAGCCTGGGCACCGCGTTGTTCGTCCAGCATGCCCAGGGTTATGAACTGACCCCTGCCGGCGAGACATTGCTCAAGCACGCCGAAGCCATGGAGAACGTGGCGTTGCTGGCCCAGGAGGACATCACCCAGTCCAGTGCGCCCTTGGGCAAGATCCGTTTGGGGGTGACCGAAGGTCTGGGCATCATGTTTCTGGCCAGTCGCATGGACGGGTTGTTCCAGCGTTATCCGGGGCTGGAGGTGGAACTGGTGGCGGTGCCGCGCTTTGTCAGCATCCTCAACCGTGAGGCGGAAATCAGCATCCACCTCGAACGCCCGGCGGCCGACCTGCTGGTGACGCGAAAACTCACCGACTACAGCCTGGCGCTGTACGCCAGCCAGGTCTACCTGGACCGCTCGCCAGCCTTGCGCAGCCGCGAAGACCTGGCCCGCCACGCCTGGATCGGTTATGTCGACGACCTGCTGTTCAGCCAGGAACTGATGTTCCTCAACAGCTTTTGCCGCAATCCCCGGGTGGTGTTCCACAGCACCAGCGTCATCGCTCAGCAGCAGGCCGCGCGCTCGGGCCTGGGGATCGCCGTGTTGCCGTGCTACATGGCCAGCGGGGACCCGACGCTGGTGCCGTTGCTGCCGGACGAAACCATCCGCCGCAGCTACTGGATCAGCACCCGCCGCGAACTGCACAAATCCGTACGCCTGCGGGTGTTGTGGGATTACGTGGTGCAGTTGTGCGAGCGCGAGCAGGGGTTATTACTCCCCTGAGCACGCAATGCCCGTGTGGCGAGCCGCTCTGGGGGAACAAGGCTCTGTGGGAGCAAGGCTTGCCCGCGATGAAGAACACACGGTCTATCTGGAACCGAGTCGCCTGCTTCGCGGGCAAGCCTTGCTCCCACAGAACCCATAGAGCCCACAGATAAAGCCCCTCGCCACAAAGGTCATTGATAGGCCGGCAACTGGCCGCCCAAGCCCCCTTTTCTGGCCCCCAATGACCTCAAGCCGACGTGCTGGCGTGCCTTAGTGTTGACCCACAACAAGAAAAGCGCAGCCAAGAGGGCCCCATGCCGGCAACGACACCTTCCACCTGGCTCAACCCAGCCGTCATCCTCCTGCTTGGCACCTTGCTCGCCGGCTGCGGCGAAGAAGCCAAGCCGCCCATGCCCACGGTGTTCACGGCCATGCCCAGCGATGCGGCACTGGCCCAGGTCTATGACAGCAGCTGCAAGCTCTGCCACGCCAACCCCAGCGCCGGGGCACCGTTGACCGGCGACACGAACGCCTGGGCCCCGCGGATCGCCCAGGGCGCCGAGACCCTGCTGGACCATGCGATCAACGGCTACAACGGCATGCCGCCGATGGGCCTGTGCATGCACTGTTCCGAAGAGCAGTTCCTGGCCTTGATCGCCTTCATGTCCGGTCAACACTTCCAATAATGAATACGGGTACTACGGCATGACGATGGACTACTCACGGCGTCGGTTGCTGCAACAGGCCGGCGTTGTCGCCGCCTTCACGGCGCTGGGCAGCCAGGGCGCCCTGGCCGAGCTGATGCGTGCGCCGCGGTTGATCCCGTGGCGCAACTGGTCCGGTGCGCAGAGTTGCCTGCCGGCGGCGCGCCTGGCCCCCAAGGACCTCGATGAACTGGTGCAGGTGGTGCGCCGCGCCGAAGGGCGGATTCGCCCGGTGGGTTCCGGTCATTCCTTCAGCGCCCTGGTGCCCACCGATGGCACCTTGTTGTCGCTGAGTTTTTTCAGTGGCCTGCTGGATCACGACGAGGCCAGCCTGCAAGCCGAGTTTGGCGGTGGCACGCCTATGTCCCGCATGGGCCCGGCGCTCAAGGCCATCGGCCAGGCCCTGCCGAACATGGCCGACGTGGATTACCAGACCCTGGCCGGAGCTATCGCCACCTCGACCCACGGCACCGGCAAGGCCTTTGGCTCGTACGCGTCCCAAGTGGTCGGCCTGCAACTGGTGACGGCCAGCGGCGAGGTGCTCGATTGCGATGCCCAGCGTCATCCCGACGTGTTCAAGGCCGGCCGGGTGTCCCTTGGCGCGCTGGGGCTGGTGACCCGCGTGCGCCTGCAGAACCGCGCCGCCTATCGCTTGCGCGAGCACCAGTGGGTGGCGAAGACCGAGGAGTTGCTCGAGGACGTAGACGCCAACACCCGGGACAACCAGCACTGGGAGATGCAAGTCGTCACCCATTCCGACTATGCGCTGTCGATCACCCTGAACGAGACCACGGATCCGGCCACGCCGCCGATCAGCCCCGAGGAGGAGGGCGGCAACGAATTCGTATCCCTGATCGAAAACCTCGACAAGTACGGCAGCGATTTTCCCGCGCTCCGGCGAGCGCTGCTCAACAGCCTGCGGCTGGTGGCCGATTTCGATGACCGCGTCGGGGATTCCCATGACATCTACGCCAACGCCCGCACCGTGCGCTTCAACGAGATGGAGTACTCGATGCCGGCCGAACACGGCCCGGCGTGCCTGCGGGAGATCCTCGCACTGATCCGCGACAAGGACCTGCGTACGTGGTTTCCCATCGAATACCGCTACGTGAAGGCCGACGACATTGCCTTGAGCATGTTCGAAGGCCGGGACAGTTGCTCGATCTCGGTGCACCAGCATTACCAGATGGACCACCACAATTTCTTTGCCGCTATCGAGCCGATCTTCTGGAAGTACCAGGGCCGTCCGCACTGGGGGAAACTGCACTCCCTGAACGCCAAGGCCCTCCAGGTGCTATACCCGCGCTGGACTGAATTCATCCAGGTGCGCCAGGCGCTGGACCCTGGTGGCAAGTTCCTCAATGGGCATCTTTCATCGATTCTGGGGGTGAGCTGATTGGCTTCAATCGTCGCGGGTCGAGCGCTGGCTGGCCTGCAGCTGATGCATTCCTGTCAAACACAAAACCTGTGGCGAGGGGACTTATCTGTGGGAGCAAGGCTCTGTGGGAGCAAGGCTTGCCCGCGATGAAGAACACACGGTCTATCTGGAACCGAGTCGCCTGTTTCGCGGGCAAGCCTTGCTCCCACAGAGTGGCTCGCCACAGGTGCTGTGAAACACTCTAGAACGCAAACGGAATACTGATCTTGGCCCAGAGCATTTCGCCTTCGGGGCGGTTTTCCACGTCGAACTCCTTGGCCCAGCGAATTTCGGCGCTGGCGTACTTGAGGAAGGTGAAATGCAGCGCCGGACCTATGGCGAAGACCTGACCGCGTACGCCATCGTCCACGTCCTGCCCGGCGAATTGCACGGTGCGACCGTACTGTTTATCGTCGGTGGTCTGCTTGAGGTAGTAGCCGTTGAGCCCCAACCTCAGGTTGTCGGTCACGCGGTAGCTGGCGGAATAGTCGAAGTGGAAAATCTGCCCCGAACGGTAGTCGGTGTCCTTGTTCTTGCGGTTGAAGCTGTAGGTGCTTTTCATCGACACCTCGGTGTCTTCCGTGGGCAACCAGGTGAAGGAGAACAGCGGCTTGTAGGTGTAGAAATTGTTGCTGGTGTTGGCCAGTCGATCGGTACTGTATTCGCCGGTCGGTACGGTGATTTCCACCGCCGCGGCCAGGGTCAGATTCTTGCCCATGTCCCAGAGCACGATGGGCGAAATGGTGGTGTCGCCCATGCCCTCGCGGGTGTCATGCAGGCCGAACACCGAAACTTCCTGCTTGATCCAGGGCTGGGCGATGTAGATCCCCGCGCGCCCACCGGCCACCCGCAATGGGCTCAGGTAATCGATACGCGGGACCACTGCCGTGGATTCGATTTCGACATCCGGCAGCTCGCCACCCAACGAACTGATGTTGAATTTCCGGGCTTTGTAATGGTTGTAGTAGAGGTTGAACGCGACCATGTGGTCGGGAAGGCTGTCGACTTCCAGCGGCAATACGAAAAAGCCGTCGGTGCCGGGGCCGATGTTGTCCACCCCCGATTCGGTAGCCAAGGCGGGCAGGGCATAGCCGCAGGCCAGGCCGAGGGTCAGTTGCAAGGCGAATTTCGTGCGGATCGGGTTCATGGGAGGGCTCATTATTATTGTTGGAAATGCACCGGAGGTCCGAGTCATACAAATAAGCCGTTCGCCGCCGACAGGGCAGGGTATTGGCGGCCAGACAGGGGACTTGGGCGGCCAGATTTTTATGCCTCCCAACCCAGCGGCTCATGCTAACTTTATGAAATAACCGGTTACAAAAACGCCACCTAACGTGCTCCGGAATTCGCCCCATGCAGATGAAAGTCATCGACCCCACCTATGAGTTGGCGCTGGTATCGCCCTTCCTGCTGCAAACCCTGGCCGAGGTGGTGGCGGACAAGGGTTTCGATGCCGCCAGCCTGTGTCGCGGCCTGGGCTTCGACCTCGATGACCTGCAAGATCCCGCCCAGCGCATTTCCTACCGCCAGGCCGTGGTCATGATCCAACGGGCGCTCAAGCTGTTGCCCGACCAAGGCCTGGGGTTGTGGGTGGGTGACCGCAACGTGCTCGGCACCCTCGGCCTGCTGGGCCACGTCTTGTCGTTGTGCGAAACCCTGCGCGATGCCTTCGCCCTGGGGGTTCGTTACCAGCACACCACCGGCGGTATCGCCGTGACCCGGGTCGAAGAAGCCACTGACCGGATCATGGTCGAGGCCACGTGCCGCCTGCCTTTCGCCGAGATCCAGGTGTTTGCCGTGGAAGAATTCTTCGCCAGCCTGATGGTCTACGGCCGGGCGCTGGCAGGCCCCGATTTCAAACCCAAGGCCGTGGAGTTCATGCACGCTGCGCCGTCCTATGCCCAGGAATATCAGCGGATCTTGGGGCCGGATGTGCGTTTCGGTTGCCGGCACAACCGCATGCTGATCGATGTGCGTTGGCTGGATATGCGCCTGCCCAATCATCATCCGTTGGCCCTGCGCCAGGCATTGGCCTTGCTCGAGCAGGAGGCCTGCGAGGTCCACCAGAAGATCGACCTGATCCAGACCGTGGAACGGGCAATTGCCCGGGACCTGACCCGGGGCAGCCACATCGAGAAAATCGCCGGCGACCTCAACATGAGCAGCCGCACCCTGCGTCGACGCCTGACCGAACACAGCCTGACCTTCGAGGCCTTGCTCGAACAAGTGCGCCGCGGCCGCACCCTGAACCTGCTGGCCAACCCAGAGCTGTCCATCGAGCGCATTACCGAAGAAGTCGGCTACAGCGATGTGCGCAGTTTCCGCCGGGCGTTTCGGCGCTGGACAGGCATGAGCCCGAGCGCGTTTCGCAATGAGAGTGCCGACGCTCGGCTCTAGTATTTCTCAAGCTGGGTCGGCTTCCCTAAGGTCCCGTCCTGACTCGTTATGACAAGTGATAAGGCCATGCCCGACAACGTGCTTTCCCTCAGCAGCGTGCCGCTGCACACGCAACAATACCCTCAAGGCAGCCAGGTCCCCTCGGAAAGCAAGCTCGGTGCGCTGTTTAGTGTCAGCCGTACAGACCACCATAGGGATTGGTGGTGGGCTCTGAGTCTGTGAACTGACTGGCGGCGCTTGTCAGAAAAATCCCGGAAGAGTACAAATGTACTCCATGACGACTCTCACGCCCCGCCGTACCGCCATCCTGACTTTTATCCGCGAACGCATCGCTGATCAGGGTCAGCCTCCCAGTCTCGCTGAAATCAGCGAGGCGTTTGGTTTTGCCTCCCGCAGCGTGGCGCGCAAGCATGTGCTGGCGTTGACCGAGGCTGGTTTCATCGAAGTCAATCCGCACCAGGCCCGGGGCATCCGGCTGCTGAACCAGCCGCCACGGCCCGAGTTGCTGGACGTGCCGGTGCTGGGGCGAGTGGCGGCGGGCCTGCCGATTGGCGCCGATGCCGAGGTCCACAGCCGCCTGATGCTGGACCCGGCGATTTTCACCAAGGCCCCGGATTACCTGCTGCGGGTCCAGGGCGACTCGATGATCGAGGACGGCATTCTCGACGGTGATCTGGTGGGCGTGCAGCGCACCCCCCAGGCTGCCAACGGCCAGATCGTCGTGGCGCGCCTGGACGGTGAAGTCACCATCAAGCGCTTCGAGCGCATCGGCGAGCGGGTGCGTTTGCTGCCGCGCAACCCGGCCTATCAGCCGATCATCGTCGAGGCCGACCAGGACCTGGCGATAGAAGGGGTGTTCTGTGGCTTGGTGAGGCAAGGGTGATGGGCGCTGTTGTTGCGCTGGATACGCTGTTCAACGGCGGCCAGGTCTGGAAGGGCCGGCCTGCGCCGCCGGCCGCCAGTCCGCAACCCACTGGCCATGGAGCACTGGATGCGGCGTTGCCCAGTGGTGGCTGGCCGGAAGCGGCGTTGACGGAGCTGCTCATCGCTGCGCCGGGCGTGGGCGAGTTGCAATTGGTGTGGCCGACCCTGGCGCGGCTGTCGGCGGCGGGGGAGCGGATCGTGCTGGTGGCGCCGCCGTTCGTGCCTTATCCCCAGGCCTGGCAGAACGCGGGTATCGACCTGCGTCAGTTATCGGTGATCCGCGCCGATGAGCGCGAGGCCCTGTGGGCCACCGAACAATGCCTGCGTTCGGGCAGTTGTGGCGCGGTGCTGTGCTGGCCCCGACAGGCGGACGACCGGGCCTTGCGCCGTTTGCAAGTGGCGGCGGAAACCGGCCAGACCCTGGCGTTCGCCTGGCGCTCCATCCAGGAAGCCATCAACCCATCGCCGGCGGCCCTGCGCATTGCCATCGATACCCGGCCTGCGCAGTTGCGTGTGCTCAAGTGCCGGGGCGGGCTGGCCCGTTCGGCGCCGATTGCCTTTGCCACGCTCGCCCCACAAACCGGGCATTGAGGTTGCGATGCGCTGGGTCTGTATTCTCTTCCCGCAATTGGCGCTGGACGCCGCGCTGCGTCAGCGCCCCGATCCCGACCAACCCCTGGCATTGCTGACCGGCCCGGCCCAGCGTCGGGTGCTGCAAGCGGTGAACGCGCCGGCCCGGGCCCTGGGCTTGCGGCCCGGCCAGACCATGACCGCCGCCCAGGCCTTGAGCAAAGGCTTTGCCACCGCCGAATACGACGCGGCGCAGATCGAACATTGGCAACAGTTCCTGGCGGCCTGGGCCTACCGTTTCAGCTCCCAGGTCAGCGTGCATTACCCGCGAACGTTGCTGTTCGAGATCGAGTCGAGTCTGGGCCTGTTCGGACCCTGGCCGGTGTTCGAGGCGCGCTTGCGGGCCGAGCTGACCGAGCTGGGCTTTCGTCATCGCATCGTCGCCGCTCCCAATCCGGTGGCGGCACGGGTGTTGGCCAATGCCTATGACGCCCTGGTGGTGCCCGATGTCGAGACCTTGCAACAGTACCTGGGACACATGCCCGTGGAGCGAGTCGGCCTGGAGCCCGATGTCGCCACGGCGCTGTCGCGCATGGGCCTGCGCCGCCTGAGCCAGGTCCAGGCCTTGCCCCGGCAGACCCTGGCACGGCGCTTCGAGGCCCAGGTGCTCAAGCACCTCGACGCGCTGACGGGCAATCGCACCTTGGCGCTGTCGTTCTACCTGCCACCGGACCGTTTCGATGTGCGCATCGAACTCAACTATGACGTGCAATCCCACCAGGCACTGTTGTTCCCGTTGCGTCGCCTGACCGGTGACCTGTCGGCCTTCCTCTGCGGGCGCGACAGCGGCGTGCAGCGCTTCGACCTGCACCTGGAACACGCCGGGTTGCCGGATACCGTGATCAAGGTCGGTCTGCTCAGCGCCGAACGGGACCCGGCGATGCTCTTCGAGCTGGCCCGCGGTCGCTTGGAACAGGTGCAGGTCGAGGCCCCGGTGCGGGGCTTTCGCTTGTGTGCCGAAGACTTGCCGAGTTTCGTGCCCCAGCGCCTGGAGCTGTTCGACGAACGCCCGCAACAGTCATTGCCCTGGGAGCAATTGCGCGAACGTCTGCGAGCCCGGTTGGGGGATGACGCCGTGCAGGGCTTGGGGTTTCGCGACGACCATCGGCCTGAGTGCGCCTGGCAGATGACGTCCCAACCCAAATCCCAGACGTGTCCGGTGCGCGACGGCGTGCAGCGTCCCGGTTGGTTGCTGGATGCGCCCCAGGCATTGGCGCAAGGCCAGGCGCAGATCCTCATGGGCCCCGAGCGTATCGAGACCGGTTGGTGGGACGGTGCGGATGTGCGCCGCGACTATTACCTGATCGAAACCCGTAGCGGGCAACGGGGCTGGGCCTATCGACCGGTGGGCGAGGGCGGGCCGCTGTGGCTGCAGGGTTGGTTTGCATGAGCATTGAGTATGCCGAGCTGCATTGCCTGTCGAACTTCAGCTTCCAGCGCGGCGCCTCCAGTGCCCTGGAGTTATGCCGTCGCGCCAAGCAGCAGGGCTATCAGGCCCTGGCGATCACCGACGAATGCACCCTGGCCGGGATCGTCCGGGCCTGGCAGGCGGCCAAGGAACTGGCGCTGCAACTGATCGTCGGCAGCGAAGTCCAGGTCGAGAACGGTCCGAAACTGGTGTTGCTGGTGGAGAACCTGGACGGTTATCAAACCTTGTGCCGGTTGATCACCCGCGCCCGGCGTCGCAGCGAGAAGGGCCACTATCGCATCGTGCGAGAGGACTTCGACCAACCCTTGCCGGGGCTGCTGGCCTTGTGGGTCGCCGAGGGCAAAGACGCCGAGGAACACGGGCGTTGGCTCCAGCCGATCTTTGCCGGGCGCCTGTGGCTGACGGTCCAGTTGCATTGCGGGCAGGACGACCGTCGCCGGTTGGCAGAGTCGTTGGCGCTGGCCGAGCGCTTGGCTCTTCCGGCCGTGGCCAGCGGCGACGTGCACATGCACGTGCGTGGCCGTCGCGCCTTGCAGGACACCATGACCGCCATCCGTCATCACGTCACGGTGGCCGAGGCCGGCCAGCGCTTGCACCCCAACGGCGAGCGCCACTTGCGCAGCCGCAAGGATCTGGCCGAGCTCTATCCGCGGGCCTTGCTCGATGAAACCCTGGACATCGCCCGGCGCTGCACCTTCGACCTCGGCCAACTGCGCTACCAATACCCCCGCGAGCTGGTGCCCGAGGGGCATGACCCGGCGTCCTGGCTGCGGGAACTGACCGAGCGCGGCATGCGTGAGCGCTGGGACAAAGGTGTACCAGACAAGGTCCGGGTGCAGATCGACAAGGAACTGAGCCTGATCGCCGAGTTGGGCTATGACAGCTATTTCCTCACCGTGCAGGACATCGTCAGCTTCGCCCGCAGCCGCCATATCCTTTGCCAGGGGCGCGGCTCGGCGGCCAACTCGGCGGTGTGCTACGCCTTGGGCATCACCGAAATCGACCCCAGCCTCACCAGCCTGTTGTTCGAACGCTTCCTGTCCCGGGAGCGCAACGAGCCGCCGGACATCGATGTCGATTTTGAACATGACCGTCGCGAGGAAGTGCTGCAGTACGTGTTCCAGCGCTACGGTCGTCATCGTGCGGCCTTGACGGCGGTGGTCAGCAGCTACCACGGCGCCGGGGCGGTGCGCGATGTGGCCAAGGCCCTGGGCCTGCCACCGGATCAGGTCAACGCCCTGGCCGATTGCTGTGGCCGTTGGAGCGACGAAGCGCCGCCGGTGGAGCGTTTGCGTGAAGGCGGTTTCGACCCGGACAGCCCGGTGTTGCGCCGGGTCCTGGGCCTGACCCAGCAATTGATCGGTTTTCCCCGGCATTTGTCCCAACACCCTGGCGGTTTCGTGATTTCCGAACAGCCCCTGGACACCCTGGTGCCGGTGGAAAACGCCGCCATGGCCGAGCGCACCATCATCCAGTGGGACAAAGACGACCTGGATGCGGTGGGCTTGCTCAAGGTGGACATCCTGGCCCTGGGCATGCTCAGTGCGATTCGCCGGTGTTTCGACTTGATCGAGCAGTACCGGGGGCAGCGTTATGCCTTGGCGTCGTTGCCCAAGGAGGATCGGGCGACCTACGAAATGATCAGCCGCGCTGACACCATCGGTGTGTTCCAGATCGAGTCCCGGGCGCAGATGTCGATGTTGCCTCGGCTGAGACCCGAGACGTTCTACGACTTGGTCATTGAAGTGGCGATCGTGCGGCCCGGGCCGATCCAGGGTGGGATGGTGCACCCGTACCTGCGGCGTAGAAACAAAGAAGAGGCGGAGACTTATCCTTCTGAAGCATTGAAGGAAGTGCTCAACCGCACCCTGGGGGTTCCCTTGTTCCAGGAACAGGTCATGCAGATCGCCATCGTCGCGGCCGATTACACCCCGGGTGAAGCCGACCAGTTGCGGCGTTCCATGGCCGCCTGGAAACGTCACGGCGGGTTGGAGCCCCATCGGGAGCGCCTGGCGCAGGGGATGAAGAAAAACGGCTACACCGCAGAATTCGCCGCGCAAATCTTCGAACAGATCAAAGGCTTCGGCAATTACGGTTTTCCCGAATCCCACGCCGCCAGTTTCGCCTTGCTGACCTACGCCAGCAGTTGGCTCAAATGCCACGAACCGGCGGCGTTCGCCTGTGCCCTGATCAACAGCTGGCCCATGGGCTTCTACAGCCCGGACCAGATCCTCCAGGATGCCCGCCGGCATCAACTGTCGATCCACCCGGTGGACGTGCGCGCCAGCGCTTGGGAGTGCAGCCTCGAGCCCATGGACGGCCGGCAACCGGCGATTCGCATGGGCCTGCGCCTGGTCAAGGGCTTTCGCGAAGAGGATGCCCGCCGTATCGAAGCGGCGCGCCGGCATCGACCCTTCAGCGACGTGGCCGACCTGGGCGAACGCGCGCAGCTCGATGCCCGGGCCCAGGCGCAACTGGCCGACGCGGGGGCCTTGCAGGGCTTGGCGGGGGATCGCCATCGGGCCCGCTGGGAAGTGGCCGGGGTGCAGAAACAACTGGGCTTGTTCGCCGGTTTGCCCAGCCAGGAAGAACCGCCCGTGGCCTTGCCCGAACCCACGCTGGGAGAAAATCTGTTTGCCGATTACGCCACGCTGGGCACGACACTCGGGCCTCATCCGCTGGCCCTGCTGCGTTCCGAGCTGCGCGCCCGGCGCTGTCGCAGCTCCCGGGAATTGCAGGACGTGGAGCATGGCCGCAACGTCAGCGTCGCCGGGCTGGTCACCGGCCGCCAACGTCCGGGCACGGCCAGCGGCGTGACCTTCGTCACCCTGGAAGATGAATTTGGCAACCTCAACGTGGTGGTCTGGCGCGACCTGGCCGAGCGCCAGCGCAAGACCCTGGTGGGCTCGCAATTGCTCAGGGTCGACGGGCGCTGGGAAAGCGTCGGCGAGGTCCGCCACTTGATCGCCGGGCGCTTGAGCGACCTGACTGAATTGCTGGCGGGTATCCAGGTGCAGAGTCGCGATTTCCGTTGAGCTCGCAAACCCTGTTTGGATCCGGGACATGATTCCTGTGGCAAACAAAGAACTCTGTGACGAGGGGATTTATCCCCGCTGGGTTGCGAAGCAGCCCCATGTTTCATCAGCCACAGTGATGTGCCAGGCAGGACGCAGGAGGTTGTTGCGCAACCCGGCGGGGATAAATCCCCTCGCCACAGGTCATTCCTTTTGCCCCAGAAAGCATGTCCCCAGTCCAGACAGGTCGTCATCATGACCTCACCATGAAACCAAACGCCAACCCGGCGCTCGAAGCTCTGATCGCAAGGGGTTTGTGTAGGCCGATTCCCTGCAGGCATTTTGAGGTTCAGAGTCGACCATGGAGTTTCTATCCCAGAATCACGGCTGCCCTGGATGGGGCGGTGAGATGGCCGGGCGTATCCGGGCGTTCGATTGGAGCCGGACCGAGTTGGGCGCCATCGAGCACTGGTCCGCCAGCTTGCGCAGCGCTGTCCAATTGTTGCTGGCTTCGCCCCTGCCGATGGTGATGTTGTGGGGCCGCCAGGGCTTCATGATTTACAACGATGCCTATGCCGAGTTCGCCGGCGGCCGCCACCCTTACTTGCTGGGGTGCGCGGTGGAGTTGGGCTGGCCGGAGGTCGCCGAATTTAATCGCCATGTGCTGGACGTCTGCCTGGCTGGCGGCACCTTGTCCTACCGCAGCAAAGAGCTGGTCCTGCTGCGTGATGGCAAGCCTGAGGACGTGTGGATGGACCTCTACTACAGCCCGGTGCCCGATGACGACCAGTCCCCGGCGGGCGTGCTGGCGATTGTGGTGGAAACCACCGAGCACGTATTGACCGAGCGCGCCCGGCAAGCGGCCGAACGCAGTTACCGCGCGGTCAATGAGCGCATCCAACTGGCGCTCTCGGCCGGGCCCTTGCTGGGGTCGTTCGTCTGGGACATCCAGGCCGACACGCTGTCGGGGGATGAGCGTTTTGCCCGCACCTTCAACTACCCACCCGATTGTTCGCTGGACGCACTGCCCATCGAGATTGCCCGCCAGGGCATCCACCCGGATGACCTTGACGAGGTCAACCAGCGGGTCGAACTGACCGTGCGCACAGGCACGCCTTACAGCGCTGAGTATCGGGTGCGCCGCCTGGGCGGTGACTACCGGTGGGTGCTGGCCAGCGGTCGATGCGAGTTCGACGGGACGGGCCGGCCCCTGCGGTTTCCGGGGGTGTTGATTGATATCAACGAGCGCAAGACGGCCGAAGCTTCGCTGCTCAAATTCACTCGCGACCTGGAACAACGGGTCGCCAACGAGGTGCAGGCGCGGTTGGCTGCGGAAGAGCAGTTGCGCCAGTCGCAGAAGCTCGAGGCCATTGGCGGCCTCACCGGTGGCGTGGCCCATGACTTCAACAATTTGCTGCAGGTGATCGCCGGCAACCTGCATTTGCTGGCCCGCCACGAACGGGACAACGCCAATGTGCAACGGCGGGTCAGTGCCTCCATCGAAGCCGTGGAGCGCGGCGCAAAATTGTCATCGCAGTTGCTGGCTTTTGCCCGGCGTCAGCCATTGTCACCGGCGGTCTACAACCCTCGGCGCATCTACGAGGGTATGGGTGAACTGCTGCAACGAGCCTTGGGCGAAACCATTCTGATCGAAGTGAGCCTGCCCCAGGAGCCTTGGCGCATTCACGTCGATCGCAATCAACTGGAAAATGCCTTGTTGAACCTGGCGATCAATGCGCGTGATGCCATGGGCGGCGAGGGCACCATCCATCTGATTGGCGAGAACATTGTGCTCGATGACGCGTTCTGCGCCGGCAAGGGGATCCCGGCCGGCGATTATGTCCGGCTGTCGGTGATCGATCGCGGTGCCGGCATGCCGCCCGATGTCCTGCAGCAGGTGTTCGAACCGTTTTTCACCACCAAGACCGATGGCCAGGGCACCGGGCTTGGATTGAGCATGGTGTTCGGGTTCGTCAAGCAGAGTGGCGGCCATATCGAGGTATCCAGTGACCTGGGCGAGGGCACGCGAGTACGGATGTATTTCCCTCGAAGTCTTGCACCCGAAGTAGGGGAAGCCGAGCAACACGACGCGCTTCAGTCCGGTCGGCAAGAGACGATTCTAGTGGTGGAGGATAACGACGAGGTGCGCAGCGCGTCGGTGGAACTGCTGGAACAGTCCGGCTATCGGACCCTCACGGCCGCCAACGGTGATGAGGCGATGAAGTTGCTGCTGGACGGCACCTCGGTCGACCTGATCTTCACCGACGTGGTCATGCCCGGCCTGATCAAGAGCTCCGACCTGGCCGCCTGGGCCAAGGTACAGAATCCGCCGGTCCCCGTGCTGTTCACTTCGGGGCACACTCGGGACATCATTTCCCGGAACCATCAATTGAGCCCCGACACCCATTTGTTGAGCAAACCCTACGGCCCGGACGCACTCGCCCGGATGGTGAGGAGCGTGCTGGGCGGTTGAGCGCGACGCTGCAAACAAATGGAACCGAAGCCGTCGCGTCACCTTCGAATGATCAAGACCGGTCATCCATCCGGCCCTGCCATGAACGAGGTGCCCATGAACGACGATCCCGCAAACACTCAGCAACAAGGCCAGGCACAGACGCCATCCCCGCGTAACGATCCGGCCATCGATCCCCTGGTCCCGGGCCAGCCGTCGAGCGCCGAGCCAGCCAGTCCCGCCGGGGCGGATCAGGCTGACAGCGCCGCCACTGAGGTCGATCAGAAGCAGCATCATCAGGACAATGACAACACCTTCAGCCCTGGCTTCAAGCCTGACCCGGACCGGCCGAAATCCAGTGACGACACGGATGCCGATATCGATACCGATGGGGGCTAGACAAGCAAGGCTGTACAACATCGCATCATGGTGGGAGCGAGTCTGCTCGCGAAGGGGGGAGCTTGAATCGGTGTTGATTGTGCCACCGCCATCGCGAGCAAGCTCGCTCCCACAAGGGTGCTGTGGTGGATGCAAAACTCATGAGCTTCCAAGATCCCTGTGGGAGCGAGCTTGCTCGCGATAGCGGTGGGTCAGCCTGTTTATTCAGCCTTGAAGCAATAAATGGCATAGCAGCCCTTGATTACAAAGTCTGTGCTGACAGGAAAAAGTCCCTCTGATTGCAACGCCGTTGACTTCCGCGACACCGTCCCAGTAATCCAACAGCTGTGTTGCAGTTCGATGCCCTTGGCCAGGCGTGAAGGGGTCCGGATGTATCGATGGGCGTAAAGCAGTACTCTCAAACCACGGCCCAGGTTTGGGCTGCCTAAGCTAATGCAGTCCGGCTCAGGATGGATTCGAAACCGATGATAAACAGTACCGAGCACTTATCGTTGAGACAGGATGTGATTGCCAGCGGGAAGTCACTTCAGCGTTCACTTCATGCGGTTCTATTGAATCGGGTTCGCAATGGCGCGCTGGATTCGATACAGGCGCATGCGAGTGCCCTGGAGACTGCCCGATGGACCTTGAAACAAACATTGGAAACGCCACGTGCGTTACCAGAGGCCCTGGCGCCCAGTTTGTCCCAGGCACTCAATGTTGCACCCAGAACCCACCCGCATCTCGTGTCGATACTGGATGCGTTGAGCACACTCTTGCCCCATCTCACCTGGATAAATCGCCAAGCCCGGGCTGACCAGGACAGCGCTTTCGTGGAGCGGCATCGTCACGGGATGATCACCGGCCCCGAAGGGCTATTTGAGTGTCCCACCTTGACCTTGGGATTGGCGCTCATGCT
Source organism: Pseudomonas sp. Soil_N_39 (assembly GCF_057655955.1). Lineage (NCBI taxonomy): Bacteria > Pseudomonadati > Pseudomonadota > Gammaproteobacteria > Pseudomonadales > Pseudomonadaceae > Pseudomonas > Pseudomonas sp. Soil_N_39. The sequence continues at coordinate 38,512 of NZ_JBDGLI010000004.1, forward strand.
GCCCGAGACCTGCTACCCCTACCACCAACACCCGCCTGCCGAGTTCTACCTCGTTCTGTCACCGGGCGAGTGGTATCGGGAGGATGTGGGGTGGTGGAGTCCCGGGCCGGGGGGCCTTGTATTCAATCCGCCGTCCTGTGTCCACGCGATGAAATCGAGGCAGGCTCCATTGCTGGCGTTGTGGGGCTTGCTTCATTCAGAAGCTGAGTTATGTCGGTAACAACACTGGGTATCAAATTGGATGAGCAAACGCGTGCCAGGCTGAAGTTGGCATCGGCAAAGTTGGATCGCACCTCAAACGGGTTCAGAAAGGGTAGTTGCGGGTGTCGATCTAGCCGCGAGCCGTCCCTGGCCTCGGCTATATCACTTAGAACTTGAAGCGCCCAACCAAACCCTTGAGCTGCCCGGAAATATCCGTCAAACGCCCCGAACCGGTCTGCGCCGAGTGGGCGTATTCCTCCACCAGCTGTGCATCGGTATGGATCTGCGCGATGTGCCGGTTGATGTCTTCGGCCACTTGGTGCTGTTCCTCTGCCGCCGTGGCGATCTGGGTGTTCTGGTCGCGAATCGAGTCTACCGAGTTGCGGATCTTGTCGAAGCTGTCACGGGCTTGCTGAATGCGCTCGACGCTGGTGTGCGACACCTGCAGGCTGCTTTGCATCTGCTGGGTGACTTCCTGGGTGCGCCGTGCGAGGTTACCCAGCAGGCTGTCGATCTCGCCGGTGGAGTCGGCGGTACGGCGGGCCAGGGCCCGCACTTCGTCGGCCACCACGGCGAACCCACGACCTTGATCGCCGGCCCGTGCGGCTTCGATGGCGGCGTTGAGAGCCAGCAGGTTGGTCTGTTCGGCAATCGAGCGAATGGTGTCGAGGATGGTGTTGATGTTCTTGCTGTCCTGCTCCAACGCCTGCATGGTCTGGGTCGACTTTTGCAGGTCCTCGCTCAGTTTCATCACGCTGCCGGTGGCTTCACCGATGTGATGCTGGCCGTCGTGCACGTCGCGGTAGCCTTCGTCCGCACTGGAGGCGGCCTGGCTGCAAGAGCGGGCCACTTCGTTGGCGGTGGCGACCATTTCGTTGAATGCCGTGCTCACCAATTCAACGGCCTGGCGCTGGCGTCCGGCCGCATCGTTCATGTTCTGGGCCACGTGGCTGGTATCGGCCGCGGCGGTTTGCAAGTCGGAGGAAGCGCTGCCGATGCGCTGCATCAGTTGCGCGATCATGCCCAGGAACTGGTTGAACCAGCCCGCCAGGGTGGCGGTTTCGTCCTTGCCTTGCACCGAGAGCTTACGGGTGAGGTCGCCTTCACCTTCGGCGATTTCCTGCAGGCCGTTGGCAACACCGCGAATCGGCCGCACGATGACGCTGGCGAAACTGGCGCCCACCACGGCGAAGACCACGGCCAGCACGGCAGCGATGGCGGCGATCAGCCAAGTCAGGCTCGAAGCCTCGGCCATCACTTCATCGCGCTTGATCAGGCCGATGAAGCGCCAGCCCAACCCTTTGGAGCTGACCACGTTGGCCATGTAGGGCACGCCGTCGATTTCGATCTGGGTCACGCCGTCGCTGCTTTTGGCCAGCTCGGCATAGTTGGGGCCCAGGTCGGCCAGCGGCTTGAAGTTGTGCTTGGCATCGGCAGGGTCCACCAGGACGTTGCCGTTGGCTTCCACCAGCATCAGGTAGCCGCTCTCGCCCAGCTTGATGTTCTTGACCAGTTCGGTCAGTTGTTTGAGCGAGACGTCCAGGCCGACCACACCCACCAGTTTGCCGGCGGCGTCTGAAACCGTATGCACGATGCCGATCAGTGACACATCATCTGGCGCCCAGTAATACGCGTCTGTGCGCACGGTGGTGCCCGGCGCGGCGATGGCGGCCTTGTACCATGGACGCACCCGTGGGTCGTAGTTGGAGATTTTCGGGTCGTCCGGCCAACTGGCATAGCCGCCGTCGGCCAGGCCTACGGAAAGATAGGCGGTGGTCGGATGGCTCTTGGCGAATCTGTCGAAGATCTCCAAAAGCTGTTTGTTGTTCTCGGGGAGAGGGATTTGTGCGGCGTCGGCACCCGAGTAGTTTTTCAGATCCTTGGCGGCGACGATCCGTGGATCCTTGGCGAAGAATTCGACGTTCTGGCTGATCCCGTCGAAAAACTGCTTCATGCCGTTGTCGATCTGGCGGATTTCACGGCCGCTGCTGTCCAGGAAGTTGGCCTTTGCGGCGTCGCGCAAGTTCAGTACGACAAGCACCGCCACCAGGATAACCGGGAGGCAGGCGATGGTCGCGAACGCCCATGTCAGCTTCTGTTTGATATTCATGACTTCTCCCGCGGAATATTTTAAGTGTTGGAACGGCGGAAACAGCAGTGGTTGGCGTTGCGAGTCTCTGGAAGGGAAAAGCGCCCATGCCTACTGCCAGTGTATCGACCAAAGTCGTAGGCACTTGAGGCTTGCCATTTTGGCGCGGGACGATCGGTAGACGGCGCAGGCGCGATTGCAGCCGGCTTGACTAGTCTGGAAGATAGCGTGGTTTGCCCTGCGCCTTCGCCCTGGGGTTCAGGGCACCCACGTGCAGCAAATCCTCATCGTCTTTAATGTATTAACGAGGCCCTATGCCAAGCGCATTCGAGAGCGTACTCAAAAACAAGAACATGGCTTATCGCCCGCTCGGCGCGGCGCCCGCCAGCCAGGCGCCGATCCGCGTCGCGTTCGTATTGATGGACAACTTCTCGATGATGTCCTTCACCGGCGCGGTGGACGCGCTGGTGACCGCCAACCTGATGAGCGACATGCCCCTCTATGAGGTGCTGACGGTGGGGGTTTCAGGTGGGCAGGTGACGAGCGACCTGGGCATTGTCATCTCGACGGACATCGAACTGGCGCAGATGCCGGAAAACCACGACGTGCTGATCGTCGCTGGGGGCTTTCGGGTGAAGTTGCAAGGCCATCCCTTGCTGCGCCGCAAGCTGCGTGCGAATGCGGCGTCCGGGGCGATCCTGGGCGGGTTGTGGAACGGTGCCTTTTTCGTGGCCGATGCCAATCTGCTGGATGGTTTCGAATGCGCTGTCCACCCGGAAAGCCGCGCCATGATGGCGGAGGTGTTTCCTCATGTGAAGGTGTCCAGCCGGGCCTATGTGGTTGACCGGGAGCGGGTCAGTTGCGCCGGCGCCAACAGTTCGCTGCGCATGATGCTCCAGTTGATTCGCCAGACGGGCGGAGCGGCGCTGGTGGGGGCCATCGAGGAAATTCTGCGTTGCGATGAGTCAGGCGACGATGCGACGGACTTGCCGCCGGTTTTCGTCGAGACCGACCCGACGCTGCCGGAAAGCCTCAAGTTGGCGTTGGAGCTGATGTGGCAGAACGTAGAGGAGCCTTTGACCATCGATGAGCTGGCGGCGTGCGTGAAGATTTCCAAGCGCCAGTTGGAGCGACGGTTCTGCAGTTTTCTCGGCGCGACCCCAACGCGCTATTACCTGGAGCTGCGCCTGACGCGTGCGCGCCAACTCATCCAGCAAACCAATCGGTCCGTGACCGAAATCGCCGTGGCGACAGGCTTCGTCAGCTCGCCGCACTTCCAGCGTCGTTTTCGGGATTTCTTTGGTGTGCCGCCTGGCAGTTACCGCTCGAAATCGGAGCGCAAACAAGCCTTGCGATAAAACCGCTGTTCGATCAGGGATGAGTTTTTAGGGCGGGGAGAGGCGTTGCCGCCGCGCTATAGCGCGGGACCTGTGTGGGAGCAAGCTTTGCTCCCACACAGGTCCCGCGTCAGCTGTTATCGTCGGTTTGTGCTTCGGTGGGCAGGTCTTCAGTCTGCGGAGCGGCTTGCGACGCGGTCAAGGTCGTCTCCTTGCACAGCACCTTACCTACTTCATCGGCTATCGAGCCGTCGATGATTCGCCCTTGCATCTGGTCGAACTCGGCTTTCTCCACCCCAGCGAGACTGTTGTACATCCCCATGTGCCGTACATTGCGACTGGTGCAGTCGAGTTCCAGTTTCGTGTAGTTGGTGAAGTAGGTGCCCGTTCTCTGCACGGTGGCCTGGATGGCTGAACCGCTGTGGACAGACGAGACGATGGAGTACACGGCATCCGAATCATCGTAAAGGTATTTGATGTTCTGGACATCCGCGGCCGCACTGCACGCAATCGAGATTAAAGCGAGGGATATGACGGTTTTCATGCTTTCTTCCGTGAATAAGCAAGTCAGGAGAGAATTAATGGCAAAGTGAGATCATTTTGCCTAGGCTCTTGCGTCGGGTCAATTTGCTTCAGGCGGTATCAATGACCGTCGGTCAGAAACGAAATCCTTTCGGGAACTTTATAGATTGACCCGCCTCGTGGCAACAGATGAGCGCATTTCAGGTGCGCAATGAGCCTGCCCGAGGCGCGTCGCAGCTCCATTAGATCAAAGCTTGAATTTGACCAAACGCCTGACTTTTTTTAGAAGTTTTTCGTCTGAGTTACCTTCGTAATCATGACTTCAAGACTTTCGAGCGACTGTTACCCATGAATGGGAAATCGAGCAGCATTGAACAGTGCCGAGTAGGCAAACCCGGCCACTGCCTGGAAGGTGGCGAACAATGAGTGAAGCGCCGGGGGCGGCCACCCATTCAATGTGGAGGCTCCGTTGTGAAAGACCCACTATTAAAAATCCATTGTGGGAGCGAGCTTGCTCGCGATGGCGGAGTGTCAGCTACATGAATATCGGCTGACCTGAGGCCATCGCGAGCAAGCTCGCTCCCACAGGGTTTACAGGTAACTTCATAGCATCTGTGACAGTTTCTCCCACAGAGGTTAAAGGGTGCTTCATGGCATCTGTGGCAGTTCCTGCGGCCGCAGATCGAACACCAGTACCTCGGCATCCTGGCCATTGCTTAAGTTCAGGACCTGCTCCTCGCGCACCCGCACGCCATCACCTTCGCGCAGTTGCACGCCGTTGAGCTCGACAGCGCCTCGGGCCACGTGCACGTAGGCATAACGATCCGGTGGCAGGGTCAGGGTGGCGCTTTGCTCGCCATCGAATAACCCGGCGTAGACCCGCGCATCCTGGCGCACCTGGAGCGAGCCGTCGGCGCCGTCCGGGGAGATGATCAATTGCAGGCGACCCTGTTTCTGCTCGCGACGAAAGTGCTCCTGTTGATAACGGGGGGTGGCACCGCTGACGTCGGGCACGATCCAGATCTGCAGGAAGTGCACCGGCTCGTCCGCACTGTGGTTGAACTCGCTGTGGGCCACGCCGCTGCCGGCGCTCATCAATTGCACGTCACCGGGGCGAATGACCGAGCCCGTGCCCAGGGTGTCCTTGTGTTCCAGCGCCCCTTCGAGCACATAGGAAAAGATCTCCATGTCCCGGTGGGGATGCTGGCCGAAACCCTTGGCGGCGGCGACCCGGTCGTCGTTGATGACCAGCAGGTCGGAGAAACCCTGCTCGTTGAGGTTACGGTAACTGGCGAACGAGAAGGTGTGGAACGAGGTCAGCCAGCCGTGACGGGCAATGCCGCGGTCCGAAGCTTTGCGAAGGGTCAGCATGATGAGTTCTCCTGATATTCAAGGGCGGCGGCTGGGGCCGTTCGCCGGGTTCAGAAGAAGGTTAATGGTTATCCGTAGGTTCAATAAGCAGGTGAAAAACGAAAGACTGTCTGTTTTGAGTGGACAATACTCAAATGTCACCAGCAGTCGCTTCGCTTCGCCATAATGCTGAGGCGTTTACGCTAGACAACACCTGTGGGAGCGAGCTTGCTCGCGATAGGGGTATGCCAGTCACCTTGATGCTGGCTGATCCAACGCTATCGTGAGCAAGCTCGCTCCCACAGGGGCATTTACAGTTTCTGGATTTTTTGGCGTCTTTTTTAATGAAAACCGTTGCAATGGTGCTGTTCCCGGATTTTTTGCTGCTCGACATGGCCGGGCCTCTCGAAGTGTTTTCCATCGCCAATCGTTACCTCGAACCGGACCTGCGTTATCAACTGCTGACCCTGGGCACCGATCGCGGGCCGTTGCGAGCGTCCAACGGCGTGTCGGTGCAGGCTGATATCCATATCGACCAGGCGTGGGCGGCGTATGACGTGTTGCTGGTGCCGGGCGGGCCGGGGGCCTATAACAACCAGCATCCGGGGTTGTACACCTGGCTGCGGGCCGCGGCGCAGCGGGCTACACGCTATGGTTCTATCTGCACCGGTGCCTTTATGCTCGGTGAGGCGGGCTTGCTTGACGGTTATCGCGTCACCACCCACTGGCATTACACCGAACGCCTGATACAACGTTTCCCCAAGGCCCTGGTGGAAACCGACAAGATCTTCCTGCAGGACCGCCGCCTGATCACCTCGGGCGGCGTCACGGCCGGGATCGACTTGGCCCTGGCCATCGTCGCCCAGGACCATGGCCGCAAAGTCGCGTTGGACGTGGCCAAGGTGCTGCTGGTGGTGATGAAACGCCAGGGCGGACAAGCGCAGTTCAGCCCCTTGGTGGCGGCGGTGTCGACGCAGGAATCGGCCATTACCCGGGTGCAGAACCACGTGATGGAGCATCTGGAAGAACCGTTCACCATTGAGCGCATGGCTGCCTTGGCCGCCATGAGCGCGCGGCATTTCGCCCGGGTCTTTGCCCGTGAAGTGAAGATGACGCCTATGGAATTCCTGCAAGGCGCGCGCATCGACCGGGCGCGTCATCTGCTGGAAACCACCGATCTGCCGCTCAAGACCGTGGCGTTTCGCAGCGGTTTCGGCAGTGTGCGGCACATGCGGTTTTTGTTCGGTGAAAAGCTCGGCCTGACCCCGGTGCAATATCGTCAGCAGTTCAGTTGAGCCGTCGGTGTCCGTCCAGGGCACCGTGATGTCCGTGGCGCTCCCAGTGCCAGCATTGTCCTGAAGCCTGTGCCTGCCAAGATAACGGCGAACCCTTTGGAAAGGATGCGCAGGAGCCAGGGCAAACGTGTTCGGTGATCCGCACGCTGACGCCCGCACCGGTTATCCGGCGCTGGATCGCATGAATAGTTTCGTCAAACCCGATAGTGAGCCGGCGGTGAGCTTTGGTCCGTTCGCCTTCTACCGCCAGCAGCGGCTGGTCACCCGTGACGGCCAACCCCTCGCGCTGGGTGGCCGGGCCCTGGATGTTCTGCAGGTGCTGGTGGAGCACGCCGGCCATTACGTCAGCAAGCAAACCCTCATCGCCCACGTCTGGCCTGACAGCGTCGTGGAAGCCATCAACCTGCGGGTGCACATCGCGGCGCTGCGGCGGGCCTTCGGCGACGGGCGGGACGGCGCTCGTTATATCCTCAACCATCCGCGACAAGGCTATTGCCTGGCGATGCCCCTGGTGGTGCAAGGAGGCGTTGAGTCGCCTTTCAGACCCAGGGCCGAGCGACACAACCTGCCCACGCGCTTGAGCCCGGTGGTCGGCCGCGACAGAGTCCTGGGACGGCTGTTGGCGCAAGTGCCCCGTCAAGCCCTGACCACCGTGACCGGCCCGGGCGGGAGCGGCAAGACCACCGTGGTGTTGCGGGTGGCGGAGCTGCTGCTCGAGCACTTTGAGGACGGGGCCTGGTTTGTCGACCTGGCGGCCGTCAGTGATCCCACGCAGGTGACGGCGCAGGTGACCAGCACGCTGGGCCTGGAACCCGGTTCGTTGGGCCGGGGCCTTGAGTCTTGCCGCCTATTGCTGGTGCTCGACGGGTGCGAGCACGTCCTCGATGCCTGTCGGGAGTTGGCCCAGGCACTGGCTACGGCAGCGCCGGGGGTGGCGCTGTTGTGCAGCAGCCGCGAGCCCCTGGCCCTGCCGGGCGAAAAAATCGTGCCGCTGTCGGGCCTGGCCGTGGCCTCGCCCCTGGAGCCCGAGCACCAGATCGTGGCGTGCCCGGCGGTGCAGTTGTTGGTCGAGCGGGTGGGTGCCCGGCTGCAGGGTTTCCAGCCCCATGGCCGCGACTGGCTGATCCTGGCACAGATCTGCCAGCGCCTGGACGGCTTGCCGTTGGCGTTGGAACTGGCGGCGGCCCAAGTCGATGCCTTGGGGCTGGCCGGGGTCCTCGAACAATTGGATTACGGTCTGTCACTCTTGAGTCACGGGCGGCGTACGGCGGTGGCCCGGCATCGAAGCCTGGAGGCCGTGCTGGATTCGAGTGTCGAGCGTTTGAGCGCTGACGAACAAACCGCGTTCCAGCGCCTGGCGGTGTTCGAAGGGTCGTTTACGCTCAAGGCGGCGCTGGCGGTGATCAGTTGCGCTGAACTGAGTGTCGGGCAATTGCCCTCGTTGCTGTCGCGGCTGGCGAGTGTGTCATTGCTGATGGTCGAACCGCTGGCCGAAGGAGGGCGTTTTAGACTGCTGCACACCACGCGCGCCTATGCCATGGACAAGCTGCGGCGCAGTGGTCAGTGGCCTACGTTCCATCGGCGTTACGTTCTGCAAGGTGCTTGGGGGGCGCGTCACTCAAGGCCCCAACCGGTAACTCAGCGCCTGGAGCAGGGCGCCGGCCTCCAATAAGTCGGGGGTGTCGAACCCCTCGCTGAAGCGTCGATAGACCGGCCCGAGCAGTTCCTGCGCGGCGTGCACTTGCCCGCGACGTTGCCACAAGCGGGCCAGGGACGTGGCGCTGCGCAGTTCCCAAGCCAGGGCATGCTGACGACGGGCGACGTTCAGGGCGGCCAGCAGTTGCGCTTCGGCGGCGTCTTCCAGGGAGGGTTCGTTCCGGGCCAGCCAGGTTTCGGCGCCGGCTCGCAGGATCTCCGCCGAACACCAGCCTGCGGCGCCACTGCGGGCCCGTTCCAGTTGCGCCGGGCTGACGAATTCCGGGCGCAGGGTGACGGCGATGTCCTGGATCAGCCCGTTTGTCGGGCTCATCTCCAGGGGCTGGCCATTGAATGCGCTGTCGTAATGGCAGGCCCAGTCATGGAACAGCATCACCGAATGTTTCTTGGCCTGCTGCTTCAACAGGTCGAGCCTTTCCCAGGCGGTCGGATGGTCGCCGTTGTAGTGGGCGATCACGCAACCGGTTATCGCCAGGGTGTAGCAGATCGAAATGCCGTGGTTGATCTGCAAGGCGATCTGCAACGCCAGGTTGGCGGTGCGCCGGGCTTTCTCGGCGAACCCTTGCAGCCAGAGGATGCGCGCCAGAATCGTCAGTGCAGCCACGCTCTGATCGTATTGCACACCGAAACCGTGGCTGAAGCGGCTGAGGTGGCCGCTCTGGGCCAGGCGCTGGATCACCTGTTCGGCTTCGCGCCGCGCCGCGCCCTGGTCGCCGGTGAAGTGCAGCGCCAGCACCCGCAGGCGTTGGGCGCTCAAGGACAGGGTCGGGTCGCCCTGCAAACCCAGCCGGTCGAAATCCAGGCTGTGTGCCAGGGCCTGTTGGTAGTTGCCGCAGCTGAGGTCGACCGTCATTTGCCCGGACACGGCCCGCAGTTCGCTGGCCAGGTCTTGGCATTGCCGGGCCCGTTGCCGGGCGGTGGCGAAGGCTCGGACCGTGGCCGGCGTGCCGCCCTCGGTGTGGTAGTTGAAACTGGCGTGGGCCAGTTCCAGGGCCAGGGTCAAGCGTGGGCATGGCGTGGGGCTGGCCTGCAACCATTTCAGCGCCTTGTTGACGTAGAGGCCGTGCTCCTTGAGCAGCGACAGTTCCTGCCAAAGGGGCAGGGTGCGGGCGGTCAGGCGGATCGCCACGGCGTGTGAACCCTGCGGGCCCAGGCCACGGTCGAGTGCCGCACGGATGTCGTCGCGATAGTCGGCGTAGCGGGCGATCCACAGTCGGGTGGGGGTATTTTCCCAATCGTTTTCCGCTTGCCCCATGAGCGCCAGGCAGCGTTCGGCGTGGCGTTCCTGGCTGGCCGCCAGTTCCCCGGCTTCGGCCAGTTTTTCCAAGGCGTAGCGGCGGGTGGTGTCCAGCAGGCGATAGCGCACCTCTTCATCGCCGATCTCGACGTTGAGCAACGATTTGGCGACCAACTGGCTGACCGACACCAGCACCTGTTCGGGCGCGACATGCTGGCCGACGATCACCGCCGCGGCCGAGGCCAGGTTGAAACTGCCCATGAACACCGCCAGCCGCCGCAGGCAGGTTTGCTCGCAGGCCGTGAGCAGCGCGAAGCTCCAGTCCAGCGTGGCGCGCAGGGTCTGCTGGCGCGGAGCGGCGTCGGTGTCGTTGTGAAGCAGGGCGACGCTGTCTTGCAGTTGCCGGTGCAGTGCTTCGAGGTTGAAGCGGCCGAGTTGTCCGGCAGCCAGTTCGATGGCCAGGGGAATGCCGTCCAGGCGCTGGCAGATGTCGACCACCAACGGCACCTCGCGGTCGGTCAGTTCGAAGTCGTCACGGTTGGCCATCGCGCGTTCGGCAAACAGTTGCAACGCCGGGTACTCCAGGGCGGGATAACCCTCGACGGGCATTTCCCGGGGCGGGAATGCCAGGGCATCCAGGCGTTGCACGTGTTCGCCTTCGGCGCGCAGGCCTTCGCGGCTGGTGGCCAGGATGTGCAGGTGAGGGGCGCCGCGCAGCAAGGTTTCGCTGAGCTGGGCGATGGCGTCGATCAGGTGCTCGCAGTTGTCGATCACCAGCAGTAGATGCCGCTCCCTGAGTTGCCGGGCGATGGTGTCCGGCTGGTCACCGTCGTGCAGTGGCAGATCCAGCACTGCGCATAGGTTGGGGACGATCATGGCCGGATCGTTGAGCGATGCCAGGTCCAGTAGGTAAGTGCCGTCGTAGTAGTGGCCGATCAACCGTTCAGCGACCCGCAGGGCAACGGTGGTCTTGCCGATGCCGCCGGTGCCGACCAGGGTAATGAAGCGCTTTCGTGGCAACTGGGCCACCAGGTTGTCCACCAGGGCCTGGCGTCCGATCAGGCGCGTGCGCTGCAGTGGCAGGTTGCGCGCCAGGGATGGATGAGGAATGCGCGCCAACGGGTCGAGGGATTCGAATGACAGTGGCGCGACAAAGCTGTAGCCGCGCTGCGCCACGGTGACGATGTAGCGCTGCCCGGCCTGGCCGTCCCCGAGAGCCTTGCGCAGGGCCGCGACGTGCACGCGCAGGTTGGTGTCTTCCACCACGCTCCTGGGCCAGACCCGGGCGATCAGTTGCTGCTTGCTCACCACTTCGCCGGCGTGTTCGAGCAACACCAGCAGAATCTCCACGGCCCGCCGTCCCAGGCGCAACGGTTGCTCGCCCTCCAGCACCAGGCGCTGGCGCGGATGGACCCGGTAAGGGCCGAAATGCACCGTCTGTTCGACGGGCAGGCTGAGGTATTGGCTCATGGTGCTCTCAATGTTCTGGTCCCGATGCCTGGGCTTTATCCGAGCATATTCCTCAGGTTTGGCTTCCAGCGCAACGGCGCAGGCTCTACTCCCAGCCTTCCAGCCGCCGAACCCTGTGGTGAGGGAGCGTGCTCCCGCTGGGGCGCGAAGCGGCCCCAAAAGGTCTCCAGCCCAATCAATCTGGCACACCAAAGTGACAGTCCTGGGGCTGCTGCGCAGCCCAGCGGGAGCGGGCTCCCTCGCCACAAAAGCACGCCAGTTCCAAAAAAATTAACAACGTTTAACTCACGCAAATGCTTCCTCTGACCGGACCATAAAGCGATCCACCCATCTCAAGGAATCCTGTCATGAGCACCTTCATCACCCGCGACGGCACCGAGATCTACTACAAGGATTGGGGCAGTGGTCAACCAGTGGTCTTCAGCCACGGCTGGCCGTTGAACTCGGACAGTTGGGAGGCGCAGATGATGTTTCTGGCGTCCAACGGCTATCGGGTGATCGCCCATGACCGCCGTGGGCACGGGCGTTCCAGCCAGCCTTGGGATGGCAACGACATGGACACTTACGCCGATGACCTGGCCGAGCTGATCGAACGCCTGGACTTGAAGGACGCGGTGCTGCTTGGTTTCTCCACCGGCGGTGGCGAAGTGGCGCGCTACATCGGCCGTCATGGCGCGGCCCGTGTCGCCAAGCTCGGCCTGATCTCGGCGGTGACGCCGCTGATGGTCCGGACCGCGGCCAACCCTGGCGGCTTGCCCATCGAAGTGTTCGACGGTTTCCGCCAGGCCTCCCTGGCCGACCGTTCTCAGCTATACAAAGATGTGGCCAGCGCGTTTTTCGGCGCCAACCGTCCGGGCGCCAAAGTCTCCCAAGGCATGATCGACTGGTTCTGGATGCAGGGCATGCTCGCCGGCCACAAGAACACCTACGACTGCATCAAGGCGTTCTCGGAGACCGACCTGTCCGAAGACCTGCGCAACATCGACGTGCCGACCCTGGTGGTCCACGGCGATGACGACCAGGTGGTCCCCATCGAAACCGCCGGCATCGCTGCCGCCAAGTTGTTGAAGAATTCGCAGCTGCTGGTCTACCCGGGCGCGCCCCATGGCCTGACCGACACCCACAAGGACCGCTTGAACGCGGACCTGCTGGCGTTCATCCAGGGTTGATCAAGCACTAACCTGTGGGAGCGAGCTTGCTCGCGAAGAGGCCGGTACAGCAAACATCAATGCCAGCTGACCCACCGCTATCGCGAGCAAGCTCGCTCCCACAGGACCGATAGGACTCACACCCATGAACCGCAACGATTTACGCCGTCTCGACATGAACCTGCTGGTGATCTTCGAGGCGCTGATGTTCGAGAAAAACCTGACCCGCGTTGCCGAAAAGCTGTTCATGGGCCAGCCGGCGGTAAGCGCGGCGCTGGGGCGGCTGCGGGACCTGTTCGATGATCCGTTGCTGATCCGTCATGGTCGTGGCATGGAACCGACCCCGCGAGCCCTGGCGATCCTGCGAGAGCTGCAACCGGCCATGGACACCATCTCTGGCGCGGTCAGCCGGGCCAAGGCGTTCGACCCGTCCACCAGTTGCGATGTGTTTCGCATCGGTCTGTCCGACGACGCCGAATTCGGCCTGTTTCCTCCATTGTTGAGCCAACTGCGCGAAGAGGCGCCGGGGATCATCGTGGTGGTGCGACGGGCCAATTTCCTGCTGATGTCATCGCTGCTGGCCAGCGGTGAAATCAGCGTCGGCGTGAGCTACACCACCGATCTGCCGGCCAACGCCAAGCGCAAGAAACTGCGGGACATTCCTTGCAAGGTCTTGCGTGGCGACAAGCGCCCGGGGCCGCTGACCCTGGACGAGTACTGCTCGCGGCCCCACGCCATGGTTTCGTTTTCGGGCGACCTGAGCGGCAACATCGACCTGGACCTGGCCCGCATCGGCCGCAGCCGCAAAGTGGTGTTGGCGGTGCCGCAATTCAGCGGCCTGCGGGCCTTGCTTGCCGGCACCGAACTGATCGCCACCGTGCCCGACTATGCAGCCTGCGCGCTGGTGGAAGGCTGCGCGCTGCGTGCCGAGGACCCGCCGTTCGAGATCAATGCCGCCGAACTGTCGATGGTCTGGAGCGGCGTGCATGACAACGACCCGGCCGAACGCTGGCTGCGCTCGCGCATTGCCAGCCACATGTCCCAACCATTGCCGGCCGAAGCCTCGGCCGCCCCGGAAGGAGCCCACCGATGAACATGACCGATGAGCGCCCATTGCAGGACCTGGGCTTGTTGTTCCTGCGCCTGAGCGGCGGGTTGTTCCTGCTGTGGGTTCATGGGCTGCCGAAGCTGTTGCACTACAGCGTCGAGCTGACCCGCATCGAAGACCCGTTTCACCTCGGCGCGGCGCCAACCCTGATCCTGGCGATTTTCGCCGAAGTGCTGTGTCCGCTGCTGATCATGGCCGGTGTGCTGGTGCGCCTGGCGTGCCTGCCGATCCTGTTTTTGCTGGCCGTGGCGCTGCTGGTGGTGCACCCGCAGTGGAGCCTGGAGGAAGGCCAGTTCGGTTGGTTGCTGTTGATTGTATTTACCAGCGTGTTCATTGCCGGGCCTGGGCGCCTGGCGCTGAACGCGCGTTTTGATGGAGTGCTGCGCCATGCCTGAATCTCAAGCTGTTGAATCCACCGCGAGCCCATCCCGGCCCGGCTTCGACGAAATCGTCACCCTGGTGGTCAAGCACCGGATCAAGGCCGGACAGGACGGTGCCTATGAAGCCTGGTTGCGGCGCATTGTCAGCGTGGCTGGCCAGTGGCCGGGCCATCTGGGGGTGGATGTGGTGCGGGGCAAGCAGGGTGGTTTGTCGCTGTTCACCTGTGTGCTGCGGTTCTGCTCCACCGAGGCCATGCAACGCTGGCTGGATTCGCCCGAGCGCCGTGAGCTGGTGGAAGAGGCCGCGCCTCTGCTGGCCGACGGCGACCAGACCGAAGTCGCCTCGCACAAGGAGTTCTGGTTCGCCCCGCTGGCCGATGCCGCCACGCCACCGCCGCGCTGGAAGCAATCGGTGGTGACGCTGCTGGTCATCCTGCCGCACACCTTGCTGGTGCCGTTGCTCTGGGGCCCGCTGCTGCAACTCCACGCGTTTCTGTCCAACTATGTGGTCGCCACGTTTCTGATCACCGTGACCATCGTGCTTTCGGTGGTGTACGTGTGCATGCCGCTGGCGACCCGTCTGTTCGCGCCGTGGCTGGAAGCGTCCAAGGCTCATGAACATCTGGAGTCCGGCCATGGCCAATAAGGACGATCCAACCGATCCGCTGCGCCGCCAGTTGCTGGCCGCCGGCTCCTTGCTCAGCGCCGCCGCGGCTTTCTGGCCACGCCTGTCACTTGCCTCTTCCCATTCAGAAGGAAATCCCATGAACGCCGATCTGATTCTGTTCAATGGCCAGTTCCATACCGTCGACCGTGAGAAACCCCGCGCCAGCGCAGTAGCCATCAGCCAGGGGCGCTTCGTCGCGGTAGGCACCGACGCCGAGGCCATGGCCCTGCGCGGCAGCGGCACCCAGGTCATCGACCTCAAGGGCCGCACGGTCATTCCCGGCCTCAACGACTCGCACTTGCACCTGATTCGTGGCGGCCTGAACTACAACCTGGAGCTGCGCTGGGAAGGCGTGCCGTCCCTGGCCGATGCCTTGCGCATGCTCAAGGACCAGGCCGACCGCACACCGACACCGCAGTGGGTGCGCGTGGTGGGGGGGTGGAATGAATTCCAGTTCGCCGAAAAACGCATGCCGACCCTGGAAGAACTCAACCAGGCGGCCCCCGATACGCCGGTGTTCGTGTTGCACTTGTATGACCGAGCCTTGCTCAACCGCGCCGCGCTGCGGGTGGCAGGTTACACCCGCGACACGCCGAACCCGCCAGGTGGCGAGATCGTGCGGGACAGCAAGGGCGAGCCCACCGGCATGCTGGTAGCGCGGCCCAACGCAATGATCCTTTACTCGACGCTGGCCAAAGGGCCGAAGTTGCCACTGGAGTACCAGGTCAACTCCACCCGCCAGTTCATGCGTGAACTCAATCGCCTGGGCCTGACCAGCGCCATCGACGCTGGCGGCGGTTTCCAGAACTACCCGGACGACTACGCGGTGATCGAGCAGTTGGCCCGCGAGCAGCAGTTGACGGTGCGCATCGCCTACAACCTGTTCACCCAGAAGCCCAAGGAAGAACTCAGCGACTTCAAGAACTGGACCGGCAGCGTCAAGCTGCACCAGGGCGACGACTTCCTGCGGCACAACGGTGCCGGGGAAATGCTGGTGTTCTCGGCGGCGGATTTCGAGGACTTCCTCGAGCCACGTCCGGACCTGCCACCGGGCATGGAGCAGGACCTGGAGCCGGTGGTCCGGCACCTGGTGGAGCAGCGCTGGCCATTCCGCCTGCACGCCACCTATGACGAATCCATCAGTCGCATGCTCGACGTGTTCGAGAAGGTCAACCGCGACATTCCATTCAACGGCCTGCCGTGGTTCTTCGACCACGCCGAGACCATCACGCCGAAGAACATCGAACGCGTGCGGGCGCTGGGTGGCGGCATTGCGATCCAGGATCGCATGGCCTTCCAAGGCGAATACTTCGTCGACCGCTACGGTGCCAAGGCCGCCGAAGCCACGCCACCGATCAAGCGCATGCTGGCCGAAGGCGTACCGGTGGGGGCTGGTACCGACGCTACTCGGGTGTCGAGCTACAACCCCTGGACCTCGCTGTACTGGATGGTCAGCGGCCGCACGGTCGGTGGTCTTTCGTTGCACGAAGAGGGCCTGCCGCGCCTGACCGCGTTGGAATTGTTCACCCATGGCAGCGCTTGGTTCTCCTCGGAGCAGGGCAAGAAAGGCCAGATCAAGGTCGGCCAACTGGCGGACCTGGCGGCCCTGAGCGCGGACTTCTTCAGTGTCGAGGAAGAAGCCATCAAGTGGATCGAGTCCGTGCTGACGGTGGTCGACGGCAAGGTGGTGTACGCCGCTGGCGACTTTGAAAAGCTAGGGCCGGCCAGTGTGCCGGTGCTGCCGGACTGGTCGCCGGTGGTCAAGGTCCCGGGGCACTGGCGTCCGACATCACCGTTGCAGGCCCAGGTCCACCAGTGCAGCGGTCCGTGCACGGTGCACTCCCACAGCCATGAACGCGCACGACTGTCGAACGTCCCGGTCAGCGATTTCCAAGGTTTCTGGGGCGCGTTTGGCTGTTCCTGTTTTGCTTTCTGACTAACGCACCGATTTTCTCCTGTGGGAGCGAGCTTGCTCGCGATGGCGGCGGAACATTCAACATCGCCTCGGCCTGACATTCCGCTATCGCGAGCAAGCTCGCTCCCACAGGGTTTTGTCACAAACCATCCCAAAGGAGTCATCCCATGAGCAACGTTCCCGCTTACAACCGTCTGAACAAAGACGACGCGGTCGTCCTGCTGGTCGATCACCAGACCGGCCTGATTTCCCTGGTCCAGGACTTCTCGCCCAACGAGTTCAAGAACAACGTGTTGGCCTTGGCCGACCTGGCGAAGTTCTTCGAACTGCCGACCATCCTGACCACCAGCTTCGAACAAGGCCCCAACGGCCCGATCGTGCCGGAACTCAAGGAAATGTTCCCGGACGCGCCGTACATCCCGCGTCCAGGCCAGATCAATGCCTGGGACAACGAAGACTTCGTCAAGGCGATCAAGGCCACCGGCCGCAAGCAATTGATCATCGCGGGCGTGGTCACCGATGTCTGCGTGGCGTTCCCGACCCTGTCGGCGCTGGCTGAAGGGTTCGACGTGTTCGTCGTGACCGATGCTTCGGGCACGTTCAACGAAACCGTGCAACAGGCCGCCTGGGTCCGCATGACCGCTGCCGGCGCGCAGATGATGAACTGGTTCTCGGTGGCCTGTGAGTTGCACCGCGACTGGCGCAACGACATCGAAGGCCTGGGCAACCTGCTGTCCCAGCGCATTCCGAACTACCGCAACCTGATGAACAGCTACTCGGCGTTGACGGCCAAGTAAGCGGTTCATGCTGGATGGCGCCCGCCTTGTGCGGGCGTTTTTGTGTCTGGCATTAGGTTTTTGCAAGCTGTACCGCCGCTATCGCGAGCAAGCTCGCTCCCACAGGGTTCCCGGTGATTACAAGATCCGAGTACACCCTCGAACCTTGTGGGAGCGAGCTTGCTCGCGATGGCGTCGGCACATCAACAGCTAGGCAATCAGACTCATCAAGACCACAATGCTCAATTCGTCCCCCTGACTGTCCACCCCAGGAATGACAATGAACCCCTTCGAAGAAATGCGCATCTTTGCCCAGGTCATGGAGTCAGGCAGCTTCACCGCCGCAGCGGACAAGCTGGGGCTGTCCAAGCAGTTCGTCAGCCGCAAGCTCATGGCCTTGGAACAGCGCCTGGGCGTGCGCCTGCTCAATCGCTCGACCCGCCGGCTGGACGTTACCCCGTTGGGGCAGCGCTATTACGAAGCGTCGCTGCGCCTGCTCAATGACGTCGAACAGGTGGAGCAGGGCATCAGCGGCCAGACCAGTGAGCCCCGCGGCACCGTCCGGCTCAGCGCGCCGCTGTCTTTCGCCGTGGCGCACTTGGGCAGCCTGTTGCCGCTGTTTCTGCAGCGGTATCCAGGCGTCAGCGTCGAAGTGGACCTGAGCGACCGTTCGGTGGACTTGCTGGGGGAGGGCTATGACCTGGCGCTGCGCATCGGCGTGCTGGAGGATTCGACGCTGATTGCCCGGCGCATCGCGGCCATCGAGCGGGTGTACTGCGCCAGTCCCGCCTACCTGGCGCAAAAAGGCACGCCCACGCGACCTGAAGACCTGCGCCATCACGACTGCCTGCCCTATGGTCACAGCCGCCAGGTGCAATGGCGTTTCGCAGGCGCCGGCAAACCGTTGACCCTGGAGGTCACGGGACGCATGCGCGCCAATAACGGTGATTTGCTCAGGGACGCGGCCATTGCCGGGATGGGGATCACCTACCTGCCCACCTTCATCCTCGGCGATGCCTTGAAGGACGGTCGGTTGATCCAGGTGTTGGCGGGGTTTGAAACCGAGCCCTTGGCGTTGTCGGCGGTCTACCCGCAACATCGCCAAGGCTCACGCCCTGTGCAGGCGTTCGTGGAATTCTTGCGTGAACACATGCAGTAAAGCGTTAAAGCGTCGCAACGCATTCAGCCGTCACATGACGGCTGAAGCATCCACGGCGCTTTGATCAGGCGGCGAGATTGGCGCTGCTCAGTTCTTTTTTGTACTGCGCTTTCATGGCTTCCATGTCCGCACCCAAGGCGTCCAGTTTGGCTTTGCCCAGCAGTTTTTTCGCTTGGGGGAACATTTCCTTTTCTTCCTCCTCGATGTGGTGCTCAAGCAGCTCCTTGACCACTTTCACGCGACCGGCGAACTCCGGCTGGGTCGGATCGGTGGTTTTCAGATCCGGCAGCACCAGCGAGTCGACGGTACGGTGTTCTTCCTTGGCCTCGTAATACATTTCGGCCTCGTCTTTTCCGCCTGCTTGTTTGAAAGCCGGGTACAGAATCTCTTCTTCCAGGCGGGTATGGATGGAAATTTCCATTTCAAGTTTCGCCAACAGGTCGGTGCGTTTTTTCACGGCGCGGTCGGTCGACTCGCTCAGTTGAGTCAGGATGGCTTTGACACGTTCGTGGTCGGCTTTCAACAGATCGATGGCATTCATGTGTAGCTCCTCGGCAATTCACGGATGCGGGCAGGCTTTGAGCGCCGACGCCGCGTAAAGGTTGAATTGCATCAGCCGTGCCAGCCGAGACGGGTTTTAAAACTCTTTAAAAACAATGGGTTGAGACGCTCAGGATTTTCAGTGTCGTGCAAGCTGCATGAGCCGGGTAGGAAACGCGTTGCACTTTGCGCTGATGGTCTGCGGCGACGCTTCACTCTCGAGACTCATCTGAGCGGATCTGCGGATGGAAAAAGCCACTGCGCTTTGGCAATCAGGCGGGTCGAGCCGAAGTTATCGATCCCCGCTGAGACTATCGGCCCAAGCCTGGACTGCCTGGTGGTCAATCACTCGGCCAGCGTCAACATCGGCCAAGGCTTCATGAGTCAGGAGACTCCGTTCCTCCTCCTGGTCTATCCACGCAGACAGCGCTTGTTTGACGATCCAGTCCCTGGAGCGCCCAAGGTTCTCGGTCATCAGATCGACTTTTTCGGCCAGGTGCACCGGGACCTGAACGGTGACGGACCGAGTTTTTGCGAGGGTTGTCATGACGGATTTCTCCTTTGGCAATTGGCAATGCTAGCCAGTCTTCTAAAGCAGTCGCTTCTGAGCGGTGATTCGTTCTGGCCCTCAGGGCAGCAAAATAAATCATATTGAATAAGGTGCTGCGCCGGGGATTTATCCCACCCCTTGTGAGAGCAAGCCGTGCTCCCACAGATAGATCCTCTCGCCACAATGGCTCAAACATCAGCCAGGGTTGGTAATTTAATCGGCAAAAAAAATGCCCGTATCTCGCGATACGGGCATTCTCAGTGGTTACAACGCTTGGACGATCAACCCGTCAAGCCAGCCTGCTGGACCAGGGTCAGCAACGGCTGCGGGTACACACCGAGGAAGAACGCCAATACGGCGATGGCCAGCAGCATCACGCCGCCTGCTTTCTGTTCCCAGTGCAACTCGGCATCGTGGCGACGCAGGTTCGGTTCCATCAGGTACAGGGTGACCATGACGCGCAGGTAGTAGAACACGCCGATGGCACTGCCCAGCACCAGGGAGCCGACCAGCCACCATTGGTGGGCCTCGACGCCGGTGGCGATGATGTAGAACTTGCCGATGAAGCCAGCAGTCAGCGGGATGCCGGCCAGGGACAGCATCATCACGGTCAGCACGGCGGTCAGGTACGGACGGCGCCAGAACAGGCCGCGGTATTCGTACAGGGCGTCGGCGTCGCGGCCGTTGTACGGCGAGGACATCAGGGTGATCACGCCGAAGGCGCCGAGGCTGGTGATCACGTAGGTGACCAAGTACACGCCGATGGCTTCCACGGCCAGACCTTTACTGGCGATCAGGGCGATCAGCAGGTAGCCGAAGTGGGCGATGGACGAGTAACCCAGCAGACGCTTGAGGTTGCTCTGGGTCAGTGCCAGCAGGTTACCGAACAGGATCGACGCGATGGCGATGATGGTCAGCACGTTGCTCAGCACACCGCTGCTGGCCACGGGCGAGATCTGGAACAAACGCACCATGACCGCGAACACCGCCACTTTCGACGCGGTGGCCAGGAAAGCCGCCACTGGCGCCGGGGCGCCTTCGTAGACGTCCGGGGTCCAGAGGTGGAACGGGACCAGCGACAGCTTGAACGCCAGGCCGATCAGCATCATGCCCAGGCCCAGTTGTGCGATCGGGCTAGGCAGGCCGGTGGCCGCCAGGGCCTGGCCGATGCCGACGAAGCTCAGGGTGCCGGCTTCGGCGTAGAGCAGGGCCATGCCGAACAACAGGAACGCGGAACCGGCCGCCGACAGCACCATGTACTTGATGCCGGCTTCCAGGGAGCGCTTGTTGAAGAAGGCGTAGGCCACCAGGCCGTAGACCGGTACCGACAGCAGTTCCAGGCCGATGAACAGGCTGGCCAGGTGCTGCGCGCTGACCAGCACCAGGCCACCGGCGGCGGCCATCAGGATCAGCAGGTACAGTTCTTCGCGGTTGCCCGGGTAACCCGAACCGCCATCGCCGAGGTAGGCGTGGGCGAGGGTGACGCAGGCCAGGGTGGCGACCAGGATCAACGCCATGTAGAGGCAGGCGAAGCTGTCCACCTGCATCAGTGGCGTGACCGCCAGTGGCGCGACTTTCAGGGCCGGCAAAATCGACAGCAAGGCCAGGTTCAGCCCTGCCACCGACAGCAGGAAGGTCTGCGAGTGATTGCGCCGCCAGGCGATCGCCAGCATCACCACGATGATCGTGGCGCTGGTGATCAACAGCGGCGCAAGCGCGATAAAGTGTTGAATCGTGAATTCCATAGCGCTCTTACCGGGCCGAAGCGAGTTGAGAGAAGGCGGTGCCGAGCCACTGCTGCACGCCATGCATCGTGGCGGCAGAGGTGTCGAGGAACGGTTGCGGGTACACGCCGAGGTAAACCAGCAGCACCGCAAGGCCGAGCACCATGATCAGTTCGCGACCGTCCATGCCACGCAACACTTCATCCGACTTGGTCGGACCGAAGTAGGCGCGGTGGATCATGATCAGCGAGTAGACCGAACCGAACACCAGGCCGGACGTAGCGATCGCCGTGATCCATGGCGCGCTGACGAACGAGCCGATCAGGATCAGGAACTCGCCGACGAAGTTGCCGGTGCCCGGCAGGCCCAGGGAAGCGGCCGCGAAGAACAGGCTGATGGCCGGCAGGTAGGCGATGCGCGACCAAATGCCACCCATTTCACGCATGTCCCGGGTATGCAGGCGCTCGTACAACTGACCGCTGAGGATAAACAGTGCGGCGGCCGACAGACCGTGGGCGAGCATCTGGATCACCGCGCCTTGCAAGGCGAGCTGGCTGCCGGAGTAGATCCCGATCAGCACGAAGCCCATGTGCGAAACGCTGGAGAAGGCGATCAGGCGCTTGATGTCGGTCTGGGCGAACGCCAGGAACGCACCGTAGAAAATCCCGATCAGGCCCAGGGTCATGGCGATCGGCGCGAACTCGGCCGAGGCATTCGGGAACAGCGGCAGCGCAAAGCGCAGCAGGCCGTAGGCCGCCGTTTTCAGCAAGATACCGGCCAGGTCCACGGAACCGGCGGTCGGCGCCTGGGCGTGGGCGTCCGGCAGCCAGGAGTGGAACGGCACCACCGGCAGCTTCACCGCGAAGGCGATGAAGAAGCCGAGCATCAGCACGTACTCGGTGGTCTTGGACATCTGCACTTTCAACAGGTCGGCGTAGTTGAAGGTGATCACGCCGGTGTTGTTGAAGTTGACCAGTACCAGACCGAGGATCGCCACCAACATGATCAGGCCGGAAGCCTGGGTGAAGATGAAGAACTTGGTCGCCGCGTAGATCCGGGTTTTCTTGCCGTCCGAAGAACTGTGACCCCAGAGCGCGATGAGGAAGTACATCGGCACCAGCATCATTTCCCAGAAGAAGAAGAACATGAACAGGTCCAGCGCCAGGAACACGCCGACGACACCGCCCAGGATCCACATCAGGTTCAGGTGGAAGAAACCGACGTGACGCTGGATCTCTTTCCAGGAGCAGAGGACCGAGAGGATACCCAGCAGGCCGGTCAGCAGGATCATCAGCAGCGACAGACCGTCGAGGGCCAGGTGCACGCTGATGCCGAAGCGCGCGATCCAGGCATGCTTGAACTCAAGCGCCCAGGTCGGATCGGCGCCAGGGGCCGGAGCGAATGAATAGTCGCCGGTCGCCCACAGCCAGAGGCCGAGCGCGAGTTCCAGGGACATGGTCAGCAGCGCAATCCAGCGCGGGAGCGTGGAGCTGGAGCGCTCCGCGATCCAGCACAGCAGGCCGCCGATGAAGGGGATCAGGATTAGCCAGGGCAGAATCATGACGGGCTCGTTTCCTTTCGCAAGTTCGCAAGGTTCATATCAGACCGCTACCAGCACGATGGCGCCGATAACCAGCACGGCGCCAGCCGCCATGGAAGCCGCATACCAACGCAGTTGACCGGTCTCGGTACGGCTCAGGGCAGTGTGGCCGCCCTTGGCCATGCGCGGGATCAGGCCAATGGTCTGGTCGAGCGGGTCTTTGCGCAGAATGTGGCTGATCGCAAGGTATGGCTTGACGAACAGTTTGTCGTAGATCCAATCGAAGCCCCAGGCGGCGAACCACCAGGCCGAAAGGAAACGCCCGATGCCGCTGTTGGCGATCGCCGTGACGAAACGACGCTTGCCCAGGAACAGCAGGGCGGCCAGCAGGATACCGGCCAGGGCGATGGCACCCGAGGCGATTTCCAGGCTGTGCTTGGCTTCGCCGCCGGCATGGCCGACGCTTTGCGGCAGTACATCGGCCAGCGGTGGGGTGATCAGGGCGCCGACGAAGGTCGACAGCACGATCAGCACCGACAGTGGCAGCCAGTGGGCAATGCCGTGGCCGGCGTGGGCTTCGGTCTTGGCCTCACCGTGGAACGCGATGAAGATCAGGCGGAAGGTGTACAGCGAGGTCATGAACGCACCCACCAGGCCGGCATACAGCAGGCCTTGGTTACCGCTGGCGAACGCTTCCCAGAGGATTTCGTCCTTGGAGTAGAAACCGGCGGTGACCAGTGGCAGGGCCGCCAGGGCCGCGCCGCCGACGATGAAGCTGGCATAGGCCAGCGGCAGTTTCTTCCACAGGCCGCCCATCTTGAAGATGTTCTGCTCGTGGTGGCAGGCGACGATCACCGCACCGGAGGCAAGGAACAGCAGGGCCTTGAAGAAGGCGTGGGTCATCAGGTGGAAGATCGCGCCTTCCCAGGCACCGACGCCCAGGGCCAGGAACATGTAGCCGATCTGGCTCATGGTCGAGTAGGCGAGGATGCGCTTGATGTCGGTCTGTACCAGGGCGGCAAAACCGGCCAGCACCAGGGTCACACCGCCGACGATGCCCACCAGGTGCAGGATGTCCGGCGCCAGGGCGAACAGGCCGTGGGTACGGGCGATCAGGTAGACACCGGCGGTCACCATGGTCGCGGCGTGGATCAGTGCCGAGACCGGGGTAGGGCCGGCCATCGCGTCCGCCAACCAGGTTTGCAGCGGCAGTTGCGCGGATTTACCGACGGCACCGCCCAGCAGCATCAGGGTCGCCAAGACGATCCAGAAGTCGCCGACCTTGAAGTGCTCGGGTGCCTTGACCAGCAGTTCCTGGATGTTCAGCGTGCCCAGTTGTTGGAACAGGATGAACAGGCCGATGGCCATGAACACGTCGCCGATCCGGGTCACGATGAACGCCTTGAGTGCGGCGTTCCCGTTGTTGCGGTTGCTGTAGTAGAAACCGATCAACAGGTACGAGCACAGGCCCACGCCTTCCCAGCCGAAGTACAGGAACAACAGGTTATCGCCGAGCACCAGGAACAGCATGCTGGCGATAAACAGGTTGGTGTAGGCGAAGAAGCGCGAGTAACCGGCTTCACCACGCATGTACCAGGAGGCGAACAGGTGGATCAGGAAACCCACGCCGACCACCACGCCGAGCATGGTCACCGACAGGCCGTCCAGATACAGGGCGAAGTTCGGCGTGAAGCCTTCCACCGCCATCCACTGCCACAGCACCTGCACGTACCGGCCACCTTCCGGCGGGGCGACGTTGAATTGCCAGATCACGTAGGCCGTGACGATGGCAGACAGGCCGATGGAGCCCACGCCAACCAGGGCCGAGAGGTTTTCCGACCAGCGTCCACGGGAGAACGACAGCAGCAGGAAACCGACAAGGGGAAATATGAAAGTCAGGAAGAGAAGGTTCATCCGCGCATCTCGCTGGCAGCGTCAATATCGAGAGTGTGGAAGCGGCGATACAGCTGCAACAGGATCGCCAGGCCGATACTGGCCTCGGCGGCTGCCAGGCTGATCACCAGGATGAACATGATCTGTCCATCCGGCTGTGCCCAGCGAGCGCCCGCGACGATGAAGGCCAGGGCGGAGGCATTCATCATGACCTCCAGGCTCATCAGCACGAACAGAATGTTGCGGCGGACCATCAGGCCGACCAGACCGAGACAGAACAGGATGCCGGCAACCGCCAGACCATGCTCGAGAGGGATAGCAGGCATGTGATTACTCCTTCGCCTCGTTACGGCCCAAATGGAACGCCGTGACGGCTGCGGCAAGCAGCAGCATCGAGGCGAGTTCGACCACCAGCAGGTACGGACCGAACAGGCTGATGCCCACGGCCTTGGCGCCTACGGTGGTGTGGCCGATGGCCTGGCCGCTCTGGTGAGCGAACAGCACATACAGCAGTTCACCCAGCAACAGGGCGGACAGGATCACCGGCCCCGCCCATATGCCGGGCTTGAGCCAGGAGCGTTCCTGCTGGACCGCGGCCGGGCCGAGGTTGAGCATCATCACCACGAACACGAACAGCACCATGATGGCGCCGGCGTAGGCGATCACTTCCAGGGCACCGGCGAACGGCGCGCCGAGGGCGAAGAAGGTCATGGCCACGGCGATCAGCGAAATGATCAGGTAGAGCAGGGCGTGCACAGGGTTGGTGTTGGTGACCACACGAAGCGTGGACACCACCGCGATACCCGATGCGAAATAGAAAGCGAATTCCATCTTTCTTCCTTAAGGCAGCAAGCTCTTCACGTTGATCGGTTCGGCTTCGTTCTGCGCGGCGCCTTTTGGCTTACCGGCAATGGCCATACCTGCAACACGATAGAAGTTGTAATCAGGGTTTTTACCGGGACCGGAAATCAGCAGATCTTCTTTCTCGTACACCAGGTCCTGACGTTTGAACTCGGCCATTTCGAAATCCGGCGTGAGCTGGATCGCGGTGGTCGGGCACGCTTCCTCGCAGAGGCCGCAGAAAATGCAGCGCGAGAAGTTGATGCGGAAGAAGTCCGGGTACCAGCGACCGTCTTCGGTTTCAGCTTTCTGCAGCGAGATGCAACCCACCGGGCACGCCACGGCGCACAGGTTGCAGGCCACGCAGCGTTCTTCGCCGTCGGGGTCGCGGGTCAGGACGATGCGGCCACGGTAGCGGGGCGCCAGGTAGACCGGCTCTTCCGGGTATTGCAGGGTGTCGCGCTTGCGAAAGCCATGGCCGAAGATCATGACCAGGCTTCGCAGTTGGGTACCGGTACCCTTAACGATGTCGCCAATATATTTGAACATGGGTCAAATCCTCACTGAACCGCGGCCGCAGGCGCGTTCATCAAAACGATCGCAGCGGTCACCAGCATGTTGATCAGGGTCAGCGGCAGGCAGAATTTCCAGCTGAAGTCCATCACCTGGTCGTAGCGTGGGCGCGGGATCGAGGCGCGCAGCAGGACGAACAGCATGATGAAGAACGCGGTCTTCAGGGCGAACCAGACGAAGGACAGTTGCGGCAGGATGCCGAACGGACCGTGCCAGCCACCGAAGAACAGCGTCACCAGCAGTGCCGAGATCAGGATGATGCCGATGTATTCACCGACGAAGAACATGCCCCATTTCATGCCGGCATATTCAATGTGGTAACCGTCGGCCAGTTCCTGTTCCGCTTCCGGCTGGTCGAAGGGGTGACGGTGAGTCACGGCCACGCCGGCGATGAAGAAGGTACAGAAACCGAAGAACTGCGGAATGATGAACCACAGGTTCTGGGCCTGGTACTCGACGATGTCGCGCATGTTGAACGAGCCGGCCTGGATCACGATGCCCATGAGCGCCAGGCCCATGAACACTTCGTAGGACACGGTTTGGGCCGAGGCCCGCAGGCTGCCCAGCAGGGCGAACTTGTTGTTGCTCGACCAGCCGGCGAACAGCACCGCGTACACCGACAGGCCGGCCATGGCGAAGAAGAACAGCAGGCCGATGTTCAGGTCCGCCACGCCCCAGGTCGGGGTGATCGGGATGATCGCGAAGGCGATCAGCAAGGCGCTCATGGCCACCACCGGTGCCAGGGTGAAGATCACCTTATCGGCAAACGGTGGTGTCCAGTCTTCCTTGAAGAACATCTTGATCATGTCGGCGGCGATCTGGAACATGCCGAACGGGCCAACGCGGTTCGGACCGTAGCGGTCCTGCCACCAGCCCAGCAGGCGACGTTCGACGAAGCTCAGCAACGCGCCGCAGACCACCACGGCCAGCAGGATCACGATGGCCTTGAGGACCGTCAGGATCACATCGATCACTTCAGGGGTGAACCAGCTCATTGCGCTGCCTCCTGCAGACCGTCGACGGTTTTGCCGAAAATCGCCGGTGGAATACCCGCCAGGCCAGCCGGCAGGGCCACCAGGCCAGCGCCCAGTTCTTCATTGATGCGCAGCGGCAGACGCAAGGTCTGGCCGGCCACGTTCAGGCTCAGCAGGGCGCCGTCGTTGACGCCCAGGCGATCGGCTTCGGACTTGGCCAGCGACACGTAGGCGGCCGGGATACGTTCCTGCACCGGTGCGGCCTTGGAAGAGTTCTCTTCGCTGCCGAACAGGTGATGGAACGGCACGACCTGCCAGGTGCCCGGTGCCGGGTTGAAGGCGCGTGGCACGCTGGCGAACCAGCTCAGGCCATCGCCCTGGCTTTCGATCAGGCGGGTGCCCGGATCACCGGCACGCAGGTGACCACCGACTTCGTCCTGGAACTTGTTCCAGGCCTGCGGCGAGTTCCAGCCCGGCGACCAGGCGAACGGCACTTGCGAGCGCGGTTCGGCGGAGCCCGAGTAACCTTCCATGGAGAACGAGAACGCCGTGTCGTTGTCCTGGGAGGTCCGTGGTTCGTGGACGCTGATGTTGGCGCGCATGGCGGTGCGACCGGAGTAGCGCAGCGGTTCGCGCGCCAGTTTCAGGCCCTTGATGCGGAACGCGGCCGATGGCGCGGCATCGACGATGCGCGCCAGTTGCGGGCTGCTCGAAGCGACGGCGGCGGTGACGTGGTCCAGTTGCGTCCAGTCGATCGGCTGGTCCAGCAGGGTGGCGCGCAGGGCATGCAGCCAGCGCCAGCCTTCGTGGACCAGGATGCTGGCGTCCAGGTAAGTCGGGTCGAACACCTGGAAGAAACGTTGGGCGCGACCTTCCTGGCTGACCAGCGTACCGTCGCCTTCGGCGAAGCTTGCCGCCGGCAGCACCAGGTGGGCGCGGTCGGTGGTGGCGGTTTTCTGATGGTCGGCGACGATCAGCACTTTCGCGGCGTTCAGGGCGGCGTCCACCCGGGCTTTGTCGGTGCGGGTATAGAGGTCGTTTTCCAGCACGACGATGGCGTCGGCGCTGCCGTCGATCACCGCTTGCAGGGCCGCGTCCAGCGATTCGCCACCGAGCATGGCCAGGCCGAGGCTGTTGGCTTCCGGCACGATCAGGCTGATGGAACCGTTCTTCTCACGCAGCTTCAAGGCCTTGGCAATGTTGGCGGCGGCTTCGATCAAGGCTTTGGAACCCAGGGAGGTGCCGGCGATGATCAATGGGCGCTTGGCCGCCAGCAGGGCGTCGGCAATGCGTTGGGCGAGGGCGGCCGCTTCGCTGTCCAGGCCGTCGACGGCCGGGGCGCTGGCGTCCAGGGCGTGGGCCACGGCGAAACCGATGCGGGCCAGGTCGTCCGGGGCGGCGTGGACACATTCTTCGGCCACGTCGTCGAGCTTGGTTTCAGCGAGGCTGGCGATGAACAGCGGGTTCAGTGCGTCCTGGCCGATGTTCTTCACGGCGGCGTCGAGCCACGGCTGCACGCGCATGGCGTCGGCCATGTCCTCGGCCTTGCCCTTGACCGACTGGCGCAGGGCCAGGGCCATGCGGGCGGCGGTCTGGGTCAGGTCTTCGCCAAGGACGAACACCGCGTCGTGGTCTTCGATGTCGCGCATCGTCGGCACGGGCAGCGGGCTGTCCTTGAGCACTTGCAGCACCAGGCGGATGCGTTCCAGCTCGCCGGCTTCGATGCCACTGTAGAAGTGCTCGGCGCCGACCAGCTCACGCAGGGCGTAGTTGCTTTCCAGGCTGGCCCGTGGAGAACCGATGCCGACGATGTTGCGTCCGCGCAGCAGCTCGGCGGCCTTGTCCAGCGCTTCGTCCAGGCTCAGCTTGGCGCCATTGGCCAGCAGCGGTTGGCGTGGACGATCGGTGCGGTTGACGTAGCCATAGCCGAAACGGCCACGGTCACACAGGAAGTACTGGTTGACCGAACCGTTGAAGCGGTTTTCGATGCGACGCAGTTCACCGTAGCGCTCACCCGGGGAGATGTTGCAACCGCTGGAGCAGCCATGGCAGATGCTCGGCGAGAACTGCATGTCCCACTTGCGGTTGTAGCGCTCGGAGTGGGTCTTGTCGGTGAACACACCGGTCGGGCAGACCTCGGTGAGGTTGCCGGAGAACTCGCTTTCCAGGGTGCCGTCTTCAACGCGACCGAAGTACACGTTGTCGTGGGCGCCGAATACGCCCAGGTCGGTGCCGCCGGCGTAGTCCTTGTAGAAGCGCACGCAGCGGTAGCAGGCGATGCAGCGGTTCATCTCGTGGGAGATGAATGGCCCCAGTTGCTGGTTCTGGTGGGTGCGCTTGGTGAAGCGATAACGGCGCTCGTTGTGGCCGGTCATCACGGTCATGTCTTGCAGGTGGCAGTGGCCGCCTTCCTCACAGACCGGGCAGTCGTGAGGGTGGTTGGTCATCAGCCATTCGACGACGCTGGCGCGAAACACTTTCGCTTCTTCGTCGTCGATGGAGATCCAGCTGCCGTCGGTGGCGGGGGTCATGCAGGACATGACGATCCGACCACGCTTGTCGTTTTCGTCGGTGTACTGCTTGACCGCGCATTGGCGACAGGCGCCTACGCTGCCAAGGGCGGGGTGCCAGCAGAAATAAGGAATGTCGAGGCCCAGGGACAGACATGCCTGTAACAGGTTGTCTGCGCCATCGACTTCGAGCTCTTTGCCGTCTACGTGGATAGTGGCCATGGTTCAAAGTTCTTCGTTGGCCCGGTGTCAGCGGGCGTGGCTAATGGAATCTTGTTGTTCGTCCGAATCCAAACAGCCTGGGTAAAAGGCGTCATCGGACGAAAGGCGAAGGGCACGGACCCTTCGCCTTTTAAAGCGTCATTACGCGCCGACCATGGTCGGCGTGACCACCTGATTGAGGTCGCCCGCGCGGGTTGGCGCGATGCCGGCCTCGAATTCAGGGCGGAAGTATTTGATCGCGCTGCCCAACGGCTCCACGGCACCCGGTGCGTGAGCACAGAAGGTCTTGCCTGGGCCGAGGAAACCCACCAGACCCAGCAGGGTCTCGATGTCGCCGGCCTGGCCTTCGCCGTTTTCAATGGCTCGCAGCAGCTTGACGCTCCACGGCAGGCCATCGCGGCAAGGGGTGCAGAAGCCGCACGACTCACGGGAGAAGAACTCTTCCATGTTGCGCAGCAACGAGACCATGTTGACGCTGTCGTCTACCGCCATGGCCAGGCCGGTGCCCATGCGGGTGCCGACCTTGGCGATGCCGCCGGCGTACATTTGGGCGTCCAGGTGTTCCGGCAACAGGAAACCGGTACCGGCGCCGCCGGGCTGCCAGCACTTGAGTTTGTAGCCGTCGCGCATGCCGCCGGCGTAGTCTTCGAACAGTTCGCGGCCAGTGACGCCGAATGGCAGTTCCCACAGGCCGGGATTCTTGACCTTGCCGGAGAAGCCCATGAGCTTGGTGCCCATGTCTTCGCTGCCGTCGCGGGCCAGGGATTTGTACCAGTCTACGCCGTCGGCGATGATCGCCGGTACGTTGCACAGGGTCTCGACGTTGTTCACGCAGGTCGGTTTGCCCCACACGCCGACGGCGGCAGGGAAGGGCGGCTTGGAACGTGGGTTGGCGCGTCGGCCTTCGAGGGAGTTGATCAGCGCGGTTTCTTCACCGCAGATGTAGCGCCCGGCGCCGGTGTGGACGAACAGCTCGAAATCAAAACCGGAGCCCAGGATGTTCTTGCCCAACAGGCCGGCGGCCTTGGCTTCTTCCACGGCACGGTTCAGGTGCTTGGCGGCGGTGGTGTATTCGCCGCGCAGGAAGATGTAGCCACGGTAGGTCTTCAGCGCACGGGCGCTGATCAGCATGCCTTCGATCAGCAGATGGGGCAGTTGCTCCATCAGCATGCGGTCCTTCCAGGTGTTGGGTTCCATTTCATCCGCGTTGCACAGCAGGTAGCGGATGTTGATGGATTCGTCCTTGGGCATCAGGCCCCACTTCACGCCGGTGGGGAAGCCCGCACCGCCGCGACCCTTGAGGCCGGAGTCTTTCACGGTCTGGACGATGTCGTCGCCGGCCATGTCGGCGAAGGCCTTGCGCGCGGCGGCGTAGCCGTTCTTGGCCTGGTACTCGTCCAGCCACACCGCTTCGCCGTCGTCACGCAGACGCCAGGTCAGGGGGTGGGTTTCGGCCGAACGCTGGATGCGGTTGGCGGGCCCGAAGGAAGTCAGGGTCATACGTAGCCCTCCAGCAGTTTGGCGACGCCGTCAGGCTGGACGTCACCGAAGGTGTCGTCGTCGATCATCAGCGCCGGTGCCTTGTCGCAGTTGCCCAGGCAGCACACCGGCAGCAGGGTGAAGCGGCCGTCGGCGGTGGTTTGGCCCAGGCCGATGCCCAGCTTGCCTTGGATCTCGCTGACGACAGATTCGTGGCCGCCGATGTAGCAGACCATGCTGTCGCAGACACGAATGATGTGACGGCCTACTGGCTGGCGGAAAATCTGGCTGTAGAAAGTGGCGACGCCTTCGACGTCGCTGGCCGGGATGCCGAGGATCTCGCCGATGGCGTAGAGCGCGCCGTCGGGCACCCAGCCACGTTCCTTCTGGACGATCTTCAGGGCTTCGATCGACGCCGCGCGCGGGTCTTCGTAGTGATGCAGCTCGTGCTCGATGGCCGAGCGCTCGGTTTCGCTCAGGGCGAAACGGTCAGTCTGGATAAGCGTGCTGTTCATGCTTAGCGGTCCACGTCGGCCATAACGAAATCGATACTACCCAGGTACGCGATCAAGTCCGCGACCATGCTGCCTTTGATCACGGAAGGGATCTGCTGCAGGTGCGGGTAGCTTGGGGTGCGAATCCGGGTGCGGTAGCTCATGGTGCCGCCATCGCTCGTCAGGTAATAACTGTTGATGCCCTTGGTCGCTTCGATCATCTGGAAGGACTCGTTGGCCGGCATGACCGGGCCCCACGAAACCTGCAGGAAGTGCGTGATCAGGGTCTCGATGTGCTGCAGCGTGCGCTCTTTGGGCGGCGGCGTGGTCAGCGGGTGATCCGCCTTGTACGGGCCTTCCGGCATGTTGCGCAGGCACTGGTCGATGATCTTGATGCTCTGGCGCATTTCCTCGACGCGAACCATGCAGCGGTCGTAGGCGTCACCGTTGGCGGCCAGCGGTACTTCGAATTCGAAGTTCTCGTAGCCGGAGTAAGGACGCGCCTTGCGCAGGTCGAAGTCGCAACCGGTGGAGCGCAGGCCGGCACCGGTGACGCCCCATTCCAGGGCTTCCTTGGTGTTGTAGGCGGCGACCCCGATGGTACGACCCTTGAGGATGCTGTTCTGCAGGGCGGCCTTGGTGTATTCGTCCAGGCGCTTGGGCATCCACTCGACGAAGTCCTTGACCAGCTTTTCCCAGCCGCGTGGCAGGTCGTGGGCCACGCCACCGATACGGTACCAGGCCGGGTGCAGGCGGAAACCGGTGATGGCTTCGATCACCGTGTAGGCCTTCTGGCGGTCGGTGAAGGTGAAGAACACCG
This sequence comes from Pseudomonas sp. Soil_N_39, assembly GCF_057655955.1. Classification (NCBI taxonomy): domain Bacteria; kingdom Pseudomonadati; phylum Pseudomonadota; class Gammaproteobacteria; order Pseudomonadales; family Pseudomonadaceae; genus Pseudomonas; species Pseudomonas sp. Soil_N_39. Next base: position 71,041 of record NZ_JBDGLI010000004.1, read on the forward strand.
GGGTCATGGCGCCGACGTCCTGGATGTAGGTACCCAGGAACAGCAGGTGGCTGGTGATACGGAAGAACTCGGCCATCATGATGCGGATGACGTCGACCTTCTCCGGGACCTTGATCCCGGCCAGTTTCTCCACCGACAGCACGTACGGCAGGTTGTTCATCACGCCGCCGAGGTAGTCGATACGGTCGGTGTACGGGATGAAGCTGTGCCAGGACTGGCGCTCGGCCATTTTCTCGGCGCCACGGTGGTGGTAGCCGATGTCCGGCACGCAGTCGACGATCTCTTCGCCGTCCAGCTGCAGGATGATGCGGAACGCACCGTGGGCCGAAGGGTGGTTCGGGCCCAGGTTGAGGAACATGTAGTCCTCGTTGGCGCCCGAGCGCTTCATGCCCCAGTCTTCAGGCTTGAAGCGCGCGGCTTCTTCCTCGAGTTGTTGCTTGGCCAGGGACAGGCTGAACGGGTCGAACTCGGTGGCACGGGCCGGGAAGTCCTTGCGCAGCGGGTGACCTTCCCAGGTCGGCGGCATCATGATGCGGGTCAGGTGCGGGTGGCCGGGAAAGTCGATCCCGTACATGTCCCACACTTCACGCTCGTACCAGTTGGCGTTCGGCCAGATGCCGGTCACGGTCGGTACGCTGAGGTCGCTCTCGGACAAGGCGACCTTGATCATCACGTCACTATTACGTTCGATCGACATCAGGTGATAGAACACGGTGAAGTCGACGCCGTCGGGCAGCCCTTGACGCTTGGTGCGCAGGCGCTCGTCCACGCCGTGCAGGTCATAGAGCATGACGTACGGCTTGGGCAGGTTGCGCAGGAAAGTCAGGACTTCGACGAGTTTGGCGCGGGCGACCCAAAGCACCGGCATGCCGGTACGGGTCGGCTGGGCGGTGAACGCCTCGGGGCCAAAACGGTTGTTCAGTTCGACGACCACATCCTGGTCGTCTGCCTTGTAAGGCGGGATGTACAGAGCACTGCCTGTAGTCATGGTTATTTATCGCTTTCGGTCAACGTAAAGAATGAAGCCAGGTTCTCGTTTCTTGTACAGAAGCAGAGCTGGATCAGACTTCGTCGGGGCTGCGCAGGTTGGTGACTGCGATACGCTGTTCGCGGCGCTGTTCCTTTTGCGAGGGCATCTCGGCGCGATAGACGCCTTGGTCGCCAACGACCCAGGACAGAGGGCGACGCTCCTGGCCAATCGACTCCTGCAACAGCATCAAGCCTTGCAGGAACGCTTCAGGGCGAGGGGGGCAGCCGGGCACGTAGACGTCCACGGGCAGGAACTTGTCCACCCCTTGAACGACAGAGTAGATGTCGTACATGCCACCGGAGTTGGCGCACGACCCCATGGAGATGACCCACTTGGGCTCGAGCATTTGCTCGTAGAGACGCTGGATGATCGGCGCCATCTTGATGAAGCAGGTACCGGCGATAACCATGAAATCCGCTTGGCGCGGCGATGCCCGGATCACCTCGGCGCCAAAGCGCGCGATGTCGTGGGGCGCCGTGAAGGCGGTGGTCATTTCCACGTAGCAGCACGAAAGGCCGAAGTTGTACGGCCACAGGGAGTTCTTGCGACCCCAGTTGACCGTGCTGTTCAGCACGTCTTCGAGCTTGCCCATGAAGATGTTTTTGTGGACTTGATCTTCTAACGGATCGGCGACGGTTTCCCGTTCGCCAATCGGATACTGCTCGTTAGGAGCATCGGGGTCGATCCTGGTGAGATTGTATTGCATTGCCAAAGCCTCATTGTTTCAGCTTCGCTTGCCGCTTGCGCCGAGCTTCCGGAGCCCAATCAAGTGCCCCCACCCGGTAAAGGTAGACAAGACCTGCCAACAGAATTGCTATGAAAACGAGAGCTTCGACGAATCCGGTCCAGCCGCTTTCGCGGACGGACACAGACCATGCAAAGAGAAAGAGGGCTTCGATATCGAAGATCACGAACAGCATCGCGACCAGATAGAATTTGGCTGAGAGCCGCAAGCGGGCGCCACCGGTAGGCAGCATGCCGGACTCGAACGGTTCATTTTTGCTGCGGCCCCAGGCTTTTGACCCAAGCAGGCTCGAAACGCCGAGCATGAAAGCACACAGGCCAACAACGCCCAGAAGGAAAATGGCAAAGCCCCAATTGTGGGCCATGAGTCCTGTCGCTTCGGACATGCTGGAAATCCTTAACAGAGAGCAAAGGTCTCTGAGCTTGAATGAAATAACGCAGTGACGATATGTCGCAGCAATCAATCGCGGTGATTTTATGGCTAAACACCGGGCAAGTAAAATTCCTATAGCGAAATTATTTATTGGAATAAGGACATAGCGCTCTCCCAGGACCCTGCGGCCCCGGCCCCGTGGGCGTTGGCCGGCTATTGATCAATAATATTTCGTGCGGATGTAACAATGATAATGACTTCCAAATGATAATTATTGTTATCTGTGGCGGCTTTTCTGCGCTGCACTTAGTGTTGTGTCTTAGGGGCTGTCTTACATCGTCGCTACTGCAATTGTCAGCGCCGCACGTTTTACTCCTTTTCGGACTGCCCAATACTGCGTTCGATCAATTTTTCTATCCATGCGCCGAAGTTTTGTGGGGAAGGTCTTGATGAAGGTTGGATTGGCATGAGGGCTGCTCCTGTGGGAACCAAGCTTGCTCGCGATGCCGGCAAAGCGGTCCCGAGGCAGACTGCCTTATCGTTCATCGCGGCCAAGCCTGGCTCCCACAGGTGCAGCCTTGCTCTTACAGAGTAGGTCGCTTCAAAAAAAACGGGTGAAAAAACCAAGGGTCGTCAGCTCAATGTCGAACGGTCAAGTCAACCCAGAACCTGTGGCCAAGGGATTCGCGTTTAAGCGACACCCGCCTTGCGAGCAAAAATCGGCACGAGGCCAGGCTTAAAGCCTTGAAGGATTGATGGCAAATAGCTATCTTTGCGGCTCATTCATCTAATCATATATATCAATATTGATTGGATTCTCGCCCCTTCTCAGATAAACCGCGTCAGTTTTCATCGTTCGCGGCTGATAACCAAAGGAATGTCATGAACTCTTGGATCGCGAATATGAGCGTTATGCTCAAGCTGGCTTTGGGTTTTGCCGTTGTGCTGATTCTGACCGCTATCCTCGCCGCGACCGGCTGGTTCAGCCTGGGAAAAATGATCGAGCGTACGGATCGAATGACCAGCATTACCGAACTCGGCAACCGTCTCGATCACTTGCGCAGGGCTCGCTTGCAATACCAGCTGGACAGGGGCGATGAACAAAAGGGGGCAATGATCCAGGCGTCGCTGGAGCAGTTTGTCGCCAAGCAAAAAAGCCTCGCGAACGAGTTGAGAAAACCTGAAAACCAGAAAAAACTTGCGCTGATCGAGCAGGCCAGCACGCAGTATCAAGTGGCACTGAATACGATGCGCGAGGCTTATCGCAATGACGCAGCCATGCGCAAGGAGATGGGCGTCAATGCGGTCAAGGGCGCTGCGCTGATTGCCAAGGTCATCAGTGACGTAGAAGCGATGCCCGCTTCGGATGAGCGCCGCTTTGACCTTTATAAGCTAATCCTCAAGGCCAAAGAGGACGTGGCGCTGGTGCGTTATGAAGTGCGTGGCTATACCGGCAACCCCAACAGCACCACCGAACAAGCCGCCACCCGCCAGCTCGAAAATGCGCTCAAGAGCATCGAAGCCCTCAACAGCGCTTTCGGCTCGACCTATGCCGACACCATCCAGCAGCTGGAAACCGCGCTGATTGCTTACCGCCGTTCGGTGCAGGACTTCACTGCCAGCAATCAGGCCATTGGCAAGGCCGTGCAGGACACTGTCGATTTAGGTGAAACCATCACTCGTCTGTCTGACGAAATGTATGCCAGCCAACTGGTCTCCCGGGATGAAGACAGCGCCCAGGCTCGCATCCTGCAGCTGAGTTGTACGGCCTTGGCGATGTTGTTGGGGATTTTTGCCGCCTTGATCATCACCCGCCAGATTACACGGCCGTTGCAGGACACATTGGCTGTGGTCGATCGCATTGCAGCAGGCGACCTCACGCAACACATGATCGTGACCCGTCGTGATGAGCTGGGTGCCTTGCAGCAGGGTATTCAACGCATGGGCATCACCTTGCGCGATCTGATCGGTGGCATCCGCGATGGCGTCACCCAAATCGCCAGTGCCGCCGAAGAGCTATCGGCTGTCACTGAGCAGACCAGTGCCGGGGTCAATAGTCAGAAGACCGAGACCGATCAGGTGGCGACTGCCATGCACGAAATGTCGGTCACCGTGCATGAAGTCGCGCGTAATGCCGAACAAGCTCGCGCAGCCGCATCGGAGGCCGATGCACAGGCCCGTATTGGCGACCAAGTGGTCGCGCAAGCCATCGTTCAGATTGAGCGCTTGGCCAGCGAGGTCGGGCGCTCGGTCGAGGCCATGAACGAGCTGGAACAAGAAAGCGGGCGCATCGGCAAGATCATGGACGTGATCAGGGCGGTGGCTGAGCAGACCAACTTGCTGGCCCTTAACGCCGCCATTGAGGCCGCTCGCGCGGGTGACGCCGGGCGCGGTTTTGCCGTGGTCGCCGACGAAGTACGCGGGTTGGCCCAGCGTACCCAGCATTCCACCGAAGAGATTGAAAGCCTGGTGGCGGGCTTGCAGAACGGCACGCGCCAGGTATCGACTATCATGCAAAATAGCCGCGAGCTGACCGACAGCAGCGTGGCGTTGGCATCCAAAGCCGGCACATCTCTGGGTAGCATCACCCAGGCGGTTTCTGGCATTCAGGCCATGAACCAACAGATTGCTGCCGCCGCGGTGCAACAAAGCTCGGTGGCCGAGGAAATCAGCCGCAGTATCCTGAGCGTGCGCGATGTATCCGAGCAGACCGCCTCAGCCAGCGAAGAAACCGCAGCCTCCAGCATCGAGCTGGCGCGCCTGGGCAACCAGTTGCAGCAGTTGGTCAGTCATTTCAAGGTGTAAAAAGCGAACCGGGTAAAGCCGGCAAAAAAAAGCCCCGAACCAGTCGGGGCGTCAGATCGTCGGCTTTGCGGTTAGCTTTTATTCGGTCCGCAAGGGCCGTTTACCTCAAGGATCAGTGGAACTGTTCTTCTTCGGTGGAGCCGGTCAGTGCGGTCACCGACGAAGTGCCACCCTGGATCACGGTGGTCATGTCGTCGAAGTAGCCGGTGCCCACTTCCTGCTGGTGAGCCACGAAGGTGTAGCCCTTGGCGGCGTCAGCGAACTCCTGCTCTTGCAGTTTCACGTAGGCGGTCATGTCGTTGCGGGCGTAGTCGTGCGCCAGGTTGAACATGCTGTGCCACATGTTGTGAATGCCGGCCAGGGTGATGAACTGGTGCTTGTAGCCCATGGCGGACAGTTCGCGCTGGAACTTGGCGATGGTCGCGTCGTCCAGGTTTTTCTTCCAGTTGAAGGAAGGCGAGCAGTTGTACGACAGCAGTTGGTCCGGGTATTCCTTTTTGATCGCTTCGGCGAAGCGACGGGCTTCGTCCAGGTCCGGCTTGGCGGTTTCGCACCAGATCAGATCGGCGTACGGCGCGTAGGCCAGGCCACGGGCGATGGCCTGGTCGAGGCCGGCGCGCACCTTGTAGAAGCCTTCCTGGGTGCGGGTACCGGTCACGAACGGCTGGTCGTACGGGTCGCAGTCGGAAGTCAGCAGGTCGGCGGCGTTGGCGTCGGTACGGGCCAGGATGATGGTCGGTACACCGGCAACGTCGGCGGCCAGGCGAGCAGCGGTCAGCTTCTGCACGGCTTCCTGGGTTGGAACCAGTACCTTGCCGCCCATGTGGCCGCATTTCTTCACCGAAGCCAGTTGGTCTTCGAAGTGAACGCCGGCGGCGCCTGCTTCGATCATGCTCTTCATCAGCTCGTAGGCGTTCAGGACACCACCGAAACCAGCTTCGGCGTCAGCCACGATCGGCGCGAAGTAGTCGATGTAGCCTTCGTCGCCCGGGTTCTTGCCGGCTTTCCACTGGATCTGGTCGGCGCGACGGAACGAGTTGTTGATGCGCTTGACCACGGTTGGAACCGAATCCACCGGGTACAGCGACTGGTCGGGGTACATCGATTCGGCGGAGTTGTTGTCCGCGGCCACTTGCCAGCCCGACAGGTAGATCGCCTGGATGCCGGCCTTGACTTGCTGCACAGCCTGGCCGCCGGTCAGGGCGCCCATGCAGTTGACGAAATCTTTCTCGGGACGGAAGGCTGGCTTGGCGCCCTGGGTGACCAGGTTCCACAGCTTCTCGGCGCCCATTTTCGCAAAGGTGTGCTCAGGTTGAACCGAGCCACGCAGACGGACGACGTCAGCAGCGGAATAATTGCGCTTCACGCCTTTCCAGCGCGGGTTTTCAGCCCAGTCTTTTTCAAGGGCTGCAATTTGCTGTTCGCGTGTCAGTGCCATGGAGATAAACCTCGTCGCATAGGTCTTGGTGGAAAATTCCTGCTCCTGCCGACCAGGGGTTGGCGTACAAGTCGGTTCAGGCGGGGCGGCGACGGGAAGAACGATGGGCTCGAGGGGAAAGTGAGCAGGTAGGGGCGAACTGCGGGCGCATTCGGGCGTCGTGGGCCTTGATACGAACTCAGAGTGATGCCGGGTTACCTAGTTACGCTTCCGTCCCTCGGGACAACTTCGTTCCAGTCGCAACCTCGTCAAACACACCTTGTGGGCGGTACAGACACGAATCGGCTCGCAGGGTAGTTGCAAGCGTCGACCCGAAGGCCCTTGCCAGGGCCCCTGATTAGCGGGAGCGAGGCCATCATGCCTTCGGTTTTTTGGCTCGTCAAACGTTTTGTAGTGCTTTTTTTATAGCACTACATCTTTGGTCTAATACGACTCATCAGTCAGTTTTTGGTGCTTCAGTTCAGGGTGTCGACCTTGACCCGCAAAATCATGTCATCGCGGCCCTGGGTCGAGTAGCTGCGGGTCAGGCCTTGTTTGTCGGCCTGAGTCTGGCGATTCACGCCGGCCAGGGTGATCCATTCGCCCAGGCGTCCGCTGACAGTTGTGTCGGTACTCTGAACGTTCACTACATCTGGACGTTCCTGGCTCATACGGTCACGGTTGGTACTGATGCTCAGATGAACGGTCTCGCCGGTGACGCTGGCCGTGACATAGAAACCTTGGGTGACGTTGCGGTATTCGGTCTGGCTTTGCATGCGCCCGTAGTTGTCGGTCTGGTTGCTGGTGAACGGCACGCTCTGGCCCACCTGAATCAGCGCTGGCTGGCCCTCGCTGGCCTGCACCTGCTGCACGCCGCCGTCACGGCTGGCGGTGCTGCGGTTGATGATGCGGGTCTGGCTGGGGGCTGCACCGTTGACCGAGTAACCCTGGTTGCCCTGCAGGTTGTTTTCGTTGGTGTCGACCGTGATCAGCAGGCGCTTGGGGGCGGTGTCCAGTTGGGCGAGGAATTGCCGGAGTTCTTCGATCTTGCCCGGCTCGGCGTTGACGATCAGTTGGTTGCCGTAGGCGCTGACCTGGCCGTCCTTGCCGATGAAATTCTGTGCCACCGGCAACAGGTCGGCGCTGGTGCGGTAGTTCAGCGGCACGATTTGCGTGTCCGCCATGACCGACAGGCTGCAGCCGAGCAGCAGGGTGGTCAGCAGGGTGCGTAAGGACATGTCCATTTCTCCGCGAGACAAAGGCTTGATATTGCCAGTTTGTCGGCCTGGGGTGGGGCAAGTTGAATGGTAGACGGCAAAACGCCCCGGCATCGGAGGATGGCGGGGCGTTTTGTGGTGTTCTTCAGGGCCTCATCGCGAGCAAGCTCGCTCCCACATTGGAATAGTGATGTACACGAAATCTCTGTTCACCGCAGGTCCCTGTGGGAGCGAGCTTGCTCGCGATGGCTGCGCTGCGGTGTCAGGCCGAATGGCGAACCATGTCCACATGAGGAATTCCGGCTTCCAGGAACTCCTCGCTGACCACCGCAAACCCCAACCGCTCATAGAACGGCGTGGCATGCACCTGGGCGCTGAGCATCTGCTGCTGGAGCCCACGCTTCTCGGCTTCTGCGATCACCGCATGCATCAGCGCATCGCCCACCTTCAGGCCGCGCCAGTCCTTGAGGACCGAGACTCGGCCGATGTGACCGTCAGTCAGCAGGCGAGCGGTGCCAATGGGAAAATCGCCTTCGAACGCCAGGAAATGCACTGCGCTCTGGTCATCGGCATCCCATTCCAGCTCGGGCGGAACGGACTGCTCGGCGATGAACACGGTCTCACGAATGCGCCGGATCTCGGCGTTATCCTTTTGCCAGTCTGCGACACGAACGTGAATTTTATTCATCGGCGAACCCCAGGCTGCCTTGCTTGACCAGCTCGCAGACCAGGCCGCGACCGTCTTCGTCGGCCAACCACGGGCCAAGGTTCTCGATGTGCAGGGCGTCGGCGGCACAGATCATCTTCAGCAATTCGCGCAGCTTGCCCGGCAGGTAACGGCTCTGGCCGCTGGCGAACAGCAGCAGGTCATCATCGACTTCCGACCAGGCAAGGCGCGCGCTCGGGTTGCGGATGATCACGGCGCCTTGTTCCAGGCTGGCCAGCAGGTCGTCTTCTTCCAGTTCCGGGCCCACCACCAGTTCCGGGTAGCGCGGCTCGGTCATGAACTGGCCGAACCAGGTCAGCAGCAGGCGTTCGTCGCTCATGTGCTCGGCCAGCAGGCCCTTGAGGCGGTCGAGGGCGTCGTGCTGGATCTGGTGCGGGTCGGCCACCGGGCGCGCGTCGGCATCGGTGTAGCGTTCTTCGTCCGGCAGGAACTGGCTGAGGAAGTCGGTGAAGTGGGTCAGCACTTCGGCGGCGCTCGGCGCGCGGAAGCCGACCGAGTAGGTCATGCAGTCGTCCACGGCCACGCCGCAGTGCGCCAGGCGCGGCGGCAGGTAGAGCATGTCGCCCGGTTCAAGGACCCACTCGTCGGTGGCTTCGAAGTCGGCGAGGATGCGCAGGTCTGCGTGCTGCAGCAGCGGGCTTTCGGAGTCGCACATCTGGCCGATCTTCCAGTTGCGCTGGCCATGGCCCTGCAGCAGGAACACGTCATAGTTATCGAAATGCGGACCCACGCTACCACCCGGGGCGGCGAAGCTGATCATCACATCGTCGATGCGCCAGCTCGGCAGGAAGCGGAAGTTCTCCAGCAGTTCGCTGACTTCCGGCACGAACTGGTCGACCGCCTGCACCAGCAGGGTCCACTCGCGCTCCGGCAACTTGCTGAATTCGTCTTCGGCGAATGGGCCGCGACGCAGTTCCCAGGGACGCTCGCCGTGCTCGATCACCAGGCGCGATTCGACTTCTTCTTCCAAGGCCAGGCCAGCCAGTTCATCGGCATCGATCGGGCTTTGGAAGTCAGGAATCGCCTGACGGATCAGCAGGGGTTTTTTCTGCCAGTAGTCGCGCAGGAACTCCCGTGCCGTGATGCCGCCCAGGAGTTGCAGAGGAATATCAGGATTCATGTGTAACCTATTGAAAAAATATACTTTTCAGACGCGAATAAAAACGCCCGGCGCGGCCGGGCGTCTCAAAGGTAAAGCCGTGGATCAGATGCGCTTGGCTTGTGCCGCCGCGTTGCCGATGTAGCTGGCCGGCGTGAGCTTCTTCAGCTCCGCCTTGGCCTCGGCAGGCATGTCCAGGCCATCGATGAAAGTCTGCAGCGCTTCAGGGCTGATGCCCTTGCCACGGGTCAGCTCTTTCAGTTTTTCGTATGGGTTCTCGATGTTGTAGCGGCGCATCACCGTCTGGATCGGCTCGGCCAGGACTTCCCAGCAGGCGTCCAGGTCGGCGGCGATTTTCTGTTCGTTCAGTTCCAGCTTGCTGATGCCCTTGAGGCTGGCTTCGTAGGCAATGACGCTGTGGGCAAAACCCACGCCCAGGTTGCGCAGCACGGTGGAGTCAGTCAGGTCGCGCTGCCAGCGGGAGATCGGCAGTTTGCTCGCCAGGTGCTGGAACAGCGCGTTGGCGATGCCCAGGTTGCCTTCGGAGTTTTCGAAGTCGATCGGATTGACCTTGTGCGGCATGGTCGAGGAACCGATTTCGCCGGCGATGGTGCGCTGCTTGAAGTAACCCAGGGAGATGTAGCCCCAGATGTCACGGTCGAAGTCGATCAGGATGGTGTTGAAACGGGCGATTGCATCGAACAGCTCGGCGATGTAGTCGTGCGGTTCGATCTGGGTGGTGTACGGGTTGAAGCTCAGGCCCAGCTCGTCTTCGATGAAGGCGCGGGCATTGGCTTCCCAGTCGATGTCCGGGTAGGCCGACAGGTGGGCGTTGTAGTTGCCCACGGCGCCGTTGATCTTGCCCAGCAGCGGCACGGCGGCCACCTGGGCGATCTGGCGCTCCAGGCGATAGACCACGTTCGCCAGCTCCTTGCCCAGGGTGGTCGGCGATGCCGGTTGACCGTGGGTGCGCGACAGCATCGGCACGTCGGCGAAGCGGATCGCCAGTTCGCGGATGGCCTGGGCGGTCTGGCGCATCAGGGGCAGCATCACTTCATCACGGCCTTCGCGCAGCATCAGGGCGTGGGACAGGTTGTTGATGTCCTCGCTGGTGCAGGCAAAGTGGATGAACTCGCTGACATTGGCCAGCTCCGGCAGCTTGGCCGCCTGCTCCTTGAGCAGGTATTCGATGGCCTTGACGTCGTGGTTGGTGGTGCGCTCGATCTCTTTGACGCGCTCGGCGTGTTCCAGCACGAAGTTTTCGGCCAGGGCGTTCAACACCGCGTTGGCTTCGGCCGAGAACGCCGGCACTTCGCCGATGGCAGGGTGGGCGGCCAGGCGCTGGAGCCAGCGCACTTCAACCAGGACGCGGGCACGGATCAGGCCGTACTCGCTGAAAATCGGGCGCAGGGCCTGGGTTTTGCCGGCGTAGCGGCCGTCAACAGGGGAAACCGCAGTGAGCGAAGAGAGCTGCATAGGGTGTTCTCGGACAGTCGGGCAACGAAATGGGGCGCGTATCATACATGAAAACAATCGCCGGTCCGTCGCCAACTGACCGGCGTGTTACGCGTAACAAGCTAAAAAATGGGTTGAGGCGACTTATTCGTTGCGCATCAACGGGTAAAGCTCTTTCAGCAATTTGCGTCGGCTGATCACCAGTTGCCAGCGATGGCCACCCAACTGCCGCCACAGCCGTGCCGAGCGAATCCCGGCCAGCAGCAGGGCGCGGATCTTCGAGGCATTGCTCGGCTGTTGCAGGTTGCGCATGTCGCCATGCACCTGGATGCGCTGGCGCAAGGTGCTCAGGGTGTCCTGGTACAGCGAACCGCAGGCCGCGACGACGTTTTCGTGAGCCGGGCCGAAGTGCTCGACCTGGGACTGGATCTGCGGCAAGCGTTTGCCGATGGTCTCCAGCAGGTCGTCGCGCTTGGCCAACTGGCGTTCAAGGCCCAGCATCGACAGGGCATAGCGCAGCGGCTCGCGTTGCAAGGCGCTGGGATCGCGCTCCAGGGCGCCGATCAGCGCACGATAGCCTTCGCGCAGGTTCAGGTCGTCGCCGCCATAGACTTCCAGGGTGTCCTTGGGGTCGCGAACCAGCAGGCTGCCGAGCATGCAGGCCACGCCCGCTTCGGTGGCCTGGCCGGTCTTGGCGATCCTGTCCACCAGCACGGCGGCGAGAAACACGCCGCCCAATGCCGTCAGTTGTTCCTGGATGGGGTTCATGCCTTGCTGCTCCAGGGCTCTGCGACTTCGATCACGCCGCCGCCCAGGCAGATGTCGCCGTCGTAGAACACCACCGACTGGCCGGGTGTGACCGCCCGCTGCGGGTCGTCGAAGGTGGCACGGTAGCCTGTGGCGGTTTTTTCCAGGGTGCAGGGCTGGTCGCTCTGGCGGTAGCGAACCTTGGCCGTCAGGCGGCGTGGTGCGCTGAGGTCGATCGGGTTGACCCAGTAGATGTCGGAGGCGAGCAGGGCACGGGAAAACAGCCAGGGATGGTCGTTGCCCTGGCCGACGATCAGCTCGTTGTGTTCCAGGTCCTTGACCAGCACGTACCACGGCTCTTCCCCAGCGTCTTTCAGCCCACCGATGCCCAGGCCCTGGCGCTGGCCGATGGTGTGGTACATCAGACCATGGTGACGGCCGATGACTTCACCTTCGGTGGTCTTGATCTCGCCTGGCTGGGCTGGCAGGTATTGCTTGAGGAAATCGCTGAAACGGCGCTCGCCAATGAAGCAGATCCCGGTGGAATCCTTCTTTTTGGCGGTGGCGAGCTGGTGTTTTTCGGCGATCGCGCGCACTTCGGGCTTTTCCAGTTCACCTACCGGGAACAGTGTCTTGGCGATCTGCTCGCCGCCGACGGCATGCAGGAAGTAGCTCTGGTCCTTGTTTGGGTCCAGGCCCTTGAGCAGTTCGGTGCGGCCGTCGATGTCGCGACGGCGCACGTAGTGGCCGGTGGCGATCAGGTCGGCGCCGAGCATCATGGCGTAGTCGAGGAACGCCTTGAACTTGATTTCGCGGTTGCAGAGGATGTCCGGGTTCGGCGTGCGCCCGGCCTTGTATTCGGCCAGGAAGTGCTCGAACACGTTGTCCCAGTACTCGGCGGCGAAGTTGGCGGTGTGCAGCTTGATGCCGATCTTGTCGCACACGGCCTGGGCGTCCGCCAGGTCATCCATGGCGGTGCAGTATTCGGTTCCGTCGTCTTCTTCCCAGTTCTTCATGAACAGGCCTTCCACCTCATAACCCTGCTCGATCAGCAGAAGGGCGGAAACGGAAGAGTCCACGCCGCCGGACATGCCGACAATGACGCGCTTCTTGGGTGTGTCAGAAGGGGCTGGATCACGCATAGGAATTCAATGAGTGTCTTGAAAAAGGACGCGATTCTATCAGGCCCGGGCGCGCAAGGCTAAAGAGAAGGACGGATCAGCGTCAGACTGTGGTGGTGGCCGTCCAGATAATCGTCGATGCAGCGGATGATCAGCTCGCTGCGCCAGTGCTCGCGCTGTTCGAGCAGTTCGTCGCGGCTCAGCCATCTGGCGCCGAGGATGCCGTCGTCCAGTTGATACTCAGGGTGGTGTTTCAAGGCCTTGGCGGCGAAACAGACCCGCTGGTACGTCACGCCGTTGCTGGGGGCGGTGTACAGATAAATGCCCACCACGCCGGTGGGCTCGACGTCCCAGCCGGTTTCTTCCAGGGTTTCGCGCACGGCGGCTTCGATCAGCGTTTCGTTGGGGTCCAGGTGTCCGGCGGGCTGGTTGAGTACAGCGCGTCCGCCTTTGGATTCTTCCACCATCAGGAAGCGGCCGTGGTCTTCGACGATGGTGGCGACGGTGATGTGGGGTTGCCAGTCCATGGGGTCTCTATTTTCAGATTGGAATATGGGCCACTGGGGGAGCGAGCTTGCTCGCGATGGCGGTGGATCAGTCGATATTAAATGAATGATGGATCGCCGTCCCGAGCAAGGGCCCCTACAGGCAATTACGTCCTCCTTTTCAGCGAGGCTGGTCTTGAACGTAAATTGCAGTAGCCCTTCGCAGGCCTGTGCGGGTTCTGATCATCCTTAAAGAGCAATGCATATCGCATTCGGAAATGGTTTGTTGCTGAGTGAGAAGTCTCGGATGTCACAAAGCTTGCTCGTAAATGATTCGATTGTCATGGTGACCTGTTTTTTTGATGCGTCGTGGTCAAATTTGACGATGGCGGTTGCCTCCGAAAATCCATCTTTTATCGTCAGGGTTGTGACTCCTGGTGGATAACCCTTTTCCGGTGTGAGGTAGCAGTCGGTAGATGCCCCAGCTCGTTTGTCAACTTTGTGCATTTCACCTGGAGGGAACTCTTGGTATACATCGCAGCCCGAGAAATAGAGGTTGACATTGAATAGCAGCGAGAATTTATCTGTGTTTTTGATAACGACTTGTGAGGCCTTTTTTTGCGGAGCAGGATGCACGGGGTCGTTTGAAGCATATTGAAGGACCTGATCGTCAGTCTGGGCCTCGAGTCGCCTGTTGGTCTTATCTGTCTTTCGGTCGGCCTTTGTACCTGGCTCACGCATTTCAAGCTGAATTTTCATGGAGAAGTCATCGAAAATCCAAGGATTGGCCGTGACGCTAGCACCTGGAGAATTGGTTGAATAGGTGACCTGGTTTCCAAATTTGTTCAAATTGAATCTGTATTCGGCATGTGCGCTTTTAAATAGAAGCTCTTGGGAAGCTGTGATGTAGTTGTATCTCTGTCCGTGGTCGTTGTGGCGAACATCTGTAGAGCAGTAAAGGGTATACGTATCGGTGAATTCATCTACTTTAGGATATTCAAAAGGCTCGCCCTGGCCCTCTCTCTTGTATAGGGCGGGAGAGCCTAGCAGCTGTTGATTGTCGATATTTGCAATGCTGAAAGGCATTTGAGCGGTCATAGTAATTTGCGCATTCTTCTTCACAATGTGGACCCTCAGTGTATGAGCTGGGTGCTGAGTTTTAAGCATGTGTTGCTCGCTGAAAAACTCAAACCCTGGACAAGGATTGCTATCGCTACGTAGCGGATTCAGCAACCCGGTTTCGCTCCGCTTGAGGTCGCTACATCTTTAGGTAATCAGGATGACACCTGATCCGACGCTCTCTCGTTCTCTTGCCGAGACATCCCGCATCCCAAAAGGCTGAAAGGAGCGTGTTTGGGTCACGCCGGGGCCTTCAATCTTCATGGTCTATTTCATGCGCCTTCAGTGAAGAGGGCGTACTTAGAACGATGCTGTCAAGCCTAGGCTGCCTCCTGATTCTGTCAAGCTGATGCCGCGCACAGGAACAATGCCCCTATCTTGCTATGCGTTGGCCGCCACCCGTCTGCCGTTGCATCCACGTCATCTGAAAACGGCCTTGGTCCTCAGCGAGGGGGGGGGGCGGTAATGTGGGATTGCCAGTTCATGGGGGCCTTTATTTCTCAGATTGGAATTGGGCCATTGTGGGAGCGAGCTTGCTCGCGATAGCGGTGGGTCAGTCGATAATGAATGACCACTCGCCGTCCCGAGCAAGTCCCGCAGGCGGGTGCAAGATCCGGAGATCCTTAAAGCGCGATACATATCGCATTGGGAAAGTATTGTTCGAGGTATGAAAAGTCTCGGATGTCACACAGTCTGCTGGTGAACGATTTGATGGTCACGGTTACCTGTTTATTGAATGTGTCGTGATCGAACTCGACGACAGCCGTTGCTTCCGAGAACCCGTCTTTTATAGTAAGAATTGTGATGCCAGGGGGATAGCCCTTGTCCGGTGTGAGGTAGTAATCGGTGGCCGCGCTGGGATTGCCCTCGCCGTGTCGGTCAACCTTTTTTATTTTTTCTGGCGGATATTCTTGGTATACATCGCAGCCCGAAAAATAGAGATTTACATTGGATAAAAAAGAAAATCTATCCGTGTCTGCGATAACGATTTGTGACACCTTTTTTTTAGGAGCGGGATGCACAGGGTCCCCTGTAGAACATTGAATGATCTGACCGTTGAGCTGAACTTCGTACTCCCTGTTGGACTCATCTATTTTATGGTCGACGGGATCATCTGGTTTACGCATCGTAAGTTCAATCACGCGTAGAAAATCATCGAAGATCCAATAAAAAGCTTCGACGGAGGCGCCCGGTGAGCTGGTTGAGTAGGTGACTTGGTTTCCGAATTTGTTCGCATTGAATCTGTATTCGGCAGATGCGCTTTTAAACAGTAATTCATGGGAGGCGGTGGCGTAGCTGTATCTCTGGCCATGGTCATTGGTGCGAACATCTGTAGAGTATCTTCCACCCGAAGAGCTAAGCTTATTTATTTCGCGATATGCAAAGGGTTCGTTGTCGCGATCTCTAGCATATAGGGTTGGGGAAACTGTCAGCTCCAGAAAGCTCCAGTTCCCAATAGAGAAGTGCCGTTGAGCAGGTATGGTTACTTGCGCTTTTTTTTTCATTAGGTGTTTCCTCAATGTGCGCGAGTCAGGTGATGAGTTGTCAGCGCTTGTTGTTCGTTGAAAAAACTCAAACCTTGTACACGGATTGCTATCGCTACGTAGGCGATTTCAGCAACCCGGTTTCGCTCCACTTGAGGTCGACACTGCTGCAGGCCCTTCCAGTTTCAGAATGACACCTGATCCGACGCTCTCTCGTTCTCTTGCCGAGACATCCCGCATCCCAAAAGGTGAAAGGAGCGTGTTTGGGTCACGCCGGGGCCTTCAGCCTTCATGGTCTATTTCATGCGCCTTCAGTGAAGAGGGCGTACTTAGAACGATGCCATTGAGCCTAGGCTGCCTCCTGACGCTGTCAAGCAGTCTCTCTAACGCACGGTCCGTGGACAGCAAGTGTCCTCGATTCAATAGTCAAGCACGGTCAACTGTGGGAGCGAGCTTGCTCGCGATAGCGGTGGGTCAGTCAATATCAATGTTGAATGCTACATCGCTATCGCGAGCAAGCTCGCTCCCACAGGGTCGGGTTCTGTCTGATGAATGGTGTAAATGCCGGAAACACAAACCCCGGCACAAGGCCGGGGTTCGTGGTGCTTCCTTACAACTTTATACCAGCGCAGCGATCGCCGCGTTGAAGGTGTTGCTTGGGCGCATGGCCTTGCTGGTCAGCTCCGGGTTGGCGAAGTAGTAACCGCCGATGTCCACGGGCTTGCCTTGGACGGCATTGAGTTCGGCAACGATTTTTTCTTCGTTGTCGGTCAATGTCTTGGCCAGGGTCGCGAACTGGGCCTTGAGGGCTGCGTCGTCGTCCTGGGCGGCCAGTGCCTGAGCCCAGAACAGGGTCAGGTAGAAGTGGCTGCCGCGGTTGTCGATGCCGCCGACCTTGCGCGATGGCGATTTGTTGCGGTCCAGGAACTCACCGGTAGCCTGGTCCAGGGTCTTGGCCAGCACCAGGGCTTTCGGGTTGTTGTAGGTCACACCCAGGTGCTCGAGGGACGCGGCCAGGGCCAGGAACTCGCCCAGGGAATCCCAGCGCAGGAAGTTTTCTTCCAGCAGCTGCTGGACGTGCTTGGGTGCCGAGCCGCCGGCGCCGGTTTCGAACAGGCCGCCGCCGTTCATCAGCGGCACGATCGACAGCATCTTGGCGCTGGTGCCCAGTTCCATGATCGGGAACAGGTCGGTCAGGTAGTCACGCAGCACGTTGCCGGTCACCGAGATGGTGTCCTTGCCTTCGCGGGTGCGGCCCAGGGTGAACTTCATCGCGTCGACCGGCGACATGATGCGGATGTCCAGGCCGCTGGTGTCGTGGTCCTTCAGGTAGGTCTGGACTTTCTCGATGACCACGCCGTCGTGGGCGCGCATCGGGTCCAGCCAGAAGATCGCCGGGGTGCTGCTGGCGCGGGCACGGTTGACGGCCAGTTTGACCCAATCCTGGATCGGCGCGTCCTTGGTCTGGCACATGCGGAAGATATCGCCAGCCTCGACGTTCTGCTCCAGCAGAGTGCGGCCGTTGCTGTCGGAAACGCGCACCACGCCGTTGACCTTGATCTGGAAGGTCTTGTCGTGGGAACCGTATTCCTCGGCTTTCTTGGCCATCAGGCCAACGTTCGGCACGCTGCCCATGGTGGTTGGGTCGAAGGCGCCGTGTTGCTTGCAGTCTTCGATCACCGCCTGGTAGATGGTGGCGTAGCAGCGATCCGGGATCACAGCCTTGGTGTCGTGCAACTGGCCATCGGTGCCCCACATCTTGCCGGAGTCACGAATCATGGCCGGCATCGAGGCGTCGACGATCACGTCGCTCGGCACGTGCAGGTTGGTGATGCCTTTGTCGGAGTTGACCATCGCCAGGGATGGGCGCGCCGCGTAGACCGCCTGGATGTCGGCTTCGATCTGCGCCTGCTGCTCGGCCGGCAGGGCCTTGATGCGGGCGTACAGGTCGCCGATGCCGTTGTTCAGGTTGAAGCCGATCTGCTCCAGCACTTGAGCGTGCTTGGCCAAGGCGTCTTTATAGAACTCGGCAACGATCTGGCCGAACATGATCGGGTCGGAGACCTTCATCATGGTGGCCTTGAGGTGAACCGACAGCAGCACGCCTTTTTGCTTGGCGTCTTCGATTTCAGCGGCGATGAAGTCGCGCAGGGCGTTTTTGCTCATCACTGCGCAGTCGAGGATCTCACCGGCTTGTACGGTGGTTTTTTCCTTCAGGACAGTGGCGGTGCCGTCCTGGGCGATCAGCTCGATTTTCACGCTGCCGGCGGCGTCGATCAGGGCGGCTTTTTCGCTGCCGTAGAAATCGCCGGTGCTCATGTGGGCCACGTGGGACTTGGAGTCCGCGGCCCAGGCGCCCATCTTGTGCGGGTGCTTGCGAGCGTAGTTCTTGACCGACAGCGGCGCGCGACGGTCGGAGTTGCCTTCGCGCAGGACCGGGTTCACGGCGCTGCCCTTGACCTTGTCGTAACGGGCGCGTGCATCTTTCTCGGCATCGCTGGTCACGGTTTCCGGGTAGTCCGGCAGTGCGTAGCCCTGGGCCTGCAATTCCTTGATCGCGGCCTGCAGTTGCGGCACCGAGGCGCTGATGTTCGGCAGCTTGATGATGTTGGCTTCTGGCGTAACGGCCAGGTCGCCCAGTTCGGCGAGGTGGTCGGCTACGGCTTTGTCACCCAGTTGCTCGGGGAAGCTGGCCAGGATGCGCCCCGCGAGGGAGATATCGCGGGTTTCCACGGCGATATCGGCCGAAGCGGTAAAGGCTTCGACGATCGGCAGCAGCGAATAGGTGGCGAGGGCAGGCGCTTCGTCGGTGAAGGTGTAGATGATCTTCGAGCGGGTGGGCATATTCGGATTAACTCTCTTCTTTGCTAAAGCATGCGCAGAAACTCGAGGGGCGCCGGGTAAGCGCGTTCGTTCAAAGTCATCCGTGAGCCGAATGTCGAGGTTTCTTCGCGGTGATGTTGGGTGCATCAGTCGAGCGTCAAGCGGTCGGGCCGCGGTAACGGTCCGGCTTTTAAGTTGGCGGAAAGTCCTGTGATAGAGCCGTCAGCCGTCGTGACCCTGTGGTCAGCGGCGGCATTATACATAGGTAGCTGGCGATCTGCCGATGGTTCATAGACTTCCGTACACGTCCATTGGTCTAAACGTCGCAGTACCCCTGGGGCAAACTATGCTCATGTTTGGCGCTTTTCCCTTGGTTTTCGCAGGTTGTACGCGGCGAAGTGCAAGACTTTGCCGCTGATGGGCCTAACGTAGGGTTTGCGCGCCGATTCAACTGGGGTACGCTCGAACGCAGCCAGATGTTCAATCCAAGCAATGGAGTTCAGCATGGGGTATCAAAAGATTCAGGTTCCAGCCGTCGGTGACAAAATCACCGTCAATGCAGACCATTCTCTTAATGTTCCCGACAACCCGATCATCCCCTTCATCGAAGGCGACGGCATTGGCGTCGATATCAGTCCGGTCATGATCAAGGTTGTGGACGCTGCGGTTCAGAAGGCCTATGGCGGCAAGCGCAAGATTTCCTGGATGGAAGTCTATGCCGGTGAGAAAGCGACCCAGGTCTACGACCAGGATACCTGGCTGCCCCAGGAAACCCTGGACGCGGTCAAGGACTACGTGGTGTCCATCAAGGGCCCGCTGACCACGCCGGTCGGTGGCGGTATCCGTTCGTTGAACGTAGCGCTGCGCCAGCAGCTCGACCTGTATGTCTGCCTGCGCCCGGTGCGCTGGTTCGAAGGCGTGCCAAGCCCGGTCAAGAAGCCTGGCGACGTGGACATGACGATCTTCCGTGAGAACTCCGAGGATATCTACGCCGGCATCGAGTGGAAGGCCGGTTCGGCCGAAGCCACCAAGGTCATCAAGTTCCTGAAAGAAGAAATGGGCGTGACCAAGATCCGTTTCGACGAGGATTGCGGCATCGGCGTCAAGCCGGTTTCCAAGCAGGGCACCAAGCGCCTGGCTCGCAAGGCCCTGCAATATGTGGTCGACAACGATCGCGATTCGCTGACCATCGTGCATAAAGGCAACATCATGAAGTTCACCGAAGGTGCCTTCAAGGAATGGGCCTACGAAGTGGCGGCCGAAGAGTTCGGTGCGACCCTGCTCGACGGCGGGCCGTGGATGCAGTTCAAGAACCCGCGGACCGGCAAGAACGTCATCGTCAAGGACGCCATCGCCGATGCGATGTTGCAGCAGATCCTGTTGCGTCCGGCTGAATATGACGTGATCGCCACCCTGAACCTGAACGGTGACTACCTGTCCGACGCCTTGGCGGCGGAAGTGGGCGGTATCGGCATCGCGCCGGGCGCCAACCTGTCCGACACCGTGGCGATGTTCGAGGCCACCCACGGTACTGCGCCCAAGTATGCCGGCAAAGACCAGGTCAACCCGGGCTCGCTGATCCTGTCGGCGGAAATGATGCTGCGCCACATGGGTTGGACCGAAGCGGCCGACCTGATCATCAAGGGCACCAATGGCGCGATTTCGGCCAAGACCGTGACCTATGACTTCGAACGGCTGATGGAGGGCGCCAAGCTGGTGTCGTCCTCGGGCTTCGGTGATGCCCTGATCTCGCACATGTAAGCGAATCGGCGCTCAGCGCGAATGCCCGGCTAGAGTGATCGAGCCGGGCATTTTCATATCATGCAGGGCGGTGATGATCGGTCAATGGGGCTCGGTGACCCTGGCATGGGTATGAACAAGGGGGGCGGCGTCTTCGACGACGATTACCTTGATGTTGGTGGCGTGCAGGCCCTTGGGTCCCTGGATGACTTCGCAAGTCACCGGCTGCCCGGCTTTCAGGGTTTTATAGCCCTCCATCTGGATGGTTGAGTAATGGGCGAAAAGGTCTTCATCCACCCCGTCGACGATAACGAAACCAAAGCCCTTGGCGTTGTTGAACCATTTAACCCTGCCATTCTTGACGAGCGACATAACCCATTTCCCTCTGCAACGCACTCCATCACTGGAGTATCATCCAGTCCATCCGCAGGCTAATCTTGTTAACAGGATAGATTCCACGGACCTTTTTAACCCACGATGGGCTCTATTGGTTGTAACACCGTTTTCCCGATAGTCAAGGTGGCTCCGGTGGTCGTGGTTGAAATCGCCCACAAGCGCCCCCATCACTGTATTCGCCAACTAAACGAACCTTTCTTTCCATGCATGCAGTCAGCCAGATTCGACTAACATTCAATCAGGATCGCCCGGATCTACACGACGACGATTCCGCAGGCATTGCTGTTCAGGAAGCAAAGCCCGCATTACAGGCGCCACCGATGTACAAGGTGGTTTTGTTCAACGATGACTACACACCGATGGATTTCGTCGTCGAAGTGCTCGAGGTGTTTTTTAACCTGAATCGTGAGCTGGCGACCAAGGTCATGCTGGCCGTCCATACAGAGGGACGGGCAGTATGTGGAGTGTTTACCCGCGACATCGCCGAGACGAAGGCCATGCAGGTCAACCAGTACGCCCGGGAAAGCCAGCATCCGCTACTCTGTGAAATCGAGAAGGACGGTTAACGCCGACCACTTGGGTATGAGGTGAAGCTATGTTAAACCGCGAGCTCGAAGTCACCCTCAATCTTGCCTTCAAGGAGGCTCGTTCGAAGCGTCATGAATTCATGACTGTCGAACACCTGCTGCTGGCCCTATTGGATAACGAGGCTGCCGCCACCGTTTTGCGTGCCTGCGGCGCGAACCTCGATAAACTCAAGCATGATCTGCAGGAGTTCATCGACTCCACCACGCCATTGATCCCCGTGCATGACGAGGATCGCGAAACCCAGCCAACCCTGGGCTTCCAGCGTGTCCTGCAGCGTGCTGTCTTCCACGTACAGAGCTCGGGCAAGCGTGAAGTCACCGGCGCCAACGTGCTGGTTGCCATCTTCAGCGAGCAGGAAAGCCAAGCGGTGTTCCTGCTCAAGCAGCAGAGCGTTGCGCGTATCGATGTCGTCAACTACATCGCCCATGGCATCTCCAAGGTGCCGGGGCATGGCGATCATTCCGAGGGTGAGCAGGATATGCAGGACGACGAGGGCGGTGAGTCTTCTTCTTCAGGCAACCCATTGGATGCCTATGCCAGCAACCTGAACGAACTGGCGCGCCAGGGGCGGATCGATCCGCTGGTCGGGCGCGAGGCGGAAGTCGAGCGCGTGGCCCAGATCCTGGCCCGACGTCGCAAGAACAACCCATTGCTGGTGGGCGAGGCGGGCGTGGGCAAGACCGCGATTGCCGAAGGCCTGGCCAAGCGCATCGTCGACAACCAGGTGCCGGACCTGCTGGCCAACAGCGTGGTGTATTCCCTTGACCTGGGTGCCTTGCTGGCCGGTACCAAATACCGCGGTGATTTCGAGAAGCGCTTCAAGGCGTTGCTCGGCGAACTGAAAAAACGTCCGCAGGCGATCCTGTTCATCGACGAAATCCACACCATCATCGGTGCCGGGGCGGCGTCGGGCGGGGTCATGGATGCGTCGAACCTGCTCAAGCCGCTGCTGTCCTCGGGTGATATCCGTTGCATCGGCTCGACCACGTTCCAGGAATTCCGCGGGATCTTCGAGAAAGACCGTGCCTTGGCTCGGCGTTTCCAGAAGGTCGATGTGTCGGAGCCTTCGGTGGAAGACACCATTGGCATCCTGCGCGGCCTGAAAGGACGATTCGAGCTGCACCACAACATCGAATACAGCGATGAAGCCCTGCGCGCGGCGGCTGAACTGGCCTCGCGCTACATCAACGATCGGCACATGCCGGACAAGGCCATCGACGTCATCGACGAAGCGGGTGCCTACCAGCGCCTGCAACCCGTGGAGAAACGCGTCAAGCGTATCGAAGTGCCTCAGGTCGAGGATATCGTGGCGAAAATCGCGCGGATTCCGCCCAAGCACGTCACCAGTTCCGACAAGGAACTGCTGCGTAACCTGGAGCGTGACCTGAAGCTGACGGTGTTCGGCCAGGATGCGGCCATCGACTCGCTGTCGACCGCCATCAAGCTGTCCCGCGCCGGTCTCAAGTCGCCGGACAAGCCGGTGGGCTCGTTCCTGTTCGCCGGTCCTACCGGTGTCGGCAAGACCGAGGCGGCGCGGCAATTGGCCAAGGCGATGGGCATCGAGCTGGTGCGCTTCGACATGTCCGAGTACATGGAGCGCCACACCGTGTCGCGTCTGATCGGTGCGCCTCCGGGCTATGTCGGTTTCGACCAGGGCGGCCTGTTGACCGAAGCCATCACCAAGCAACCGCACTGCGTATTGCTGCTCGACGAGATCGAGAAGGCGCATCCGGAAGTCTTCAATCTGCTCCTGCAGGTGATGGACCACGGTACGCTGACCGATAACAACGGGCGCAAGGCGGATTTCCGCAACGTGATCGTCATCATGACCACGAACGCCGGTGCCGAAACCGCGGCTCGCGCTTCGATCGGTTTCACCCATCAGGACCACTCGTCCGATGCGATGGAAGTGATCAAGAAGAGCTTCACGCCTGAGTTCCGCAATCGCCTGGACACCATTATCCAGTTCGGTCGCCTCAGCCATGAAGTCATCAAGAGCGTGGTGGACAAGTTCCTTACCGAACTTCAGGCGCAACTCGAAGACAAGCGTGTGTTGCTGGAGGTGACCGATGCGGCCCGCAGTTGGCTGGCCGAAGGCGGTTACGATGTAACGATGGGCGCGCGGCCGATGGCTCGCTTGATCCAGGACAAGATCAAGCGTCCACTGGCGGAGGAGATCCTCTTTGGCGAGCTGGCCGAACATGGCGGTGTGGTTCACATCGACATCAAGGACGGCGAACTGACCTTCGACTTCGAAACCACGGCCGAAATGGCCTGACCGTTAATAGCAATAAAGCAAAAGGCGCCGAAAGGCGCCTTTTTGCTGTTCCAGACTCACGCCAATCGCCCCCTTGTGGGGGCGAGCTTGCTCGCGATGGCGGCGGCACACTCAGCATCGATGCAAGCTGACCCACCGCTATCGCGAGCAAACTCGCTCACAGTTTGTTTGGGTAAGGCACAAGATTGGCGTTCTACCGCCAAGTCCCTGTGGGAGCCGAGCTTGCTCGCGATGGCGTCGGTTCAGTCGACATCGATGTTGTCTGATGCTCCGCTATCGCGAGCAAGCTTAGCTCCCACAAACAAAAACGCCCGGCATCAGCCGGGCGTCTTGTATTGACTTGTTAGCGAGCGCGGTAAGTGATGCGCCCTTTGCTCAAGTCATAGGGCGTCAGCTCGACGCGCACTTTGTCACCGGTAAGAATACGAATGTAGTTCTTGCGCATCTTGCCGGAGATATGCGCGGTTACGACGTGCCCATTTTCCAACTCCACACGAAACATGGTGTTGGGCAGGGTGTCGACGACAGTGCCTTCCATTTCGAAGCTGTCTTCTTTCGACATGCAGTAAAGCCCTCGGTATCCAGTGAATGGCCCGGTGCAACTGCGCCAGGCAAAAGCGGCGTGCATTGTGCCCGAAAAAGGGGGGGCAAGCCAAGGGGTTCTAGCTTTTAAGCCGAAGGGTTCTAACTCAGGACGACCCATCGCTGGTTAATCAGCAATTCAATCGGGCGATATTGGGTCTTGTAGTTCATTTTCTTGCAGTTCTTGATCCAGTAGCCCAAGTACACCGCTTCCAGTCCCAGGCGCCGGGCTTCGTTGATTTGCCAGAGAATGGCAAAGCGCCCCAGGCTGCGCCGTTCTTCTTCCGGCTCATAGAAGGTGTACACCGCTGAAAGGCCGTTGGGCAGCAGGTCCGTCACGGCGATGGCGACCAGTCGCCCCTCCAGCCGGAACTCATAGAAGCGGGAAAACGGCAGGTCACGCACCAGGAACGTCGAGAACTGATCCCGACTGGGCGGGTACATGTCGCCGTCGGCGTGGCGTTGTTCGATGTAGCGTTGGTACAGGTCGAAGTATTCTTCGGTGAACTGCGGCTTGGCTGGGCGGACCTGAAGGTCGGCGTTGCGCTTGAAAATGCGTTTCTGCTGGCGATTGGGTAAAAATTGCGCCACGGGAATGCGCGCCGGGACGCAAGCGTTGCAGTGTTGGCAATGGGGCCGATAAAGGTGATCGCCGCTACGACGAAAGCCCATTTCCGACAGGTCTGCGTAGACATGCACATCCATGGGCTGGCTAGGGTCGAGGAACAGCGTCGTGGCCTGCTCCTCCGGCAGGTAACTGCAAGAGTGGGGCTGAGTGGCATAGAACTTCAAACGCGCCAACTCGGTCATGATCGACCCTCGGGATAAGCTTTGAATTTAATTGTAAGCCAGGAGCGCGAATGTCGCTCAGCAAACCCATGTCGCATGGTTGGGTTGGTCCAGATGTGCCTTTAGATAATCGGCAAATTCACTGCGTGGGATCGACCGTGCACCCAGGCTGTGCAGGTGCTCGGTGGGCATCTGGCAGTCGATCAGCACGAAACCGGCGGCCTTGAGGTGTTGGACCAGAGTGGCGAAGCCGAATTTCGACGCATTGTCGGCCCGGCTGAACATGGACTCGCCAAAGAACAGCTGCCCCATGGCCAAGCCATACAAGCCGCCCACCAGCACCCCCTGGTCCCAGACTTCCACCGAATGGGCAAAGCCGCGTCGGTGCAGTTCCAGATAAGCGGTTTGCATGGCGTCGGTGATCCACGTGCCGTCGGCATAGTCCCGCGGCGCGGCGCAGGCCTGGATGACCGCGGCAAAATCCCGATCGAACGTCACTTTATAGCGCTGCTTGCGCAACAGTTTGCCCAGGCTGCGGGATACATGCAGTTCGTCGGGAAACAACACCGTGCGTGGGTCCGGCGACCACCACAGGATCGGTTGCCCCTCGGAAAACCACGGGAAGCAGCCGTGGCGATAGGCCTGGATCAGCCGGTCGGCGGATAGATCGCCACCGGCGGCCAATAATCCGTTGGGATCGCGCATGGCTTTTGCCAGTGGCGGGAATTCGAGGCTGTTGCGTTGTAACCAAGTCAGCATGAGTGTCCGGCTTGTAGAAGGGGAGGGCGGCGGATGCGGGTCTCGCCCGTCAGCGAGTACCCGCCGGGAAGGTTAACCGTCAAACGGCAGGGATGTCATCGAGATACTTCTCCGCGTCGAGTGCGGCCATGCAGCCGGCGCCGGCGGAGGTGATCGCCTGGCGATAGACATGGTCGGCCACATCACCTGCGGCGAATACGCCCTCGATAGCGGTCGCGGTGGCGTTGCCTTCGCTGCCGCCGCGCACGAGCAGGTAGCCGTCGCGCATCGTCAACTGGCCCTGGAACAGATCGGTGTTGGGTTTATGGCCGATGGCAATGAACACCCCGGCGAGGGACAAGGTGCTGGTTTCGCCGGTCTCGCTGTGCCGCAGGCGCGCGCCGGTCACGCCGCTGGCGTCGCCCAGGACTTCATCCAGGTTCTGGTTCCAGTGCAGCTTGATATTGCCGCTGGTGGCCTTTTCGAAGAGTTTGTCCTGGAGGATTTTCTCGGCGCGCAGCTTGTCGCGGCGGTGGATCAGGTGCACTTCCCTGGCGATGTTCGACAGGTACAGGGCTTCCTCGACCGCGGTATTGCCGCCGCCGACCACCGCCACCACCTGGTTGCGATAGAAAAAACCATCGCAGGTCGCGCACGCGGAAACCCCTTTGCCGGCGAAGCTTTCTTCCGAGGGCAGCCCCAGGTACTGGGCCGAGGCGCCGGTGGCAATGATCAGCGCATCACAGGTGTAGGTACCGCTGTCGCCGATCAATTCAAACGGGCGCTGCTGCAACTTGGCCGTGTGAACATGGTCGTAGACGATCTGCGTGTCGAAACGCTCGGCGTGCCGCTGCATGCGCTCCATCAGAACCGGGCCGGTCAGGCCTTCGACATCGCCGGGCCAGTTATCGACTTCCACGGTGGTGGTGAGCTGGCCACCGGCCTGCACGCCAGTAATGACTACGGGTTTGAGGTTGGCGCGGGCGGCATAGACCGCCGCGCTGTACCCCGCGGGGCCGGAACCGAGAATGATCAGGCGTGAATGCTTCACTTCGCTCATAAAAAACACCTCATAAGCCTTTGTCACAAAAGAGAATGCATGGTCCAATTGGCGCTTGTGCACCCTGTATCCGGCGATGCTGTCACTCAGCGAGCGGGCAATGCCTTGGCGTCGACAAACCCGTACAATGCTTGGGTTTTGAACGCAGGATGGGCTAAAGATCAAATTTTCGGCCACGCCTGCAGTTTTCTGGATGCACCTCACAGTGGTAAAAGTAGTACCGGTTGTGCACATTCACTTTTTTACCTGCTCGTCATGGGCAGTTTTTTATAGTCATTCAACAGATGGACGCGCCATTGGCGCAGGAAAAGAAGCGTTTTGAAGAAATCCACCGCATCACCTAAACCAGTCGTTCCGCTCTGGCGCCAGCAATTGCACTACCGGCTCAAGGAAGGTGCATTGATCGCCATCGGTGCCCTGTGCCTGTTCCTGATGATGGCCCTGCTGACCTACGGCAAGGACGATCCGGGCTGGAGCCATAACAGCAAGATCGACGACGTGCAGAATTTCGGCGGTCCGGCCGGTTCCTACAGCGCCGACATCCTGTTCATGGTGCTGGGCTATTTCGCCTACATTTTCCCGTTGCTGCTGGCGATCAAGGCCTACCAGATCTTCCGTCAGCGCCATGAACCGTGGCAGTGGAGCGGCTGGCTGTTCTCCTGGCGCCTGATCGGCCTGGTGTTCCTGGTGCTGTCGGGGGCCGCGCTGGCCCATATCCATTTCCATGCGCCCACCGGCTTGCCGGCCGGGGCGGGCGGGGCGCTGGGGGAAAGCCTCGGCGACCTGGCCAGGAACGCCCTGAACATCCAGGGCAGCACGTTGTTGTTCATCGCCCTGTTCCTGTTCGGCCTGACGGTATTCACCGACCTGTCCTGGTTCAAGGTCATGGACGTCACCGGCAAGATCACCCTCGACCTGATCGAACTGATCCAGGGCGCCATGAACCGCTGGTGGGCGGCGCGCACCGAGCGTAAGCAACTGGTGGCGCAACTGCGTGAAGTCGACGACCGGGTCCACGACGTGGTGGCCCCGACGACGCCGGACAAGCGCGAGCAGGCCAAGGTCAAGGAGCGCCTGATCGAGCGTGAGCAGGCGTTGAGCAAGCACATGTCCGAGCGCGAGAAGCAGGTGCCGCCGGTCATCACCATGGCCCCGGCCAAGCCGCCGGAGCAAAGCAAGCGCGTACAGAAAGAGAAACAAGCGCCGCTGTTCGTCGACAGTGCGGTGGAAGGCACCTTGCCGCCGATCTCGATCCTGGACCCGGCCGAGAAGAAACAGCTCAACTATTCCCCTGAATCCCTGGCGGCCGTCGGCCATTTGCTGGAGATCAAGCTCAAGGAGTTCGGCGTCGAGGTGTCGGTGGACTCGATCCACCCGGGCCCGGTGATTACCCGCTACGAAATCCAGCCGGCCGCCGGCGTGAAGGTCAGTCGCATCGCCAACCTGGCGAAGGACCTGGCGCGTTCCCTGGCCGTGACCAGCGTGCGGGTGGTGGAAGTGATTCCCGGCAAGACCACCGTGGGTATCGAGATTCCCAACGAAGACCGGCAGATCGTGCGCTTCTCTGAAGTGCTGTCGACGCCTGAGTATGACAACCACAAATCGCCGGTCACCCTGGCCCTGGGCCATGACATCGGCGGCAAGCCGGTCATCACCGACCTGGCGAAGATGCCCCACCTGCTGGTGGCCGGTACTACCGGTTCCGGTAA
This sequence comes from Pseudomonas sp. Soil_N_39, assembly GCF_057655955.1. Lineage (NCBI taxonomy): Bacteria > Pseudomonadati > Pseudomonadota > Gammaproteobacteria > Pseudomonadales > Pseudomonadaceae > Pseudomonas > Pseudomonas sp. Soil_N_39. Next base: position 99,567 of record NZ_JBDGLI010000004.1, read on the forward strand.
GTCGGTGGGGGTGAACGCGATGATCCTGTCGATTCTGTTCAAGTCTGGCCCGGAAGACGCCAAGCTGATCATGATCGACCCGAAAATGCTCGAACTGTCGATCTACGAAGGCATTCCGCACCTGCTGTGCCCGGTGGTCACCGACATGAAGGACGCCGCTAACGCCTTGCGCTGGAGCGTCGCCGAGATGGAGCGCCGTTACAAGCTGATGGCGAAGATGGGCGTGCGCAACCTGTCGGGCTTCAACGCCAAGGTCAAGGAAGCCGAAGAGGCCGGTACGCCATTGAGCGATCCGTTGTATCACCGCGAAAATATCCACGATGAAGCGCCGCTGCTGCACAAGTTGCCGACCATCGTGGTGGTGGTGGACGAATTCGCCGACATGATGATGATCGTCGGCAAGAAGGTCGAAGAGCTGATCGCCCGTATCGCCCAGAAGGCTCGGGCGGCCGGTATCCACTTGATTCTCGCCACGCAGCGGCCGTCGGTGGACGTGATCACCGGCCTGATCAAGGCGAACATCCCGACCCGAATGGCGTTCCAGGTGTCGAGCAAGATCGACTCGCGGACCATCATTGACCAGGGCGGCGCCGAGCAGTTGCTCGGTCATGGTGACATGCTCTACATGCCGCCGGGTACCAGCCTGCCGATCCGTGTCCACGGTGCATTCGTTTCCGACGACGAAGTGCACCGCGTGGTGGAGGCCTGGAAGTTGCGCGGCGCCCCTGAATATAACGACGATATCCTCAACGGTGTCGAAGAAGCCGGCAGCGGTTTCGAGGGCAGCAGTGGCGGCGGTGACGACGATGCTGAAACCGATGCGCTCTATGACGAAGCGGTGCAGTTCGTCCTGGAGAGCCGCCGGGCCTCGATTTCCGCCGTTCAGCGCAAGCTGAAGATCGGCTACAACCGCGCCGCCCGCATGATCGAAGCCATGGAAATGGCCGGGGTGGTGACGGCCATGAACACCAACGGCTCGCGCGAAGTACTGGCGCCGGGCCCGATGCGCGACTAATGACCCGGGCGGCCTGCTGAAGCGCCGCTCGACCCTCCACGACTTCATGAGGACTCCCATGCGCCTGATTCGCATGTTGCTGTTGCCCGTACTGACCCTGACCACCTTGTCGGCCCACGCCGATGAAAAGGACGTGGCCCGCCTGACCCAGTTGCTGGAGCGTTCCCAGACCCTGACGGCACGCTTTTCCCAACTGACCCTCGACGGCAGCGGCACCCAGTTGCAGGAAACTGCCGGCGACATGGCCCTGCAGCGTCCAGGCCTGTTTTACTGGCACACCGATGCACCGGCCGAACAACTGATGGTTTCCGACGGCAAGAAAGTCTCGCTGTGGGACCCGGACCTGGAGCAGGTCACCATCAAGACCCTCGACCAGCGCCTGACCCAGACCCCGGCATTGCTGCTCTCCGGTGACGTTTCCAAGATCAGCCAGAGCTTCGACATCAGCTCCAAAGAGGCGGGCGGCGTGATTGACTTCACCCTCAAGCCCAAGACCAAGGACAGCCTGTTCGACAGCCTGCGCCTGTCGTTCCGCAATGGCCTTGTCAACGACATGCAACTGATCGACAGTGTCGGCCAGCGCACCAATATCCTGTTCACCGGGGTCAAGGCCAACGAGCCGATCGCCGCGTCCAAGTTCAAGTTCGACATCCCCAAGGGTGCGGATGTGATCCAGGAATAAACAAAGCCCGGTGGGAAAAGGCTGTGGGAAATGGTCTGTGGGAGCAGATCTGTGGGAGCAAGGCTTGCCCGCAATACAGACACACCTCGGTGCATCTGATAGACCGAGGCGATGCAATCGCGGGCAAGCCTTGCTCCCACAGACCACTTCCCACAGATCTGCTCCGGCAGAGAGGATCGGCACCAGGACCCAGTGGAGGTTGCACAAGTAGTGATGGACCTGTTTCGAAGCGCCCCGATTGCCCAGCCATTGGCCGCCCGCCTGCGCGCGACCAACCTGGATGAGTACGTCGGCCAGGAACATGTGCTCGCCCGCGGCAAGCCCCTGCGCGAAGCGCTGGAGCAGGGCGCGCTGCATTCGATGATCTTCTGGGGCCCGCCGGGCGTGGGCAAGACCACCCTGGCGCGACTGCTGGCGGAAGTCTCGGACGCCCACTTCGAAACGGTGTCGGCGGTGCTGGCCGGGGTCAAGGAGATCCGCCAGGCGGTGGAAGTGGCCAAGCAGCAGGCCGGCCAGTACGGCAAACGCACCATCCTGTTCGTCGACGAAGTGCACCGCTTCAACAAATCCCAGCAGGACGCCTTCCTGCCCTACGTCGAAGACGGCACGCTGATTTTCATCGGCGCCACCACTGAAAATCCTTCGTTCGAACTCAACAACGCCTTGCTCTCGCGGGCGCGGGTCTATGTGCTCAAGAGTCTCGACGAAACGGCGATGCGTAAGCTGGTGCACCGTGCGCTGACCGAGGAACGCGGCCTGGGCAAGCGGCAGTTGAGCCTTAGCGATGAAGGCTTCCAGATCCTGTTTTCCGCCGCCGATGGCGATGGCCGGCGCTTGCTCAACCTGCTCGAAAACGCCTCGGACCTGGCCGAAGACGACAGTGAGATTGGCGTCGAACTGCTGCAAAGCCTGTTGGGCGATACCCGCCGGCGTTTCGACAAGGGCGGCGAGGCGTTCTACGACCAGATTTCGGCGCTGCACAAATCCATCCGTGGCTCCAACCCCGACGCGGCCTTGTACTGGTTTGCGCGCATGATCGACGGCGGCTGCGATCCCCTGTACCTGGCGCGCCGGGTGGTGCGCATGGCCAGCGAAGACATCGGCAACGCCGACCCCCGGGCCCTGAGCCTGTGCCTGGCGGCGTGGGACGTGCAGGAGCGCCTCGGCAGCCCGGAAGGTGAGCTCGCCGTGGCCCAGGCCATCACTTACCTGGCCTGCGCGCCGAAGAGCAATGCGGTGTACATGGGCTTCAAGGCGGCGATGCGCAGCGCCACCGAGCACGGTTCCCTCGAAGTGCCGCTGCACCTGCGCAACGCGCCGACCAAGCTCATGAAGCAGTTGGGCTATGGCGAAGAATACCGTTACGCCCACGACGAGCCGGACGCTTATGCCGCCGGCGAAGACTATTTTCCTGATGAACTTGAACCCCAGCGCTTCTATCAGCCGGTGCCTCGTGGCCTTGAGCTGAAGATCGGCGAGAAGCTCAACCACTTGGCGCAACTGGACCGCTTGAGTCCACGGCAGCGGAGAAAACCTTGATCCCCTTGATACTGGCTGTTTCCGCTGGCGGCGTCGCCGGCACGTTACTGCGTTTCGCCACGGGCAACTGGATCAACGCAAATTGGCCCCGGCACTTCTATACCGCGACGCTGGCCGTTAATATCGTGGGCTGTCTGCTGATCGGCGTTCTATACGGTCTGTTTTTGATTCGCCCGGAAGTGCCCATCGAGGTACGCGCGGGGCTGATGGTCGGCTTTCTCGGCGGCCTGACGACTTTTTCATCCTTTTCACTGGATACGGTGCGCCTGCTGGAAAGCGGGCAGGTGCCGCTGGCCCTGGGCTATGCGGCCATCAGCGTATTCGGCGGGCTGCTCGCCACGTGGGCCGGCCTGTCCCTGACCAAACTTTGATAACGAGAGACCGACATGCTCGATTCCAAACTGTTACGTAGCAACCTTCAGGACGTAGCGGACCGCCTGGCTTCCCGTGGCTTTGCCCTGGACGTCGCGCGCATCGAAGCGCTGGAAGAACAGCGCAAGACCGTCCAGACCCGCACCGAAGCCCTGCAGGCTGAACGTAACGCGCGCTCCAAGTCCATCGGTCAGGCCAAGCAGCGTGGCGAAGACATCGCGCCGCTGATGGCCGATGTCGAGCGCATGGCGGGCGAATTGAGTGCCGGCAAGGTCGAGCTGGACGCGATCCAGACCGAGCTGGATTCGATCCTGCTGGGCATCCCGAACCTGCCTCACGAATCGGTGCCAGTCGGTGCAGACGAAGACGGCAACGTCGAAGTGCGCCGCTGGGGCACGCCGACAACCTTCGATTTCCCGGTGCAGGACCACGTGGCCCTGGGCGAGAAGTTCGGTTGGCTCGACTTCGAAACCGCCGCCAAGCTGTCGGGCGCCCGTTTCGCCCTGCTGCGTGGGCCGATCGCCCGTCTGCATCGGGCCCTGGCGCAGTTCATGATCAACCTGCACGTCACTGAGCATGGCTACGAAGAAGCCTACACGCCGTACCTGGTCCAGGCCCCGGCGCTGCAAGGCACCGGCCAGTTGCCCAAGTTCGAGGAAGACCTGTTCAAGATCAGCCGCGACGGCGAGGCTGACCTGTACCTGATCCCGACCGCCGAAGTCTCGCTGACCAACATCGTCGCTGGCGAGATCGTCGACGCCAAGCAACTGCCGATCAAGTTCGTCGCCCACACGCCGTGCTTCCGCAGTGAAGCCGGGGCGTCGGGCCGTGATACCCGCGGCATGATCCGCCAGCACCAGTTCGACAAAGTCGAGATGGTCCAGATTGTCGAGCCTTCGAAGTCCATGGAAGCCCTGGAAAGCCTGACCGCCAACGCCGAGAAAGTCTTGCAACTGCTGGAACTGCCGTATCGCACCCTGGCGCTGTGCACCGGCGACATGGGCTTCAGCGCGGTCAAGACCTACGACCTGGAAGTCTGGATCCCGAGCCAGGACAAATACCGCGAGATTTCCTCGTGCTCCAACTGCGGCGACTTCCAGGCCCGCCGCATGCAGGCGCGTTTCCGCAACCCGGAAACCGGCAAGCCGGAACTGGTCCACACCCTCAACGGTTCCGGCCTGGCGGTGGGCCGGACCTTGGTGGCAGTGCTGGAAAACTACCAGCAGGCCGACGGTTCGATCCGGGTACCCGAGGTGTTGAAACCCTACATGGGCGGCATCGAGGTCATCGGCTAAATGGACTATTTGCCACTGTTCCACAACCTGCGCGGCAGCCGCGTGCTGGTGGTTGGCGGCGGGGAGATTGCCTTGCGCAAGTCCCGCCTGCTGGCCGATGCCGGCGCGTTGCTGCGGGTGGTCGCACCCGACATCGAACCGCAGTTGCGGGAGCTGGTCAGTGGCAGCGGCGGCGAGTGTGTCCAGCGCGGTTACCTCGAGACGGATCTGGACGGGTGCGGGCTGATCATTGCCGCCACCGACGACGAACCGCTCAATGCCCAGGTCTCGGCCGACGCCCACAAGCGTTGCGTGCCGGTCAACGTGGTGGACGCGCCGGCCCTGTGCAGCGTGATCTTTCCGGCGATTGTCGACCGCTCTCCATTAGTGATCGCGGTGTCCAGCGGCGGGGATGCGCCGGTGCTGGCGCGGCTGATCCGGGCCAAGCTGGAAACCTGGATTCCATCGACCTACGGGCAACTGGCCGGGCTGGCGGCGCGCTTTCGCAATCAGGTCAAGCAACTGTTTCCCGATGTCCAGCAGCGCCGGGCGTTTTGGGAAGAGGTGTTCCAAGGCCCTATCGCCGACCGCCAACTGGCCGGGCAGGGCGGCGAAGCCGAGCGCTTGCTGCGGGAAAAGATCGACGGCCAGGCGCCGAACGCGCCGGGCGAAGTCTACTTGGTGGGAGCCGGGCCGGGGGATCCGGACCTGCTGACCTTCCGCGCCTTGCGCTTGATGCAGCAGGCGGACGTGGTGCTGTACGACCGCCTGGTGGCACCGGCAATCCTCGAACTGTGCCGGCGCGACGCTGAACGCATCTACGTCGGCAAGCGCCGCGCCGACCACGCCGTACCCCAGGATCAGATCAACCAGCAATTGGTGGACCTGGCCCGCCAGGGCAAGCGTGTGGTGCGATTGAAGGGCGGCGATCCGTTCATCTTCGGCCGTGGTGGCGAGGAGATCGAAGAGCTGGCGGCCCATGGCATCCCGTTCCAGGTCGTCCCGGGCATCACCGCCGCCAGTGGTTGCGCGGCCTACGCCGGGATCCCGCTGACCCATCGCGACTACGCCCAGTCGGTGCGTTTCATCACTGGCCATCTCAAGGACGGCACCAGCGACTTGCCGTGGGCAGACTTGGTGTCGCCGGCGCAGACGCTGGTGTTCTACATGGGCTTGGTCGGCTTGCCGATGATCTGCAACGAGCTGATCAAGCACGGTCGCGCGGCGGATACGCCGGCGGCGTTGATCCAGCAGGGTACGACGTCCAACCAACGGGTGTTTACCGGCACTTTGGCGGACTTGCCACGGCTGGTGGCCGAGCACGAGGTGCATGCGCCGACGCTGGTGATCGTTGGGGAAGTGGTGCAACTGCGCGAGAAACTGGCGTGGTTTGAAGGGGCTCAGGGGCAGGTCTAGAAAGACCGTGTCGCCTCCAATCGCGAGCAAGCTCGCTCCCACAATTGATCGTGTTCAACCATGAATCTGCGGTTGCACACAGTCCACTGTGGGAGCGAGCTTGCTCGCGATGAGGCCCTCAAATACAGCGAAAATCCCGGATCAGCCCCTAACCCCACGCCAAATCCCTTTCCCACTCAACCTTTCCCGATCATGGGCGAGCGTAAAGTCCTGCTTCGGCCCCTTGGGCACGATCCCATTGGGGTTGATGGTCTTGTGGCTGCCGTAGTAATGGCCTTGGATGTGGGTGAAATCCACGGTCTCGGCAATGCCCGGCCACTGGTACAGCTCCCGCAGCCAGTTCGACAGGTTCGGATAATCGGCGATGCGCCGCAGGTTGCATTTGAAGTGACCGAAGTACACCGCGTCGAAGCGGATGATCGTGGTGAACAGGCGGATATCCGCCTCAGTCAGGTATTCGCCGGCCAAGTAGCGCTTGGTTGCCAGCAAGGCCTCCAGCCGGTCCAGTTCGGCGAATAAACCGTCGAATGCTTCTTCGTAGGCCGCTTGGGTCGTAGCGAATCCGGCCCGGTAGACACCGTTGTTCACCGCCGGGTAGATCCGCTCGTTCAGCGCGTCGATATCGCGGCGCAGGTGCTCGGGATACAGGTCCAGGTCGTTGCCGGTCAAGCCATCGAAGGCGCTGTTGAACATGCGGATGATTTCCGCCGATTCGTTGTTGACGATGCGCTGTTGCTGTTTGTCCCACAGCGCCGGCACGGTGACGCGACCAGTGTAGTCTGGCGTGTCGGCGGTGTAGCGCTGATGCAGGAATTGCAGATCGTCGAGTTTGTCGCCTGTGGAGCCGTGGGCCTTGTCGAAGGTCCAGCCATTTTCCAGCATCAGGTAGCTGACCACCGAGACATCGATCAAGTCTTCCAGGCCCTTGAGCTTGCGAAAGATCAGCGTGCGGTGGGCCCAGGGGCAGGCCAGGGAGACATACAAATGGTAGCGCCCGGCCTCGGCGGCAAACCCGCTCTCGCCCGAGGGGCCGGCACTGCCGTCGGCGGTGACCCAGTGACGGCGCTGCGCCTGTTCGCGCTGGAAGGTGCCGTCCTTGCTTTCATACCACTGGTCCTGCCAGCGGCCCTCGACTAACAAACCCATCTCGATCTCCTCGGCCAATAAACGTTGGAGGCGAGTCTATTCCGTTAGGTTCGAACTAAAAGCGCAAAGGTTGGGCGTTGATGATCGGTTAAATCGATCGGTCCCGGGCCTCCCAATACTGCCGGGCTTTGTCGAACGCTTCGTCGCGGGTATCGCCCAGGCCACGCAAGGCCAACGCCATGGTGGCGATCAGCGTCAATTGCGGATAACTGTCTTCGACGTCACCACGCCAGATCGCCTTCAAGTGCTCGGGGTCGAGGCTCTCCGGTTTGACGTGGCGCTGCTCGGCCAGGCGCGGCCATTCTTCGTCCCAACTGGCGCCGCCGGTGGTGCCGTACAGGTGGCTGTCGGCGTCCGGGTTGATCTCGATCTCGCCGCCGTCGCCCTTGATCACGATGGCAGTGTCACCGAGCAAGCCGCTGGCATCGCGATGCACAGCCTGGTAGCCCGGGTGGAAGATGCTTTGCAAGCCGCAACGGGCGGCCAGTGGGTTGAGAATCCGTGCCAGGGAATGGATCGGCGAGCGCAGGCCCAGGGTGTTGCGCAGGTCGATCATGCGCTGCATCTGCGGCGCCCAGTCCACCAGCGGCATGAAGGCCAGGCCGCCGTTGTCCAGCGCACTGCCGACCTGCTGCCAGTCCCGGCACAGTGGGATCTGCAACAGGCCCAGCAATTGTTCGGTGTAGAGGCGACCGGCGGTGTGGGCGCCGCCGCCGTGCATGAAAATCCGCACGCCGTTCTGCCCCAGGCACTTGGCCGCCAGCAGGTACCACGGCAAATGGCGCTTCTTGCCGGCGTAGGTCGGCCAGTCGAGGTCCACCGTCAACGTCGGGACCACCAGGCGTTCGCGCAGGGCTTCGGTGAAGCCGGCCATTTCCTCGGCGCTTTCTTCCTTGTGCCGCAGCAGCATCAGGAAGGCGCCCAGCTGGGTGTCCTCAACCTGTTCGTCGAGCACCATGCCCATGGCTTCGCGGGCCTCTTCGCGGGTCAGGTTGCGGGCGCCGCGCTTGCCTTTGCCAAGGATGCGCACGAATTGGGCGAACGGGTGTTCGGCCGGGGTCTCAAGGGTCAGTGCTGGAAAGTCGGTCATAAGCAATTCGTCGGTTTGGGCAGGCCCGCCAGCTTGGCGGCGAGTTTGGCGGGAGTGCCTTTGAACAATCGGTTCAGGTGCAGGCTGTTGCCTTTGTCCGCCCCCAGTTTCAGCGCCGTGTACTTGATCAGCGGCCGGGTCGCGGGGGAGAGCTGGAATTCGTCGTAGAAACCGCGCAGCAGTTCGAGGATCTCCCAGTGTTCGGGACTCAACTCGATGTCCTCGGCGGTGGCCAGGGCCGTGGCGACTTCGGCCGACCAGTCGTCCAGGTCGGCCAGGTAGCCGTCCTTGTCCAGCGCGATGGCGCGGTCGCCCACGTTCAGCGTGTTCATAGCCAGGTGTTGACCTTGTCGTGCTCGATCGATAGCTCGACGAAACCTGAGTAGTTGATGGCTTCGGCCCAGTCTGGCGTGTCCAGGGCGCGGGCCTGGAGGTCTTCGGCGAGCACGAACAGATTCACGCCGGCGGCCTGCAGCACTGCAAACGGTGGGCTGCCCGGCTGCAACGCATACGTCGCGTCGCCGCACAGCAGCAGCGCATCCTGATTGCCCAGCACCCGCAGGCAACTGGCGAGGCGGTTATCGCCGAAGGGCGAATGAGACAACACATGCAAAGTCGACATCAGAGGGTGATCACCTGGTCGTAACGGTCGATGAGCGCGGCGATGTCCGGCGCGTTCAGTACTTTCACCTCGCCCAGCGCCAGGGCAGCGCTGGCAACGCCACGTTCGGCGGCGCTGTCGGCGCAGAGGAACAGTTCCTCGACGCCGAACATCGGCAATGCCTGCAGGTTGGCGCTCAGGTCCTTTTGCTGGACTGCCTTGGCGTTTTGGCCGGCGCTGAGCTGGAACACCCCGTCATCGAGAAACAGCAGGCCGATGGGCAGGTCGAACGCCCCGCCGGCGAGGACGATGTCCAGCGCTTCACGGGCACCCGGGCCCGACCAGGGGGCCTGGCGGCTGATGAGCAATAAAGACTTGGCCATCACGCGCCTCCAAAACAGATCAAGCGGTCGGCGTCCTGGATCGCATCGTGCAACTGGCCCAGTCCGGACAAGGCCCAGGGCGCTTCGACGCTGGCCGCCGAACGCTGGTAGCGCTGGGCTTCTTCCTCGTTCAACACGCCACGACGCAACGCCGCCGCGATGCAGACCACGCCGTCGAGCTGGTTTTCGCTGACAAAGGCGCGCCATTGTTGGGGCAGGTCCTGTTCGTCCTGGGGCGTGACGACACTGGCGCAGGCGTTATAGACGCCGTCCTGATAGAAAAACAGCCGCACGATCTCATGCCCACCCGACAGCGCCGCTTGGGCAAACAACAAGGCACGGCGCGAGGAGGGCGCATGGGCGGCGGAAAACAGCGCAATGGCGAACTTCATGACAGACCCGATCAGCAAAACTGCGGCCATGATAAAGCTTTATGGGCGGGGGGGCGATTGTGTATGCCTGTGTGGGAGCAAGGCTTGTGCAGCGAGGTCTGTGTGGGAGCAAGGCTTGCCCGCGATGAGGGCCATGCGGTCTCCGGAAAACCGAGGCGCCTGTATCGCGAGCAAGCTTTGCTCCCACAGATGGGCGTGTGATCAGGCTACTGCTTGAGGCCATGCAACTCGCAATACTCCACCCATTCCATCCCGGCCATTTCCGCCACTTCCCTGTGCACCTCCAGGCGCTGGGCCTGGTACTCCTCAGGCGAGGCGGCGGTCAGTTGCAGGGTCAGTTCCCAGGCAAACAGGCCCAGGCGCTCGGCCTCGGCTTCGAACGCTTCATGCAAGCGCTCGGCACGGTACTGCGCGGTGGTCTCGCCCTTGGCCTGGGCCAGCAGTGGGTTGAGGTGGTCCAGTTCGAGGCGCAGTTCGGGGCGCTCATCGAGAAACTTTTCCAAGGCCCGTTCGTGTTGCTGTTCGGTTGCCGCCATGGTCACTCCTTGGGAGACGAGGACTGTTTCTTGCTGGCCTTGGCCGCAGCCGCCAGGCATTCGAGGGCGAATTGTTCGGTGTAGGTCATCTGGATCGGCGTGGTTTCGCCCTTGACGGTACGTTCGCCGTCGAGGATGTAGCGAATCCGTTTGTCGGTGACGCCGATTCGCTTGGCGATCCAGGAAGGTGTCTGGCCGATCTGGCTGATCAGTTTGTCGGCATATTCCGGGGTGGGCTTGTAGAACTCGGCGTTGGGGGTCATGGAGTGTTCCGCGTGGCTGGTGGCAATGGCGCGACAGATTGCGTGAATCGGTGCTCGCTGTCGCGGGTAAATTTCAGTAAAGCAGCACGATGGCTTGGGCCGCAGTGCTACAGTCCGTTTTTTTCTCGATGAGTGATCGCAATGCGAATGTTGACGGTGGCCCTGGCCGCCACTTTGCTGGCCGGCTGCGCGGGCTCGGCGATGAACGAGGCTCGGACCCAGGCCCCTTACAAGACCCTGACCTCGGACAAACCGGAACAGGTCGTGGCCCAGTGTGTGCAATTTTCCTGGCAGGACGAAGCGGTATTCGGTGTCGATGCCGGCGCCTACCTGCAAACGGGCAAGAAGGGCGGCTCGACGGTCTATACTCGCTCCGCCGAGTCGTTTGTCGACTTGCACGCCGGTGCGACGGGCACCGAGTTGAGCTATTACGCCAAGCATGACGACTTCGTGGCCAAGCGCCGGTTGGCGGCGTTGGCGACGTGTCTATAAGCAACTCGAGTTGAACACCGGATCGAATGTGGGAGCGGGCTTGCTCGCGAAAGCGGTTAACCATTCAACATTTTTGTCGACTGATGCTCCGCTTTCGCGAGCAAGCCCGCTCCCACACTGGTCCTGGGTGGCCGAAAGATTGCCATCCACCGCAATCCCCCTGTGGGAGCGAGCTTGCTCGCGATAGCCATCCTACAGTCAACATGTCTGTCGACTGACCCACCGCCATCGCGAGCAAGCTCGCTCCCACAGGGGTTGGGTTTCAGTCAGAGGGCGTCAGGCGTTTCTGGAAGAAGAAGTGCTGGTGGCCCGGCGGGTAGTCGTCGATCTGGCCGATTTCCGTGAAGCCGTGTCTGCGGTAGAACGCCGGGGCCTGGAAGTCGAAGGTGTCCAGCCAGATGCCCACGCAGTTTTTCTCCCGGGCCAGTTCTTCGGCCATCTGCATCAGGGTCGAGCCGGTGCCCTGGCCCCGGGCCTGTTCCGGCACCACCAGCAATTCGATATACAGCCAACCAAAAAACACTCGGCCGTAGAGTCCCCCGACGATTTCGCCCTGTTCGTCCCGCACCAGCCAGGCCACCAGTTCAGGCACCGTCCCACCGGTCTTGGCGGTGTTATAGGCGCGTAGCGGGGCGAGGATGGCTTGGCGTTCTTCGTCGGTGGGCGTGTCGGTGCGTTCGATTCGTAGCGTCATCGGCGATGTCCTTATGCGTTGAGGGATGAACCGCAGGAGCCTATCCCAAAGGTTGTCGTGACGTCATCCGGTCGACGAGCGAACAGGCGCATTACGCAAATCGGGCCATACTGCCTAATGCTTTTGAAGCGATCCCTATCCCTAAAAACAAGAAGAGACCGACTCATGAAGTTCGAATCCTTAGCTCGAACGCTCATCGCTACGTCATTGACCCTCGGTTGCTTATCGACGTACGCCGCTTCCCAAGCGCCGGTGGCCGCCGAGAACGGCATGGTGGTCACCGCCCAGCACCTGGCGACCCATGTCGGGGTCGACGTGCTCAAGAACGGCGGCAATGCCGTGGATGCGGCGGTGGCGGTGGGCTATGCCCTGGCCGTGGTGTATCCGGCGGCGGGCAACCTGGGTGGGGGTGGTTTCATGACCCTGCAACTGGCCGATGGTCGCAAGACGTTCCTGGATTTCCGCGAAAAAGCCCCTCTGGCCGCTACCGCCAACATGTACCTGGACAAGGACGGCAACGTCGTGCCCGAGCTCAGTACCCGCGGCCACCTGGCGGTAGGCGTGCCCGGCACCGTGTCCGGCATGGAACTGGCGTTGAGCAAGTACGGCAGTAAACCCCGGGCGGAACTGATCGCCCCGGCCATCAAGTTCGCCGAGGAAGGCTTCACCCTGGAACAGGGCGATGTCGATCTGCTGGAAACCGCCACCGATGTGTTCAAGAAGGACATGCGCGACTCCGGGGCGATCTTCCTGAGCAACGGCGAGCCCATGCAGGTCGGCCAGAAACTGGTGCAAAAAGACCTCGCCAAGACCCTGCGGGAAATCTCCGCCAAGGGCGCCGACGGCTTCTACAAGGGCTGGGTCGCCGATGCCCTGGTCACCTCCAGCCAGGCCAACAAAGGCATCATCACCCAGGCCGACCTGGACAAGTACAAGACCCGCGAGCTGGCCCCGGTGGAGTGCGACTACCGCGGCTACCACATCATCTCGGCACCGCCGCCCAGTTCCGGCGGGGTGGTGCTGTGCCAGATCATGAACATCCTCGACGGCTATCCGATGAAGGAGTTGGGGTTCCACTCGGCCCAGGGCATGCACTATCAGATCGAAGCCATGCGCCACGCCTACGTGGACCGCAACAGCTACCTGGGTGATCCGGACTTCGTGAAGAACCCCATCGACCACCTGCTGGATAAAAACTATGCCGCCAAGCTGCGGGCCGCGATCGAACCGCAGAAGGCCGGCGACTCGCAGAAGATCAAGCCTGGCGTGGCGCCCCATGAGGGCAGCAATACCACCCATTACTCCATCGTCGACAAGTGGGGCAACGCCGTTTCGGTCACCTACACCCTGAACGACTGGTTTGGTGCCGGCGTCATGGCCAGCAAGACCGGGGTGATCCTCAACGATGAAATGGACGACTTCACCGCCAAGGTCGGCGTGCCCAACATGTATGGCCTGGTGCAGGGCGAGGCCAACGCCATCGCGCCAGGGAAGGCGCCGCTGTCGTCCATGAGCCCGACCATCGTCACCAAGGACGGCAAGACAGTCATGGTGGTGGGCACCCCGGGCGGCAGCCGGATCATCACCGCGACGTTGCTGACCATCCTCAACGTGATCGACTACGGCATGAACCTCCAGGAAGCAGTCGATGCGCCGCGTTTCCATCAACAGTGGATGCCGGAGGAGACCAACCTGGAGACGTTCGCGGCCAGCCCTGATACCCAGAAGCTGCTGGAGAGCTGGGGGCACAAGTTTGCCGGCCCGCAGGATCCCAACCACATTGCCGCGATTCTGGTTGGCGCGCCGTCATTGGGCGGCAAGCCCGTGGGCAAGAACCGCTTCTATGGCGCCAACGACCCCCGTCGCAACACCGGGTTGTCGCTGGGTTATTGAGGGAGTGCGCGGCTCCAACACGGTTTGAAGAGGGAAGGTCATGAACACCGCATTGCTGATCATCGATGTCCAGAACGCGCTGTGCAGCGGCGAAGAGGAGTGCTTCGACAGCCAGCGCATCATCCGGACCATCAGTGACCTCGGTGCCAGGGCCAGGGCGCTCGGCCGGACGGTGATCCTGATCCAGCATGAAGAGCTGGAAGGGGCGCTGACCCATGGCGCTGTCGGCTGGCAACTGGCCGACGGCCTGTCGACTGCGGTGGATGACCTGCGGGTGCGCAAGACCACGCCCGATGCCTTCTACCAGACCGACCTGCAACCCTTGCTGCAGGCACGAGGCATTGACCGCCTGGTGATCTGCGGGCTGCAAACCGACTGTTGCGTCAATGCCACCGTGCGCCAGGCCCATGCCCTGGGGTACGACGTGGTCCTGGCGGCCGACGCCCACTCCACCGTGGACAATGGCAGCATGGCGGCCGAGCAGATCATCGCCAACCACAACAACCGGCTGGGGCGGCTGAGCAGTGCGGTGTCGCGGATTGATGTTATGCCGGCTGCTGAGATCCGCCTGTAACCGATTACCCACAGCCTGAGTGCGGCGCAGGTTTGGGCTGGGGCAAGCCTGTGGCGAGGGAGCTTGCTCCCGCTCGAGCGCGAAGCGGTCGCAAATGCCTTGGGCCTGCTTCACAGTCCAGCGGGAGCAAGCTCCCTCGCCACAAAGGTTATCGTTCATGAATGACGAGATCACCACGGCAGCGCAAGCATTGGCAGCGGGCGATCCCGTGGCCGCGCTCAATCGCGTGGCCTTGCGCAACGATGCCCCGGCCCTCGCGCTTCGCGGCATCGCCATGGCGCAGTTGGGCGATCTGGCCAAGGCCCGGGCCCTGATGCGTCGGGCGAGCGCGGCCTTCGGGCCCAAGGAGGCCGTGGCACGGGCGCGCTGTGTAATCGCCGAAGGCGAGATTGCCCTGGCGTCCCGCGACCTGACTTGGCCGATGAAACGCCTCGACGCCGCGCGGGCGGTGCTCGAAACCCACGGCGATCGAGCCAACGTCGCGCATGCCCGCACGATCGAAATCCGCCGGCTGTTGTTGATCGGTCGACTTGACGAGGCCGAGCTCAAACTCGTCGAGCTGGATCTTGCCTGCCTGCCCTTGGCATCACGGGCGGCTTGCGAGTTAGTGGCCGCGGGAATCGCCATGCGGCGGTTGCAAACACAGACCGCCCACGCCGCCCTCGAACGGGCCGGGCACGCCGCACGGCAAGCGGGAATCGGCGCGCTGAGCGCCGAAATTGACAGCGCCTGGCAACTGCTGCGCACGCCCGTCGCGCGTCTGATCGCCCGAGGCGAAGAGCGTTTGCTCGTGCTGGAAGAGGTACAAGCGCTGTTGGCCGGGACGGCGCTGGTGGTGGACGCATGCCGCTATGGGGTCAGTGGCGCTGGCATTCAGCTCAACCTGTCCCGGCGCCCGGTGTTGTTCGCCCTGATATGTGGGCTGGCGCAAGCTTGGCCCGGCGATGTGTCGAGGGCAGCGCTCATGGCCCAGGCCTTTGGCTTGAAGCTGACGGATGAGTCCCATCGCGCCCGGCTGCGGGTCGAGATGGGTCGGTTGCGAGCGATGCTTCGCCCGTTGGCGGAGGTGAAGGCTACCCCGCGCGGTTTTACCCTGGTGCCGCGGCAGGCCGATGAGGTCGTGGTGCTCACGCGCCCCGTCGAGGAACCCTACGGGGCGGTGTTGGCGTTGCTGGCCGACGGCGAAGCCTGGTCCAGTTCGGCCCTGGCGTTGGCCCTGGACATCAGCCAGCGTAGCGTGCAGCGGGCCTTGGAAACCCTGGCCGCCGCCGGCAAGGCGCAGTCGTTCGGGCGCGCCAGGGCCCGGCGCTGGATGGCGCCACCGATGCCTGGATTCGCGACGGTATTGTTACTCACTGCACTGCCATCCGATGGCTAGGATGCACTCAACCCCCACCGATGAGGCGAGTGAGATGAAACGTTCAGAGGCACAAATCCTGCGTGAATACGGCCCGTTTCCGGGCGTTGATTGCGTGCACGGCGTGAGCCATGACGGCGAGCGCGTCTGGTTCGCGTCGGGCGACAAACTGCACGCACTCGATCCCGCCAGCGGCCAGACCGTGCATTCCCTCGATGTCCCGGCGAATGCGGGCACGGCGTTCGATGGCGAACATCTGTTCCAGATCGCCGGTGACAGCATCCGCAAGATCGACCCCCGCACCGGCCAGGTCTTGGCGACGATCCCGGCCCCCAACAGCGGGGACGATTCCGGCCTGGCGTGGGCCGAAGGGTCGCTCTGGGTCGGTCAGTACAAAGCGCGCAAGATCCTGCAGATCGATCCCGCCGACGGCAGAATTCTGCGCACTATCGAGTCCAACCGCTTCGTCACCGGCGTGACCTGGGTCGATGGCGAGCTTTGGCATGGCACCTGGGAAAACGACGAGAGTGACCTGCGGCGCATCGATCCGCAAACGGCGCAAGTGCTGGAAAGCGTGACGATGCCGCCAGGGATCGGTGTGTCGGGACTGGAGTCCGACGGGGCCGATCGGTTTTTCTGTGGCGGCGGTGGCAGTGGCAAGGTGAGGGCGGTGCGTCGGCCGGCGTGAATGCTGGCAGATTTGTCATAGCCCCCCTGTGGCGAGGGAGCTTGCTCCCGCTCGAGCGCGAAGCGGTCGCAAATGCCTTGGGCCTGCTTCGCAAGTCAGCGGGAGCAAGCTCCCTCGCCACAACAGCCGATGGCTCAACAGCGGGAATGGTTTTTCATGGCGCGCCAAGCACCATCGTCCAGTACACCCCCGCATCGCTTCGTGAATCGCTGGCGGACGCTGCGCCCATCTGGGTGAACATCGGGTTCATCAGGTTGGCGCAGTGCCCGGGGCTGGCGAGCCAATCGTGCAGGGCCTGGCTCGGTGAGCGTTGGCCGGCGGCGATGTTTTCGCCCAATTTACGTCCGCGAAAGCCGGCGCTCTTGGCGCGATCGGAGGTGGAACGCCCGTTCGGGTCGCGATGGGCAAAATAATTGTCCCGTGCCATCGACCGACTGTGGGCTTGGGCAGCGGTGCCCAACGCGGCGTTCCAGCTCACCGGCCGAGTTGCCGCAAAGCGCTGGCGTCCGCACATCCGGGGCTTGGCCCTGGCGGCATTGACCTGGGCCAGCAGCGTCTTGTCCGCCGAGCTCACGTCGCTCATCCGCGTGCCGCCCATGGGCTGCGCCAGCACCACGCGCCATTCATCACCGACTCGATTGACGCCGATGTCGGCGTATTGGTTGTCCAGCAGCGCCGCGCAATGCTGGTCGGCCAGCATCTCGAAGGCCTCTTCGGCATCCCGCGCATCGGTCAGGCGGATGCTGCGCACGGCCCGGGCTTGATAGCCGGCGTCGTGCAAGGTTTCCCGCAGGCCACCGCGAAAGCCGATCGGCAAACCCAGGCTCGAACGCAGCACCAGCGGCGGCGTGGCCCGCACCGTGCGCCATTCACAGCGGCGGGACTCACTACGGAAGTCGTTGATAGCCTCCACCAACTGCCCTTCGCCACGGGCATGGGCGGGGCTGGTGAATAGGGGAAGCAGGGTCAGCAGGCACAGCGAAACGAAACGGCAAGAGCGAACAGGGTGGCGCATGGGACGAGCGGCTCAAGAGGGGGAGTTGCTTTAGCGCCAGGCTTGGCGCCGATCAGCTGGAAAACGGGTCGCTGCAGGTTGGCGAGGTTTTCACGGCTGGGGTAGGACTGTGGGGTTGGGAACAAGTTTCAGGATGTTGAGGGTTGAGATAAATCCTACCGCATAAGCGAGATAAATCCGGGCTATTCCGGGCTAGGCTGGCACAAACTGGGACAGCCTATGCAATACCGTTGCAACCAGTGCAATGAAAGCGCCCCGCTCAGTCATCGACTGGCGGGGCAAACATATCGGCCTGACGACGCGCGATCTCATCCTTTCGAACCGCCTTAACGATCTTATAGATCCACTGAAGCGACACCCCCCACTTGCGCGCCAGATCGCTTTGATTGGTGCCGTTGAACTCCTCGTAGATCTGCCGATCCCGTCGGCTCAGCTTGCCCGCCAGCCCCATGGGGAAATAGACATTCTGCCCACCCCAATGCGCCGCCATTCGATCGGCGACCTCATTGGCCACATGGCGAGCGGCCTCATCATCCATCGACACCAACTCGCCAAGCGCAGCCGCAACGTGTTCGGTCAGATCAACCAGCAGTTCCGGCCCCTTGCTTCGGAAGTCACTCATACAGCAGTCACCGCAGCATCAAGGGCCAGATTCATTGTTCCTGCTCCTTCACTGGCGTGAACCAAGCCACATCGACGCCCCGAACGGTCACGGTGTTACAGGTCAGAGGTCCCGCAGGCGAATAGCGAATCCCCCTCAGCTGAGATCCAAATCGGCGCATGAACAGCCCAAGACTGTCCTGCTCGATAAAGATCCTATTGTCCAAAAACACCAAAAGCATGATCGAAACCCCAGCTTCACGAATGTCACGAGTCAACTCATTGAACGCGGCCAGTTGCGCCGGAAACGCCTCAGTCAAAATACTCAACGGCTTGACCGGCGCTGCATCCCTTACCAAATCCAGAGAATCCATCTCAAACCCCCTTAACAACATCGGCGGTTACCTTCGGCACACCCAACTGAGCTGCCAAGTTCATCGCCGCAATCACCAAATTGCCAATCGCCAATGGATAAAGCAGCGAAACAGTCCCATCACGCCCCCCATAGCGAGTCGGCTGAGACAACCGCGCCGCAATCGCCTCAATGGCACCCTCATCAATGACGTCCCCCAGCACCTTGCCAACCCGATCAAAGCGGAACGTCAAAAACTCCGCCAAACGTGAATGCCCAACCGGCATCAACTTGACCCGCTCACAGCGCTGCACCACCTCACGCACATCTGCGTTGCGCTCACTCAATTTCACCCCCAGCTCGGGCTGACCGATCATGATGATGCTCACCAACTTAGTGAACCCGATCTCCAACTCCAGGATGCGCTTAAGGTGCTTCAACGTCGGAACCGGCAAACTGTGCGCCTCCTCAAGCACCAGGCAATGGCGATACCCAGCCGCATGCGACTCCTTCAACGCCTTATGGACCTGAGCGAAACGCGCCTCAGGGCTACTTTTTGGCTTCGATAATGGCGCAACAGCCGCCATCATCGACTCGGCGATATGCGTGCTCTTCAACGACTTGCCCTTAGCGTCGTTATCCTCGGAGGCCAACACATACGGCTCAATGATCATCACCGGATCATTGTTCTCGGCAATGCGGTTCACCAGATCCCGGCGAAGCGTACTTTTACCGGCTCCCGATTCCCCCTCAACCGCCAGAAACCCACCGTGCCGGGCCGTCTGATACATCGCCTCACGCACATAACGAATCTCCGGGCTCACCCACATATCCTGCGCACACTGCAACTCATCAAACGGATCACGAAACAAGCCAAAAGCCTTGCGTGTGGCTGGTTGCAGTACTTGTTTAGGCAATAACATCGATTCCTCCTCCCCGGACGGCCCCTTCACAAGGGCCGAGCCTGCCGTATTGGCGTACGGCCGATCCACTTCATCAAAAGCATTAGCAATAGCGGCATCATTGACGCCGGACTCCGCCAAGAACCCCCGAATGCGCCCCCGCAAAACCTCACCGTCAAGACGGCGAGGCCAAAGGTTGTGGTTCACCAACTGCGCAATCGTTGCGCAACTCAAGTTCAGCGATTGGGCCAACGCTGCCTGAGGCCGCCCCACATCCTGCAAAATCCTTTTCAGCTTCAACATCACTCAACTCCAATCGAATGGCGCATGACCTCAGCGGGCCGTTTCAACTCAGCCTCAACCGCCTCAATCTGTTCTTGGGGAACACCCTCTGGAAACCGCGTCAGCAACCAACCAAACGTCTGAGCCGACCAAAGATTGCCCAAACGCGGACGCAGAAGCTTCGCCGCCTCAACATGACTCAGCGGGGCAATCTCAACAGTGGGAGCATCAAAATCCAGATGCGTACCACGCCGCGGCAAATAAGCCGGCAGCACAGTGTCATTGACATGCTTATGCGGATCGATCAGCCCACCAAACGGCACGGCCTTCGATTTGCGGGCGGCCTGCGCATCGGCCTGATTGCTCGTACCCGTCGCAATCTGCTCCAACACCTTGCGCGACACCTGGGCCGGCGTCTCAGCGTGGCGCTTATACCGTTCACCGAGCATCGCAGACGACTCGGCAAACCCAAACGCATCCACCCCAACGCGCTCAATCACGTGATAACACTCACGCCCGTCATCGCCCACCAGCACCGCAATAGCGGAGTCCTTATCCCGCCAACAATTGCGAGTGATCAGCAGCTGTTCACCCACCATCACTCCAGGCACCGAACTCACATCAAACTGCGAGCCCCGAAACGAAACCCGCAGCAAATTGCTCACCTTGCGGCTCTCCGGCGTACTCACCGCCAGCTCCCGGCACACCTCAACACTGGGCGCCAGGCGCAACTGCTCCGGCTTAATCAACTGCCAAACGCCATACCGGGTACGCCGCGTGCGGGTATGAATCGACGTCCCATTGAAATACCGCATCCACTGACCGGCCCACGCATTGATCTGCTCCAGACTCGTGGCGGCCTGAAACTTCAGAGCGCTCTCAAACTCACGCTCAACAATATTGTGCGCCTGCTCAACCTGACCCTTGGCCCGCGCATTACCGGGCCTATGAATCATCAAATCAACCGACAGAACACGGCAAAGATTGCGAAAAATACCACTCGTCATCGCCGCCCCAGGGTCCGTCATCAGCACCCAAGGCACCCCATGAAAAGGGTCCGACTCACTGCGCTTCTGCATCGCATTAATCAACACACTGCACAGATTCTCAGCCGACTCTGCGCCCAACACATACTCCACATACAACGTGCCGCTCGTGTGATCGGTAATCACGTACCGCCACAGTCGTTGACGTTCGATCCTCTTCAGATTCGCAGGCTTGCCGTCGTAAAACTCGGCCTTGTTCATCACCCGAGCGCCATCATCGGCCAGATAAAACTGCGTCGAGATCGAAGCATCAATCTGCCAGACATGATTGGGATGCTGACTCGCCAACGACACCGCCGGCGCGTCCTGCAACAGTTGTTCGGGATGCAACTTATAAGCGCGCAACGCCCGGCTAATCGCACTGCGACTCAACGGTCGAAACTCACCCGTAGCCTCATCCAACCTGCCAGCCATCACCAAGTTATTACTGCGCAAGCGCTCGACGGCCCGCTCAATCGTCGACAACTGCTTATTGTTCGCCCGGATAGACTCCAACAACACTGCCGAAATCAACCGCGCCTCCTTAAGCGGCAACGCACTGCAACCCGCATCACTGCGCCGCTTTCGCGGCTTCGCCAAACGCACCGCCTTCAACTGGCGTTGCAGGGTAGAAATCGACACCCCTAAAGCCAGCGCCCCAGCTTCATAAATAGCCGTACGCTCACCATGCACAGCCGCATCAGCGCGCCGTGCGACCTGCATCAACTGCTCAATGTGTACCGGATTCATCAGTCAGGCCTCCGCAGTCGTCATCCAGGCCGCACCATCCGCCTGATCAAGCAAATTGAACTCACTGCGAACCGCCCCCAGCGTAATCTCCAACTGCCGAATCAAACCGGCCCTAAAGACACGGTGATCCTCGCCACCGACAGCCAACGCCTCCAACTTCGCAAACCCCTCGCGTAGCGGCCCCAACACACTGGCCTCGGCCTCATAAGCGATCGCCGATACTTCCGCACGCAAAGCCTTCGCCGCCTCATCGGCAGGCATCACCTGAATCCGCTTGCGAGCCAACTCCAACTCCCGCCGAGCCTTATCCAACTCGCCAGTCTTCTTCGCCATCACCTCGCTTTGCGCGGCGTAATCGGCTTTCGCCTCATCAAGTCGCCGGCCCAGCGCCTCCTTCTCCTTGGTGTGCTTGGCAATCATCTCCTCGGCCAGATCAACAAACGCCTCCTTATCGCCAGCTTTCGCCACCTCAACCAACGCCGCCTGCTGGTCCTGCGGCAATCGCCGATACTGGCGCAACTCCCGGTAACCAATCCCCATACGCGACATCGAGTCCAACGCCTCTTCACCGAAGGCCCGCAGATTCGCGATATCCCGATCCACCTGATCAACCGAGCGCCCCAGCAACCCACAAAACTCATCCCACGTACCGCTCAACGTCCCCGCACCGTGCGGACTCTTACGCCCGGCCAAGCCTCGATACAGCTTGTTCTCCTTCACAAACGCCAACTTCGACGTCCGCACCGTGCGGGAAAACGCCTCAAACACCCCGGCCATTTGCGCCTGGCCCAGCAACTGATTCACCGTGTCGCACTCTTCACTGTGTGAGGCCTGCAGTGCAGCCATCGCATTCTGATCAGCCGTCAACATCACCCCGTCCAAAACAGGCAACGCCAGTGCCTCCGCGGGTGTGCTCTTGCTCCGTGCCATACAACCCTCCTTAAACAATCGACCCAGCGGCAATACGCTGATTGATTTCCTGCATGCGGCCCGTCAAACGAGCCATGTGCTCGGCATGCGCCTGCGCGATCTGCAACACACCCACCGAGTGGGCAAAGCGGCCGTTATCCAGCTTCACCGCCAGGCCTTCCTCAATCAGTGTTTGCATCGCTCTCGTGATATTGCTGGGACTGTCCTGCGTCAGATGGGCCAACTCCGCATTACTCAACCCCGTCACCGTGTGGCCCTTCAACGCCTTCAGCGCACGCAAAACACGTGCGGCCGCCGACACCGAGCGATTCATAACCTCGCCTCCGGCATAAACATTTCAGGTAAATTGACAACCTCAACCCCCTTGGCCCCGACTCGCGGTGGGGTCCGGCAGGTGTTGAAAACAACGAAAAAGGTGTGAATTGGTGGTTTTTTTGTAGGAAGTTTCTTTTTTTGTTCTGCGTACCCACGCGGCCCAGGTTTTAAAGCGGTAGATTCCAAATTACCGATATGATTTTTCATCACGAGCCTCACGCCACAAAACGGTTGAGCTCAAGGGCCGCCGCCGGATCAGTACAAATTTCTCCGGCCTTAAGACCCAACTTGATCGCGATCTGATGGGCCTGACCCCGTACACATTTTTTGCGCCCACCCAACACCTCGAACACCAGGTTGGGTGAAAAACGATTCGCGATTGCCCATTGGGTAATCGAGATACCTTTGGCCTTAAGCTCAGCTCGGGCCTGATCTGCTGTACGTAGCTCCATGGGTTCACTCCGGGGGGCTGATGGCGCCACTTGGGTGCCGACTAAGTTGCCGTTCGTGGTCGGACGGTGTGAATTGATAATGGAACCAATCGGTTCCCATGAAAAGGCTTTTTGGCAACCGAATGGTTTCTTTTTGTGAGCGGCTGCGCGCCGAACGAACGCGACTTGGCCTCAACCAGACCGACTTCGCAGCACTGGCCGGCGTGACGAAAAAAACGCAGATGCTCTACGAAGCAGGCGAACGTGTGCCTGATGCCAACTACATGAGCGCCATCACCAAAGCGGGCGCAGACATGTACTTCATCATCACAGGGCAAAAAATCGCCGTCACGACGCCCGCCAAGGCCTGGACGCCCATCGATGGCGAAAAGCTCTGCCGCATCATCGAAATGCTAGAGGGCGCTGCCAAACAAGCCGGTCGACGCTGGCCGGCAAAAAAACTGGCCGAAGTGGCCGCAGAGGTCTACAACACGCTGGGTGACGATCAAGGATTTGATCAACCACGTGTTGAGCGAATATTGAAGTTGGTAGTAAATCGCTAAATAGCAAAGGAGCTCTATGCGAAGAGAGGACGAATACCTGGTAAAAAATCTGTCGGCCAGGCTTTCTGAGGAAATCGAAAACCTCCCCAAGGAAGGAAAAGATCACCAGCTCACCATCAAAATCAAAGGCAATCGGGGGCACATCAACCTCGGCCATCAGACCTTTGACATCAAGACCACCAAAGAACCCCCACCAGAAGGCAGCGACCGCGCCCGAGAATGCCCGCAATGCCAACGTAACACCTGGCGTTACACGCAGCTGTGCATGCATTGTGATTACAACTTGCACCGCCATGACAACGTCGCGGAACACAAAAAAGAACAGGCCCGCCTTGAACGAAAATACTTACAAGTCCTGAAAATCTGTATCTGCTGCGTAGGCATAGCCACCTTGAGCTTTTGCATCAGGGATTTTCTGCCTTAAGCGTTAAGACGTTGGGTCGTGGCCCAACTAGCAACCGGTCAGGGACGACCACAAACACTCTAAAAGGAACTTTCAATGCCCGAAAAACAGAACATCCCCTGGAAAGATCGGCCCACCACCGAAAAGACCGCACTGATCATCGGCTGGTGTGCCATCGCAATCCTCATGGTGTACTGGGTCCTACCGAACAAACCCGAACCGAACGTTTCCCCAAACAGCATCGAATCTGAAGTACAACGCCCCACGGCTCGCTACACCCGCGCCAGTGCACAAGCACTGGCCGATGCAACCCAATACCTGTCAAAACTGGACAGCGCCATGGCTCAGAGCGCTCAAATGCTCGAAGCCAACAACCTGGCTGAACTGTCAGCTCACAGCCGAGTATTCAAATCATTACTTGAAGACGGCCGCGTGCAGTTTGGTCATTCTGTGTTCCAGCCATTAGGCCGGTGCAGCTCAGCCGCCATCTTTGCCAATAGCTGGTGGCAGGCCCAAGTCAGTGCTGCTCGACAAGGGGGCAAAGAAACAACTCCTGGCGCGATCCAAAGCAATCTGGACGAGTACAACGCCAACCGAGCCGAATGCCTGAAAAGCGCGACCCCTCCATCGACACCGCCACAACGCACGACCAAAATGCCGACGGCGGTGAATGCCTTACATCCTTCACCGTTGATCCCAAAACCAAGGAAGAGCTGTTGACCTGTCCTGAGTTAAGCCAGTCCTGATCTCGGTCTGGCATTTGGTTTAAAGAGGGCGATCAACGTATGGGAAATCTACCTCGTAGATACCTCGCGCTGCTCGCACCACGAACGGATGCTTGATGAGCCTCAAACCGCTCAATTCCCAAGCGAGCCAGCCCTCTGAAAAACTGCTTGCACATGCGGTTTGCATATCAGTCTACGGAACGAGGCCACTACAAATCACGCATACGACAGGCGCCGCGAGAGGCTTTCTCGTTTCACTGATGTATCTTTACTATTACAAGCGATGCGCCGCCACCCAACAGTTTTTGATAGGAACCTTAGCGTTATGCGATCTAAATGGACTTGTGCTGCCATCACCTTTGTTCTTCTTGCCGGGTGTGTCTCCCAACCTGCTTACGTCCCAAGGACAGACGAGCAGATCGCTCAGGAAGCCCTGGATAAGACGGTCGCCGACATGAAGCGGCGAGGAGCTTCACAAGCAGAGATCGACCGCATGGTTACGCATTCGAAGCTGTCGTACGAAGACCAACTGAAGAGCTACATCAGCCCAATTTCAACGCCAGCCGAGAACTTGGTGGAACTGATCGACCGAGGGCTTTTTTACTGCGACCTGCAACGCAGTAGCCTGAAGATTCCCATTACTTACGAATACACGAAGAAGACCGAGAGGAAACTCGTTGAGTGCATATCTACTTCGAGCAGGGTCATTAGCAGCTACTACTACAAGTCTTACGTACCGTCGGCCAGCTCTAACGCGGTCAAAGGGGCTGTAGACGAAACCTATCTCAAGTGGAGCAGCTACGGCGACAGCATCTTTAAAAGCGCCCCTTCGTACCTGCAAGACCAAGCGTCGATGGCCGTTAAAGACCAAGTCAGCCGCTCTGAGCAAGTTTTCCTGCGGGAAACCCAGAAAAACAAGAAGTAAGCTCAGCGGCTTTCGCCCCACCCAAAAGCCCGTGCCACCTAGCAGGGCTTTTTTACATCAGTTTGGCATCTGCGAAATTACACTCCACTTGACCGCCTGATTGCATCGGGGGTGCTCAAGTGAAGTGACATTTTGCAAACTTAATCGGCGTCTGTTAAATCGAGGGCCGCAATGGAAAGCTGGTTTTTAAGCATATTGGCAGTGGCACATGCAATCGAATTCACTCCATAAAATATGAACCAATCCCACAGTTAGGAAAGCTACCGCCCGGGTTGTTGAAGACGTAGGTGCAACTCTGCCCACGCTGGGGTTTGCCTGGAGTTTCTAGCCACTCGGAGTCACTCACAAATACGATGGCCGCAACGTGCTTATGCCGATCATTTGACAGAATCTTAGTCGCGAACACAGAAAGCACGTTTGGTTGTGCCGCGCTTACTGACTTCATCGCCTCGTGAGACATGCCCTCAAGTCGGATGAACAGGCAACCGGGTCGGTCTCCGCTCATCTGACGTCGAATAGCATGCTTTGCAGAGTCCTCCCAGGCCCTCAAGGTGCGATCGCCTTCCTCACTCTCGACTGTCAGGAGGACACAAGCGAGCTGGGGGGTGGTGGCGACAAGAGTCATCGAACCTACAGCTTTCGCTAGGCCTTGGACGTGTTTGTGGAAAAGCTCAGCCAATTTCTCCTGGTCATTGAGCTCGCCATGTGCGAAAGGCTTCACTGGGAGCTTGTCTAAAGTAAACATCCCTTCGATGCCGGGTGAGTTACCGAGAATGGCAGCACAGACCTGATTACAGAGATCCTCCAACGCAGGCTTGCTGGTAGGGAGCTTCTTCGGCACTGTGATCGAGACACCAACAATTTCGCCGCATGCAAGTGTGGATGACAGCTTGGGAAGGAGGACACCAAAAAATCCTTCCGCCTCTTTTTGAGTGATCTTCAACCCCTTGTCAGGGGAGAAGGACTTACACTCAACTTCGAATGAATCATTTGGCCCCCCCTTGGCCAGAATGTCGAAGGTGTCACTGCTACTGCTTGTGGTCTCAGGCCACTCAACGGTAAGACCCTTACGGTGCAGCCCAATTGCAGCATGCAGTTCTAGCACCATGGCCCGTAGATCCGCTGGGTTATTAAAGGTTCCTGCTACACGCCCAGCAAGGCTGTTGGAACCGGTTAGGGCCTCCGCCTCGCACAGAGCATTGACCTGAATAGCGAAACCCATGGCCACTTTCACAGCTCCCCAACGCTCCGAATCCTCTGGGTGTACTCCCGAGTCGTACCAGGTGAGGCCATAAGCAATACGGTTTTCAATCTCCAAGCCAGGGATTGAAATGGGGTTGGCTGTACGTTCGTGGTTCAAATCCTGGGTGCGCTTGAGCCATGGCTTTTTGGGAAACCGTTTGACCAGCCTTGCATAGATCATCGGGAAGTCGTCTGCGTGAATTTCGGTGATCATGGGCATACCTGGGTCGGGCGTGGGACTGAATCCCCAAGGATGAATCCTTGAATTCAGCGCGTAATCTCTCGTCGGCGAATGATTTTAGCCGATCTGGGTAATGGCGCGTTGACGACCCGTTTGCATTCGACCTGATCGATCATATGCATTGGATTTGACCATCACTCTTCGTGGTCAAAACCGGCAGAGCACGTCCCATACAAGTCATCGGACAGACGCTGGATTACGTAGAGCCTATGGCCATTGCTACTTATTATCCGCGCCTCGGGATATTTGCTCGGTTAATAGTTCTCCCTAAACCCGATTAAAAGCCCCTCCAGCCCACGCCGCCCACCATAGCGGCGTGAGCACATCCAGCGCCCCAAACCCCAGGGGCGCCACGACTGGAGGCAACCCCCATGCGACCCGAACACCCCCGCGGCATCCGCAACTACAACCCCGGCAACATCCGCCACACCCAAGGCATCCGCTGGCAAGGCACAGCCCCCAACCAGAGCGACAACCAATACGTCCAATTCATCGACCCACGCTGGGGCGTCCGCGCCATCGCCCGCGTCCTCATCACCTACCAAGACAAACGCCACGCCGCCGACGGCAGCCCCATCGACACCGTGCGCGAAATCATCGAACGCTGGGCGCCCCCCTCAGAAAACAACACCGACGCCTACGTCATCAGCGTCGCGCGCGCCCTGGGCCTGGACCCCGACGTAGCCAGCGTCGACGTCTACGACTTCGAAATCATGCGCGCCCTGGTCACCGTCATCATCCGCCACGAAAACGGCGCGGGCCCATTACCAGGCGGCCGCTGGTACGGCGACACCATCATCGCCGACGGCCTAGCACTGGCCGGCATCGAACGCGGCATCGTCCACGGCAAATTCAAGGGGGCGGCGGCATGAGACTGATCACCGATTGGCGCCAAGGCTACAGACTCTACAGCCTCCAAATCAGCTTAGTCATCGCCCTGGTAGCGTTCGCCCAACTGGACCTATTGCCGCTCTGGCAACTCCAGCTGTCACCCAACGCCTACGCCACCCTCAACAGCGCACTGGCCATCCTCCTGTTCGTCGCACGCCTGATCAAACAAGGCCCAGACCGACCGCCACAGCGCTAAGCCACCGTCTCAGACCCGGAGCCTTGAATGAACCTCAACGAACTCAACTTCGGCTTCCAAACCGTCCAGTGGCTGGTCCTGACCGTACTCGCCCTCTACACCTGGATCACCAAACGCCAAACCGCCAGCACCCAAGAACTGCTCGAACTGCGCACCCGCATCGTCGCCCTCGAAGAACACGTCCGGCACCTGCCAGACCCGTCGGCGGTTACCGACCTTTTGGGAGACATGAAAGCCATCCGCGCCGAACTCTCCGGCGTCAAAGACGCCCTCAGCCCCTTGGCCCGATCCCTGGACCGCATCAACGACTACCTGCTGCGAGAAAAAACATGACCCTCTACGCCGACTACCTGCGCCACGACATGCGCCTGGTCATCCTGCGGCTGCTGGTTGAAATGCCTGGCTACCGCGCCAACAGCTCCGTCCTCAACACCGCCCTCGACAACTTCGGCCACACCGCCAGCCGCGACCAAATCAAAACCGAACTGCACTGGCTCACCGAACAGGGCGCCGTCACCCTCGCTGACATCGGCCCGGTACTGGTCGCGACCCTCACCGAACGCGGCCAAGACATCGCCGCCGGTCGCGCCCGCGTGCCCGGCATCAAACGCCCGGGGGCCTGACCATGGCTGGCAAATCCTCCATCAACCGCTTGCCGCCCATCGTCAAGGCCTACCTACAAAAGCTCCTGCGCGAAGACCGTCTGACCCTCGACGACATGCTCGCCGACATCCAACGGCGCTTCCCCAACGAAAAGCCCCCCAGCCGCAGCGCCCTGGGCCGCTTCAAAGTCGGCTTCGACGAACTCATCGACAAGGCCCGCCAGCAACGCGAAATGGCCGAAGCCTTCGTCGGCGCCTTCGGTGAAGACGCCACCGACAAAACCGGCGCCTTACTCGTCGAAGCCATCTCAACCCTGACCTACCAAGCCGCCATGGGCGCCCACGAAAAAGACGACGTCACCATCGCCGAAGTCTCCGCGCTGGCCCGCGCCGCCAAAGCCACCATGGAAGCCCGCACCCTCAGCGTCAAAGAACGCCAAGCCATCGAAAAAGCCACCCGTGAACGCCTGCTCCAAGAGCAAGCCGCCGAACTCGACAACGCCGTCAAAGCCCAAGGCATGACCGAAGACCAAGCCCGGTTCTGGCGCCAGAAGTTCCTCGGCGTCAAACCATGAAACCGTCCTCCAGCACACTGCGCGTCATCGAATGGGACGAACTGCCGCCCAGCGTCCGCGAGATCCCCGAAGGCTACAACCCGCTGGCCGAAGGCATCCTCATGGCGCACCAATCCCAATGGCTGGCCATCGACGCCCACATCAAACTCTGTGAAAAAGGCCGCCGCACTGGCATCACCTTCGCCGAAGCACTGGACTGCGTCATCACCGCCGCCTCGCAAAAAGTGGCCGGCGGCATGGACTGCTTCTACATCGGCGACACCAAAGAAAAGGGCCTGGAGTTCATCGGCTACTGCGCCAAATTCAGCCGCGTCATCGCCGAAGCCCAAGCCTCCGGCGTCAGCCAGATCGAAGAATTCCTCTTCCAGGACCAAGACGACGCCGGCAACACCCGCCACATCAACGCCTACCGCATCCGCTACGCCTCGGGCTTCAAAATCGTCGCGCTTTCCAGCAACCCGGCCGGCGTTCGCGGCCTGCAAGGCAAAGTCATCATCGACGAGGCCGCCTTCCACCGCGACGTCTCTGCCGTGCTCGATGCCGCCACCGCGCTGCTGATCTGGGGCGGCCGGATCGTCATCATCAGCACCCACAACGGCAAAGCCAACGCCTTCAACCAAATGGTCAGCGACATCCGCGACCAGCGCTACGGCAGCAGCGCCCAGGTCTTTCGCGCCACCTTCGACGACGCCGTCGCCAACGGCCTGTTTGAACGGGTCTGCTTCATGGCCGGCAAGGTCGCCACGGCCGAAGACAAAGAGGCCTGGTACAAACAAATCCGCAACGCCTACGGCCCGCGCAAAGCACAAATGCGCGAAGAACTCGACGCCATCCCCCGCGACGGCAACGGCGTCTGCATCCCCGGCGTCTGGATCGAAGAAGCCATGCGCCCCGGTCGCACCGTTCTACGCCTGGCCCTGGATGATGATTTCACCCAACAGCCGGTCTACCGGCGCGAGGCCTACGTCGACGACTGGATCGAGCGCTACCTGGCGCCACTACTGCAACCGCTCAGCCCCGAGCACCGCCACTTCCTAGGCATGGACTACGCCCGGCACCGCGACTTCTCCATCATCTGCCCGATGTCCGTTGACCATGCACGACATCGCGACGTCCCGTTCGTCGTGGAAATGCACAAAGTGCCCACCCGGCAACAACAGCAGATCCTGTTCTACATCCTGCGCCGACTGCCGCGTTTCGTCGGCGCGGCCCTGGACGCCACCGGCAGCGGCGAAACACTCGCCGAAGACACCGCCGACGCGTTCGGCCACAACCGCATCCAACAAGTCAAAATCACTCGCGCCTGGTACGGCGCCTGGATGCCCAAATTCGTTCAACTGTTCGAAGACGCGACCCTCACGCTGCCCAGGGACGACTCGCTGCACCAAGACATCCGCGCCATCGAAACCGTCGACGGCATCCCCATGATCGTCAAAGCCCGCAAACAAGACCTCAAAGACCCCGACCTCTACCGCCACGGCGACTTTGCCGGTGCCGGCGCGCTGGCGAACTTCGCCACGCTGGAAGTCGCCAGCGGCCCGGTCACCGTCAAATCACGGCGCCCGCGCCAGGGCCAACACCTCACCCAGGGGTACGCATGAACACAACCGGCCTATGGGTCAGCCCCACCGAGTTCATAAGCTTCGCAGAGGCCAAGCGCAGGCCCTCGCTCAAACAGCAAATAGCCACCCGTGGTCGCACACAGGCCAGCGACTTCACCAGCCACTTGCCCAACCCCGATCCCATCCTCAAAGCCCAAGGCAAAGACATCGCCATTTACCGCGACCTGCGCAGCTCAGCCCTTGTCGGCGGCAACATCCGCCGCCGCAAGGCCGCGGTCCTGTCACTGGAGCGAGGCCTGCAACGCGAACAAACCACTCGTAACGTTGAACGCTTCATCACCGATTGGCTCGCCGACCTCGACCTGGACCGCATCATCCGCGAAATGCTCGACGCCCCCTTGTTCGGCTACCAGCCCATCGAACTGCTATGGCAGCCCCAGGGCAGGCACTGGGTACCGCAAGACCTGCTCGGCAAGCCGGCTGAATGGTTCTTCTACGACAAAGACAACGCGCTGCGCTTTCGCGCCAAAGACACCGGCCCAGACGGCGAGCTCTGCGACCCGCAACGCTTCGTCGTGGCTCGCCAAGACGCGACCTACGCCAACCCCTACGGTTTCCCAGACCTGAGCATGTGCTTCTGGCCGGCCACCTTCATGAAAGGCGGCCTCAAGTTCTGGGTACAGTTCACCGAAAAGTACGGCAGCCCCTGGGTCATCGGCCAACACCCACGCGGCGCCACCGACGGCGAAACCGAACTGCTGCTCGACAGCCTCGAAGCCATGGTCCAAGACGCCGTCGCCGCCATCCCCGACGACGCCAGCGTGCAAATCATCGAAGCTGCCGGCAAAGCCGGCAGCGCCGACGTCTACCGCCAACTGCTCGAATACTGCCGCAGCGAAATCAACGTCGCCATGCTCGGGCAAAACCAGACCACCGAAAAAGACACCAACCACGCCAGCGCCGCGGCCGGTGCCGAAGTCACCCAAGACATCCGCGACGGCGACGCCGCCATCGTTGCCAGCGCGCTCAACGCCTGCATCCGCCACGTCGTAGACCTCAACTTCGGC
Organism: Pseudomonas sp. Soil_N_39; assembly: GCF_057655955.1. Classification (NCBI taxonomy): domain Bacteria; kingdom Pseudomonadati; phylum Pseudomonadota; class Gammaproteobacteria; order Pseudomonadales; family Pseudomonadaceae; genus Pseudomonas; species Pseudomonas sp. Soil_N_39. The sequence continues at coordinate 131,568 of NZ_JBDGLI010000004.1, forward strand.
CCACACGTCGTCGCACCGCGCTACGCGCTGTGGCAACAAGAAGAAATCGACAAATCCCTGGCCCAGCGCGACAAAGCACTGACCGAGTCCGGGGTAAAGTTCACCAACGCCTATTGGCAGCGCACCTACAACCTGCAGGATGGTGACCTACAACAAACACCGCCCCAGGGCGACAAACCCGCATTTGCCGAGAACACACAACACCGGGCGCCGGATCAAGCAGCCCTCGATCAGGCCATCGATAGCCTGCCATCCGAGCCCTTAAACCAACTGACTGAAAACCTCGCCAACCTGATGTTCATGGCCAACACCTGGGGCCGCCTAAGCACCACCGCAGACCGGGAAGACTGACATGGGCAGTCCCGCAAAGCAGCTCGACCCTGCGGACCTCAAGGTCATCTTCGGCCTCGAACCCGCCAACGCCATCGCCTACCTGAAAGCCAAGGGCTACACCATCACTTGGCATTGGCAAGACATCCTCGACCAGGCCCACGACCACGCGTTCACCGTCGCCAAAGCCATGCGCCTGGACCTGCTCACCGACATCCGCGCCGCCCTGGAAAGCGCCCTCCAACAAGGCCAAACCCTCCAGCAATTCACCGCCAACCTCAAACCCGTCCTACAAGCCCAAGGCTGGTGGGGCCGGCAAGTCATCGTCGATAGCCAAGGCACCGCCGAAACCGTCCAATTGGGCAGCCCGCGTCGGCTCAAAACCATCTACCAGACCAACCTGCAAAGCGCCTACATGGCTGGCCGCAAAGCTGCCATGGAACAGACCACCGAGACCCACCCGTACTGGATGTACATCGCCGTCCTCGACGGCAAAACCCGCAGCAGCCACCGCGCCATGCACGGCCAGGTCTTTCGCCACGACGACCCCATCTGGTCAACCATCTTTCCGCCCAACGGATTTAACTGCCGCTGCCGCGTCATCGCCCTGAGCGAAGCCGCCGTCAAACGCCGTGGCCTTACCGTCATCTCCAGCCAGGGGAAGACTTTCACCGAAACCGTCGAGACCGGCACCAACAAACGCACCGGGGGAATCAGAACAGCAACCGTAGGAGGCATCCGAATCATCAACGCCCAGGGCAACAGCATCACATTCCGTACCGACCCAGGCTTCAACCACGCACCCGGCACCGGCCTGAATTAACACACGTTCCCGTGGCGAGGGAGCTTGCTCCCGCTGGGCTGCACAGCAGCCCCAAACCCAGCCCAACCAATACTTCCTGACCCACCGCAAACCAAAATGGAAGGCATCCCATGTTCATCATCGAACTAGACCACCAACACCTGCAGCAAACCCTTAGCAAAGTGGAGCAGACCATCGGCGACCTAACACCGCTGATGCACAGCCTAGCCGCCGAACTTGCCAGTCAAACCGAGGAAAACTTCGAACATGAAGGCCGGCCCCAGTGGCACGAACTCTCCGACGTGACCATTGGACGCCGAGCCGAAACTGGCCACTGGCCTGGAAAGATGCTGCAAGTCAGCGCCGCCGGTTTGGCTGCCTCAATTATCACTCAGGCTTCTGACAGCTCGGCGCTGGTGGGCACTAACAAACCTTATGCGGCGATGATGCAGTTCGGAGGTAATCAAGCTGACTTTCCGCAACTGTGGGGTGATATTCCGGGGCGGCCGTATTTGCCCATGGATGCTGAAGGCAACCCGCAGCCTGAAGCGGAAAAAGCCATCCTCGATTTAGCGCTGGACCATTTGAAATTCGCTACCGAGATTGTTCGATAACGTTGCATAGGCTTAGCCATTGAAGGCTTGATGTGCAACTTGTAAACGTCCACGTACGCTTAAACCTTATCGCCTTGGGAGATCGGATCTTATCCATCGGCAAGGAACAGGACCGACAGCTGAGATGATGCGATCCGACTCAGATGCACCACCACCGGGTACGGGCTCATGAGGGCTGGCCACAGCCAAAAGCCGGCAGTACGCTCTGCTAGACCATTTCTACTAGCTTTGGCATCGGTAATGGCTATATGCTTCTATTCGATTTGCAATGGAGCATGGTCAGATCAAAAACGTCGCCGACTTGCCTCGGTGTAAAAAGAAGGGCTGCTAAGTGGAAGCGGAGAAACATTCACTCTCCGGGTGATTATCCAAATTTTATTCTCACAATATGGCTTGGTCATGCAAGCGAAGGAATGCAGATGTTTCTTAAGTATCAAAGTGTGGTATTCGGCGTATTAACCCCAACGATCTGCGCAGCCGAAACAGTGAGTGGAGCAAGTCCTCGATATGAGTTGGACATGTTTTCTCTTATTTCATTCGGCTTGGCAATTGCTGCGCTTATACTTTCAGTTTTTATGGCTTGGCTTTCATGGCAGTTTTATGTTAAGTCAACGCAGGCATCCGACAAGACAAATGAAACGGTTACAAAGATAGAAACACTCGTCGCTGGTGTACAGGTAAATATAACTGAAATCGTTCAGCGTGCCGTTAGTTACTGGATAGATAGCGGCGGCGGAGATGGGCAGGTAGCCGAGAGTAAGCGTGAAGTATATGAACGGCTGAGCGAGTTGGAGCAGTCAATCCAAAATGCCGGAGTGGAAGACACGCAACAACTTCTTCAAGAGGTTTCCGCTCTAAAAAACCAGCTTGACGAGTTGGGGCGCGGGATAAGAGAAAGTCAGATAAAGTCGCTATTTCCAAATATTGATGCCGACGCACCTGCAATGAAGTATTATCAAGAAACAACTAGCTCAGACGAGTTTGAGCAGAGCGGCATGGTAAGAATACAAGTTTTAAGACCTACCAGAATTGCGACCGCAGGGATTAAATTCAATCCATCTTTTCAATCCATTCCTGTTGTATCCGCAACGCTTGTGCTCTCTCCATATGATGATTCATCTATAATATCAGCTAAGCCTGGGACGCCCAGCATGCGTGGATGCAATCTTCATTTGAACTCTAGCTCAAATCTAAAAGTAGGCGAGTACGTTTTTGAGTTTGTGGCAAAAGCAAACTAAGGCCCAAGGGTACAACGGTGAGCGGCCAAAAGGGCTGAGCTCTAAATCGGGCGGCGTAAATGCCGCCCTTTCAAAGATGTAGTTTATTAGGTAAATACAGGCCGTATGGATACGGGGGTATTCTCAAAATTTGCAACTCGTGTCAGGGCTGAAACCACAACGAAGTGGCCGTAAAACTCATGAATTACTGAAATGGACGATTGAAACTCATCTGGCTCTGCAGAACTTAAAAAATCAGTGCCCATGATTTTAACTTTATAAATATCATGACTGTACCCTTTAACATCTTTAATTCTGAAGTTCAAGACTTCCTCAATGGGCCCTCCGCTCAAGAGGTGGGTTTTCCAGTACCCCTTCATTGCCTTTAAATACTCATGGGAGCCGTCGGAGCTTTGTTCGTCAAGATTCATATAAAGATGTTGCACTCTATAGCTTTCGGGGTTGATTTTTTTCTTTGTCTTTTTATATAGAACGCCGTGAGTAAGGCAGTCAAAGAAAGAATTTAGTCTCTCAGAATCAACCGAAAATCGATACCCACGAGGTTGCTTGGTTAGATCCTTGAATATTTTATTGAATAATGTTTGATTGTTATGCATCAATTGAGGCTTAACGCTGGATTCAAAAACCTCTGCTGCATTGCTTGGCTCATCGGATATGCAGTTCACACAAATATTGGCAAGGGCATATATGTCATCCTTTGTTTTTTCATTATTGTGCACCTTGCATGACTTTACCGTCATTAGGTTTACTTTTTTAGAGTCTGGAAAAAATGACTGTGGCGGAATATGCTCTTTGGTGTTTGCATGACTTTCACAGCCGGGAAAATAACATCTAGCCATAAGAACTCTCTATATTCAATGGGTATTGACTGTTCAACATCAATTGGGATCTTAGCTGGATTCATTGCGGAGAGATACCTCAAGTTGCTTAGCGTTCTTAAAAAGTATTAGAGCGTGGCGTAGCGATAGTCTGACTACTAGCTGTTAATCGAAACCACTTCTCAAGGCGCCATCCGTTTCTAAGCGGTAACGGTCCTCTCCAATCACCGCTTCGGGTCGATAGCGCTTCGACGAAGACAACTATTAGCCACGCCACATCCCGTGAAGCTGAGACAGTAAAGGGGGAAGTCTTCCCAGCCAAGAGTAAGGTAACTGCGACCCGAAGCTGACGTGACCATTCCCAATTTAGCATTAGCACATTTGGAAACCGCTACGTAGGGCTCCATCGCCTCTCACTCGGTACGGGTGTTTCTAGGACACCACATTGAGAATGCAGGTTCTGGAATATGTTCTACTCTCACCAAATGGAAGCAAAAAGCCATCAAGGAGAAGCCCCATGAGAGCCCCATTGCTTGTAGCAGCAGTCCTTGCCACCACTGGTTGCGTCACCGACCGCATGACCGACCCTGCAATTGTCACAGTCATCGACCACAAAGCTAAATTCGTCACCGTCACGACTACCGCCGATCGCCGAATATTTGTCGTAAATAACACCACTAACCGCACCTGTGGAGAACCGCCAGCAGGTGTGGCGGAGAATGTGGGGGCGTCGCTGAGCAATAGCCTTACGGCTGCGGTGAAAGCAGGGGGAACCCAGCCACAAGTGAGCAATAACTTCGCGGAAAGCGCAGCAAAAACAGTCGTGAACGTCGCGCAGAAAACGCAGGGGATGATGCTTTATGAGGCAATGGCATCAGGCTTATGCATGGCCTATGCAAATGAAAATACCATCTCGCCTGCCGACTATACAAGAATGATCAACAAGGCTGCCGAAATGGCGGCGGTACTCATTGCACAAGAATTAAATCTAACAAAAGGTGTTGTTGGGCCCAATGAAAAACCTTTGGGCCCAGTGGTGGAGCTAGGGAGCAGCGACGCAACCCCTAACATTCTCCAGAGCACCAATCCTAACGTGACGAATACCACTACGGCGACGGCTGTCGCGTCAGGCGCAGCGGCAACATCAGTTGCAACCAACGGTAACCAAACGGCAGTGAAGGCAACAGCGGACGCGATCACCCAAGCCACGCCTGCGAATGCATCGCTTGAGCAGCGAAAAGAGATTGTCAACGCTGCCACGGCAGCGTCGGTCTCCCAAGCTACTGGCGATTCTGGAAAAGGTCAGCGGGCCGCAGACAGGGCCACAACCGTGTTTGAGGCAAGCGTCGGTTCATCTTCCACCGAAGTAGATGTAGGAAAGGTGGTTAGAGATATTAAGGCAATTATGGGAGGTTCGTAACACAAGCGAACGACTCCTGATGCTTGGGCAAGAGGACATTTTCAAGTATGCCAACGCTTTTTTTGGCATCGAGATTCAAAACAAACACTCTACTATCGATAATTTTTACAATTACTCAAGCCCCCAATAGAGAAAAAATAGTGAACAGACTTGAGGAACGAATCAGGGATTTCCTGGCGATCAACCTAAACACAATCGAATCAGATCTAATTCTTATTCGTAAAGAATATAGGTTACCCAACAGCCTCGGCTCGGGCGGGAGCATAGACATCCTTGCAAAGGACAGCCTCGGCCACTACGTAATTATAGAAATCAAAAGAAGTGATCAAGCAGCGAGGGCCGCCTTACATGAGCTAACAAAATATGTAGCGTTGCTTCGATCCTCCTTAGGGGTTCCTGCTGAAAAAATTCGAGCTCTATTAATCTCAACCGAATGGAAAGAGCTAGCGGTCCCATTTTCTGAATACCAGAACACATGCGAAGTTCCGACGGCTGGATACGTCATTTCAGCGACTAATACCGGCGAGGTCGTCAGCTGCACTAAATTCTCTCCAGTTCATTTAGAGAGCGGACTATCTATCAGTAGGCAGCAAAGCCTTATATTATATAAGAGCGTAGCAAAAAGAAACAAAGGGGTTGATATTGTTGTAAGTGCTGCACTGCAGTCGCAATTATCAGACTTTGTAATCCTGGTAGCGGACTATAAGGGAAGTGACAGTGAAATCATTTATCCTCACGGCATATATTTTGGTTTCTCTTCGCCGATCTCAAACCCAGAAACCGAAGAGTCCAAGCTGATAATGCAATCGTTAGCATGGGATGAAGATTTGGATGATCTTGATGAGAACTTTCTTTGCGCGTTGATGGACAATATTAGCGGTCACGATACTGTAGAAATCGGTTATCCTGAAAAGCTCAAGCTGATGGACGAGTTGGGCTGGTCAATTGCAGTGGCTGCGCGAAGCGGACGCTACCAAAAAAATATTGATCTGCTGCCTGATGACCAGCTTATATCTGAATTCACAAAAGCAGAAGGAGGTGCTACTTATTATCTTTATGGCACCTCGTCCCCTAAATATCCACCCAGCTGGAATAAATTTAAAAACGATATTTTTTTGATTCTCATGGGAAGCGAAAAATGGGTATCCTTTTTTGAGGCGTTGATAAGGGAGGTAGAAGCTGACTCATCCGGCCCGACAATATCAATTCACCTCTACAATCCCGTAAATATATTGATTGGGCTGGCTAAAATCTTCGGTGAAAATGATTTCAGATACCAACCGGGCTTCCAATTAGTACTTTCAGGCGAGAGGCAGACAATCGTATATTTAGGCCAGTTAGCTTGGGACGGTATAAAATCAAAGATCAGTGCTGCCGAATGGATTGAGAGCTCATACGATTCGGTAGAAGATTACTTCGTAATGCTCGCCTTTGGCGAACAGCATCACCGGGAAAGTTTGGCATGCAATATTCTAGGAATTGAATACGAGGTTTATAAAATCATAAATCCAGGAAAGGTGGACGAAAGTGTATTCCGGGCCACACTAAAAGATGGTCGAATTGTTTCGAGTTCTTTTTCGAATAATGACCCATTAACTTTAAATGACTTTTCCAGCTCGCACAAAGAATTCGGCAGGGAGCTGGTCGAAGTTGTAAAGGGCTGCTCCATGGGACTTCTAAAATAAGAGGGTTACACACTTGGATTACGATCAAGATCCCCTGAATTTACGAGTCTGCAACCGCTAGGGAGGATGTCAATGGACGAAAGATACCCTCAATTAACGCTTACCCCCATCGAATTTGAGCGACATGTACGCTCCATGCTCGATGCGATGGGGAACTCGCTTCTCGACTATCGATCGGAGCACCGAGAGGTTATCCCTGGCGTAGACGGTGACTACGAAATCGACGTATCAGCTCGATTCGCTTACCTGGGGATGGAGTTTTTGGTCCTTGTTGAGTGTAAACACTACAAGAATCCAGTGAAACGGGAGACGCTCCAAGCCCTTTACGACAAAATGCATTCAGTGGGAGCTCAGAAGTGCGCTGTATTCACGACGTCTGGTTTTCAATCCGGCGCCCTGAAATATGCGAAAGTGCATAAAATCGCTACGGTAAAAGTCGTGGATGGCCGGAGCGTGTATTTCACCAAATCGTTCGGGAGTGAACCGGTTGAACCGCCGCCGTGGGCGAAGCTTCCGCCTGTTTCCGGATGGCTAATTGATGACAACCGTTATTCAGTCGTTTCTGAGGAGCACGGGGAATATCTCAAACGTTACCTTTTTGATGACGAGCAGACGTAGTTCTGGCTGACAGATCGAGGCGTTCTAAACCATGGTAACGGCGGCAACCGTTGTCTTGGTAAATCAATGGCAAACTGGACGCTGCGCCATTCGCTGTGCCCCTCCTTATGGAATGGCCAAGGCGTCCTGAGGCACAACACTCGTTACCTTTGGTGGCGTTGAGTGCACTAGTGCCATGCCCCTTCCTTACGATGCTCAGTCAAATTACACGGTGAATGAAACCTCTAGACGGACACACAAAGAGATCACTGACCAATGCTAGTCTCCGCTCTCTTTGGGGTCGATTGCAGAAGCTCGTGCCAGGTGCGATTAGCCACCCACCATGCCTCGACTCACGATAAAACAAAAAACTAGGCGTAAACGTTTTATAAAGACCCCTAGCCGTGTTGGGCATCAATGGTTCACCTCACCATCGCAGATCAACTTCGATTGCCTGAAAATCTAACTGCCCTGATGACCGTCTAACCTTTCATTCGTGACGTTGCACACCAACTCGACACGTCTACAAGCTGCCCCATCCAGTCTTCTCTAAATCTGATTAAAAGCCCCAATCCGCCAAACACCTAAAACTGCGCACACCATCTCCCAACGGCGCAGCCCCATGAACCCACTCCACATCTTCAAACCCGGCACCCACACTGCCCAATGCGGCACCACCTACAACTTCACCGAAGCCGACCTGGCCGCCACCGTCACCGCCTACAACCCGTCGCTCCACGAAGCCCCCCTGGTCATTGGCCACCCACAACACGACGCCCCGGCCGCAGGCTGGGTCAAATCCCTGTCCGCCACCGCCCACGGCCTCATCGCCGAACCCCAACAAATCGACGCCTCCTTCGCCGAGCAAATCGCCAAGGGCAGCTACAAAAAAATCTCCGCGTCCTTCTACCACCCAACCGCAGCCAACAACCCCGCGCCCGGCGTCTACTACCTGCGCCACGTCGGCTTCCTCGGCGCCCAACCGCCAGCCGTCAAAGGCCTGCGCCCCATCGAACTGGCCGAAGGTGAACCCGGCATCATCGAATTCAGCGAAGGCGGCCTACAACCCACGTCCTGCGCCGCTGCATTAGAAGCAGAGAACAAACGCCTAAAAGCCGAACTCGCCCAACGCGAAAACGCCGCCCGTATCACCGCCCAACAAACCCTCCACAGCGCCAGTGTCGCCTACGCCGAACAACTGGTCGCCGCCGGCATGAAGCCGCTGCACGCCCCAATCGTCATTGCCGCCCTCGACGCCGTGCAATCCGGCACAACCCCCTTGGAGTTCGGCGAGGGCGACCAACGCCAGCCCCTAAGCGTCGGCCTCAAAACCCTCTTCAACGACCTGACCAACCCCGTCAGCTTCACCGAAGTCGCCACCAAGGCCCGCACCGGCCAACCCAATGCCGCCCCCACCAATCCTTTACTCGCCGATGCCGCCGCCCGCGCCCAACGCTAGGAACCCCCATGGCCACCTTCAACCAACCCAAAGACCTGGGCGACTTACTGCTGCTCCAAGTCAGCCCCGGCTGGACCAAAAGCAACGTCACCATGCTCGCCGGCACCGACTACCCACTCGGTCAGGTACTCGCCAAAGTCGCCGGCAAATACCAAGCCCTCGATCCTGCTGGCAACGGCGCCGCAAAAAAAGCCGCCGCCGTTCTGGCCGAGCGCGTAGACGCCACGGCTGGCGATCAACCCGGCGTGGTCATCGCCCGCGGCGCCGTCCTTGCCATAGCGCACTTGGTCTGGCCCGTCGGCATCACCCCAGCCCAGCAAGCCGTCGCCCTCGACGAACTCAACGCCCTGGGCATCGTCGCCCGCGCCACCCTCTAACCGGAGCCAGCCATGAACCTGCCAGACCTGTTCAGCGTCGCCAACCTCACCGCCGCCGTAAACAAACTCCCGGCCATCCCCGGCAAGGTCGGCGCCATGGGCCTGTTCGATGAAAAAGGCGTCACCAGCACCAGCGTCATCATCGACGAACGCGAAGGCCGCTTGGTGCTCGTGCCCAACACCTCACGCAACGACGACCCGGCGCCGCTCGAAGGCCGCAAACGCAAACGCCGTACCTTCGAAACCCTGCACCTGCCGGTCAGCAGCTCCATCCTGCCCAGCCAGCTACAAGGCATCGCCGCCTTCGGCCAGGAAAGCGCCACCGCGCCCGTTGTCACCGTCGTCAACGACCACCTGCAAGAACTGAAAAACAGCATTGAAGCCACCCGCGAATTCCAGCGCGTCGGCGCATTGCGCGGCCAACTGCTGGACGCCGACGGCTCGCTGCTGACCAACCTGTTCGACGAATTCAACGTCAAACAAAAGAAGGTCACCGTCGCCCTCAGCAACCCCGACACCAACGTGCGCAAAGCCTGCCTCGACGCCAAGCGCCACGCCGAATCCAAACTCGGCGGCGTCATGGTCACCGGCTTTCGCGCTTTTTGTGGGCCAGACTGGTTCGACGCCTTCACCGACCACGCCAAGGTCAAAGAAGCCTTCGCCCACTACCAGGCGGCCCAAGATCGTCTCGGCGGTGACATGCGCTCGGGCTTCACCTTCGGCGGCATCGAGTACATCGAATACGACGTCACCGTCAGCGGCCAACGCTTCATCCCGGCCGACATCGCCCAGGTCTTTCCCGTCGCCCGCGGTGTGTTCCGCCTGTTCAACGCCCCGGCCAACTACAACGAGACCGTCAACACCTTGGGCCAGGCGTTCTACAGCAAAGCCGAGCCGCGCAAGATGGGCAAAGGCTGGGACCTGGAAGCCCAGGCCAACCCCTTGGCCATGTGCTTGTTTCCCGAAGCCCTCGTCGAACTGAAGGCGGGCTGAGCCATGCGCTACTGCACCCGCGCCGACCTCGGCAACGCCATCCCCCTGATGACGCTCACCCAGCTCTCCAACGACGACCCGGCCGCCACCGCGCCGAACGAAAGCGTCATCGACGACGGCGTGCGTCAGGCCCAGGAACTGGTCGACGGCTACCTGCGCGGCCGCTATCAACTGCCGCTCGACCCGGTGCCCACCGTCCTGCGCGATGCCGTGGTCTACCTGGCCCGGCACTGGCTCTACCAACGCCGCCCCGAGGGCGCCTTGCCCGACGCCGTGAAGGACAGCCGCAAAGACACCCTCAAGCTGCTGGAAAACATCCGCGACGGCGTCATCACCCTCGGCACACCCACCGGTCAAGTCGTGCCAGAGCCGGGCGAAATCCGCGTGCGCGCTCGCCCACAACAATTCGGCGCCGAACAGTGGAGCCGTTATTAATGACCCCGCCCAAAACCCCAACCGAACAACTGCTCGACGCCATGCTCGCCCGGCTACAAGCCAACCTCAGCAGCGAACTGATGATCGAGCTGTTCCCCGAAAACCCGTTGCAATACCGACTCAACCATCCCCGCGGCGCCGTCTTGCTCACCTACGGCAAATCCACGTTCGGCCAGTCAGAAAGCACCGACGCCTGTTTCCAAGCGCGTCACCTGGTACTGCGCCTCACGTTGGTGTTCCGCCAACTCAATGGCAAAGACGGCATCGTCAGTCACCTTGACCGCACCCGCGCCTGCCTCACCGGCTGGTACCCGCCGCACGCCGACCAAGCCTGTCGTCCCGTGTCCGAACATTTTATCGGCCACCAAAGCGGCGTCTGGCAGTACGCCCAAGACTTCACCACCCGCACCCCACACCTGCAAACCCTTGTCGCCGAAAACGGACCGCGACTGACCTTAGCCCAATTCCAGGAGCACCCATGAAACTCACCACGTACCGCTACGCTGGGCCACCCAGTTGCGCCTCTCTACGCGTCGGCAAAACCGGCGAACGCCTCGAAGTCCTCCTGCACCCAGGCCAACCGGTCAGCATGCCGGCCGATCACGAATACACCCGCGTCCTATTGGCCCTCAAACACTTGCATCCGCTATACGCCAACCCTCTGCCGATGGGCTTGCCCGTAAAGGCAGCAACACAATCAATATCCGCCGCTAAGGAATAACCCATGCCCGCTAACTACTTGCACGGCATCGAAACCACCGAAGTCGAACGCGGCCCCAGATCCATCCGCGTGGTCAAATCCGCCGTCATCGCCGTGATCGGTACGGCGCCCACCGGCCCCATCAACGAACTGACCCTATGCCTTAACGACACCCACGCCACCCAGTTCGGCCCACACATGACAGGCTTCTCCATCCCCGAAGCCCTGCAAGGCGTCTTCGACTTCGGCGCCGGCACGGTACTGGTCGTCAACGTGCTCGATCCCACCATCCACAGCACCACCGTGGCCGAGCAAGACAAACAGTTTGCCTCCAACGATCGATTGCAACTGGAACACGGCGCCCTGCAAACGCTGCAAATAAAATCCGCCGACGGATTGGTCACCTACCTGGAAAGCACTGACTACAAAGTCGACAGGCCCACAGGCCACATCAGGCGCCTGCCGACCGGCAACATTGCCGCCAATGCCCAGATCAAAGTGGACTACACCCACGCCGATCCCAGCAAAGTCACCGCGACGGACATCATCGGCGCCGTCAACGCTGCCGGGCGGCGCACCGGCCTGAAAGCCTTCCAAGACAGCTATAACCAACTGGGCTTCTTTCCTAAAATCTTCATTGCCCCAGGCTTCAGCACCTTGAAAGAAGTGACCGCCGAACTGGGCGCCTCAGCCGGCCAGGTCGGCGGCATTGCCTACATCGACGCGCCCATCGGCACCACCGTGCAGCAGGTATTGGCCGGCCGCGGGCCAGCGGGCGCCATTAACTTCAACACCAGCAGCGACCGTGTTCGATTGTGCTTCCCCCACATCAAAGTCCACGACGCCGTCAACGGCGAACGCCTGCAACCGTTGTCCATCCGCGCCGCCGGCCTGCGCGCCAAAGTCGACAACGACCATGGCTATTGGTGGAGCAGCTCCAACCAGGAACTGATCGTCGTCATCGGCCTAGAGCGACCGCTAACCGCCCGGGTCGATGACTCACACAGCGAAGTCAACCTGCTCAACGAAAACGGCATCACCACCGTCTTCAACGCCTTCGGCACCGGCCTGCGCCTGTGGGGCAACCGCACCGCGGCCTGGCCCAGCGTCACCCACATGCGCAACTTCGAAAACGTGCGCCGCACCAAAGACGTCGTCGACGAATCCATCCGCTACAGCGCGCTGCAGTTCGTCGATCAACCGCTCACCACCTCGCTCATCACCAGCATCACCGAAAGCGTCAACCTGTTCCTGCGCAAACTCATCGGCGACGGCGCCTTGCTCGGCGGCGAATGCTGGTACGACCCGGCCCGCAATCCCCAAACCGAACTGGAACAAGGCCACGCGCTGTTCAACTACAAACTCACCGTACCGCCGCCCTTTGAACGCGGCACCTTCGAAACCGAAATCACTGGGCAATACCTGGTCAACTTGGGAGCTGCATAAATGGCAGGCTTTAGCGCACACCGTATTTCCAATGCCAACGTCTACCTCGATGGCACCAGCTTCTTCGGCAAATGCGAAGAGATAGACCTGGGCAGCATCAAAACCGTGGCGAGCGACTTTCAAGGGCTGGGCATGGTCGGGCTGATCGAGCTGCCGGATGGCATCGATAAGCTGGAAGGGAAGATCACTTGGAACAGCCTGTACTTCGAGGCGGCCAAGAAGCTGGTGACGCCGTTCAAGAGCGTGCAGTTGCAATGCCGTTCCAACGTTCAGGTGTTCAACAACGGGGGGCTGGTGAATGAGATTCCGCTGGTCACGACTATGACCATTACTGGCAAGGAGTATCAGTTGGGTACGCACAAACCGCGTGACCCTACCAAGTACGAGACGCCGTTTTCAGCGACGTATGTGCGGCAGATGATCAATGGGGATGAGGTGGTGTTGCTGGATTATCTGGCGAACATTTTTCGGGTGGGTGGGGAGGATCAGTTGACTAAGTACCGAAAGAACATTGGTCAGTTTTAGCTAACAAAGCTTCCTCTGCGCTAGTCAGGGCGGGCAGCGTCTCATGAAGCCAAAGCGGCAGCCGATATCTAGCCTCAGTGAATCATTACAGGACGATAATGGATGGCTGACTCATCGTGGTGGCAGACCGCAGCGGCTTCACTGTTGACCGCTGCTTTTACCCTTGTCGGTACAAATTTTCAGCAAGCTCACCAAGATGAGCGAGTGGACAGGGCGAAATTTCTGGACGGCGCCCAAGCCACGGCGCAAGAAACCAGCCGTCTGTTGTACGATGGCTACAATGCGCTCGATAAGTTATTAAAAGAAACGGATCAGAAAGGCTGGGGGGAGTTTTCTAAAGGGCCGTGGCATGAGTACATGCAATTCCAACGAGGCTGGCGTCAGCAACTGATCGCCGAACATTTCAAATTGTCGCGCTACTTTGGCAAAAACATGGCAAATGAACTGGTTCATATCGATGAAATCGACATCAACCCTGTAAACAATAACTCCTCCCCAAATCCTTGCTCGCCGCCGGGAGACGACAAGAATTATGATGTAGAAAAACTCTCCGGCCAAATCGAATGTCATGTTCGATTTGCAATATTAAAGCAAGATATCATTAATGAAGATATTAAAGACGGAAAAACCAAAGGGTTATTTGACGCGCTAGAATCTAAGCGCAACACCGAAGAGAACGCCTCAAACCTACTACAGCACTATGATAGATTTACGGTTAGCTATCTAAGAAGACTGGATGCAACGTTAACCGAGTTAGGGGCTTCGAAGGTCACTGTCATACCGAGCAAATCATAGTGAGGGGGGAGTGAGCATCAGTTGGGGAGGTATACAAAAATATTGGATACTTTGATTTAGGCCGCCCCCCCGGAGCGACCTAGAAGTTTCACCAACACCACTAAACGTTGTGTACCACCATTAGATGATCGCCTGTTTGGTTGGCACAACTCATCATCCTCAATTTTTGCGCCACCTAGTAATAACCGAAGAAATTTTCGGGCCATAAGAAGGAAGGTAGACGGCTGCGGATAAAATCAGCTTCTGCTTGATAACCCCGAGCCTCAAGCTCACGCACAAATACTGGCCAGGGTGGAATGTTGCTCATATAGACATTACTTGAGGAGGTGGACAGCCCGCCTCCTAGCGAGGTCGACAGTCCGCCGTACTGCGAGGTAGAAAGACCTCCATACTGCGAGGTAGACAATCCGCCATACTGAGACCTTGATAGGCCTCCATACTGTGATGTGGATAGACCTCCGTACTGTGAGGTAGACATACCTCCATACTGGGACCTAGACATACCGCCATATTGTGAAGTCGACATTCCGCCGTACTGAGATGTAGACATCCCCCCGTACTGTGATGTGGACAAACCGCCGCCTTGTTTGGTGCTCATATTTCGCGGCCACAACTTCATGTTTGGGATTATCGGTCTAGGCATTATTTTTCTTCCTCTGTGGGTGAAAAATCGGATCTCAAAACACTCACCGTGAGAGTGACGCTGACACGGCAATGCGAAAAATTCTCGGTCGTGACGATGCTGAAGTAGTTTTCCTCAGCTTAGCACCGGCGAATGCTATGGCTATCCGGTCAGCTCTATAGATCCAACGCAGCAGCCTGTTTCCCTACCTCGCGTGCCGACAGTAACCTATGTGTAGTCCGCTGAAAATAAACCCAGCGTATTCGGCTACGACTTCTACACTCGACCGGACAGACACCTATATTCGTTAGTCAGTTTTCGCCTTTGATTCAGATAGTCCCGACAGGAAAGCCATCGATGGACGAGCAGCTTGAGGATGTCGAGGAAAGGCTGGTTTCAGTTGGTTGGGCTATTTTCTCCGGCCAAGGCTCAACGGTGGATATTCTTCAAGATCAGGTGATGCAAATCGCCCAACAGCTAGGGTCACCTCGGCCTAGCCGCAAGGGCGGACAATTTGTAGATCACCTCCGACCCACTAGCGTCAACGCGGCGAAACCGAAATCCCTAAGTGCTCTCTATGGTGTTGGGACATTTCCATGGCATACCGATGGGGCACATTGGCCGGTTCCTCCCCGTTACTTGGTCTTGGCTTGTGTGCAAGCCGCAGTTAAGACGGCACCGACTAAGGTCTGGGATGCACGCCGAAGCCTTGCGTTGAACAATCCGGCGGCGCAGCGAGCAAATTTCAGGGTTTGCAATGGTGCTCATAGTTTCTACGCAACGGCCACCAGTCCGCTGCAACCTTTCTATCGCTATGATCCCGGCTGTATGACACCTCTGGACCCAAGCGCTCGGCATTTGCAGGATGCGATAAAAGACGAAGGCATCTGGATCTCAGATCAAATTATATGGAAGCCTGGATTGATCGCGGTAATCGACAACTGGCGATGCCTACATCGACGTGAGAACGCCACACAGGATAGTGCCCGCTACCTTCTTCGCACGACGGTAATGGAATGACGATGAACGATGGGGGAAAAATGGACAAGCATTCAAAATCCGCACCGAGCAAGCATGAATCGGTGGCGCTGTCCGCAGACGCACTTTTTGCGAAGTCCCGAGTTTTCGCACATCGAGCACTGAAAGCCAAAGATGGCGCGGACCATGATGTCTTCCAGATGTGGGCCGCCTTGGCATTGGAGCTGTTAGCAAAGGCATCACTCGCAAAAATTCACCCCTGCCTTGTTGTTGATTCTGTCAACCCAAACAGCCTTCTTGAAGCGTGCGGATTTAATACCAATACCGTAGTGAAGACGGTGGATGCTAACGTTGTTTTCGCTCGGCTTAAGCACACAGTTCCGAATTTTGGCACTCCCAATGCCGAGGCGTGCAGACGCATATCGGCGCGTCGAAATGCGGAACTTCATTCAGGTCAGGCGGCCTTCTCTGGAATGGCGTTGGAGGCGTGGGAAGGGGAATTCTGGAGCGCCGCACAGCTTATTTTGATATCCATGGCGTTGGATTTGGAAGCCTGGGTAGGCGCAGAGTCTCTAGTTCCTTTGGAGTTACTGAAGCACCTTCGTGACATTAAAATCCAAGCAACTCGACAAAGGATTGCCGATGCGAAGGCGACGTTTTTTAAAGATCACACCAAAAAGGAGTTGGAGGCACTTCAGATTGCGGCAAGAAGCTTAAGCAGCGTTTCATACCTCGGCAACTTTCGCTATTACTTAGATCATCATTGGCAACAGATCTGCCCCGCGTGCGCCTGCACCGGTTTTTTAGGAGGCGATCGAGCTGATGAGGAAGTGGTTGATCAAGACTTCAGCTCTGGTTACGAAACGGTAAATCAGTACTTCTCTCCAATGGAGTTTTACTGCCCTACTTGCCAACTACACCTTGAGGGTGAGGAAGCGTTGCACGAAGCTGACCTTGCCGAGGATTACTCCGAAGAGATCGAGCGAGAAATGGAGTACGAGCCGGATTATGGAAATGACTGAGCTTATTTGTATAAATACCGTTTGCTCAGTACAAATTTCCTCAGTTTATATTTTTTCTGGCCATTCTATACTCCAAAGCTTGAGAATTTCTTTTCGAACAGCCTCAGAAAAATCCAAAGATATTTTACTACGAGTTCGATCTACGGCGTTTTTAAACTTTCTTTTAGGATCCACAATACCAGGTGCAAGCGTTTCAATGAGTTGTGTTAGCTGCTCTGCGTCTTGGGCGGCTGGCCCCATCGGCGCGAGGATAGACGGATCTTTAGCTGCCCGCTCTGGGACTGAATCGAAATCGAGCAACGCTTGTTTTTGTAACTGTGACAGCCTCATTGAGATATCTTCTACTGCGTCTCTAAGATGCGAATAGTCTTCAGGCTTAAGAGTTTCTTCAGCCTTGCTTTTCTTAAATTCGCCACGTAAACATTGTGCTGCATCGACCTTTAACAGATTATCTCCCAACTGATAGTCCTTCATTGAGCTCCGTTCACGTGGAGGAGTCATGAGACCTGAGCAAAATGGAGCAGCGAAAACTATCCGCTCTTGCAAATCTTTTCTGTCGCGCTTATAGGTCTCAAGCTTTACCTTATCCAGCGCAACAGAGGCCACTTCGAGCTTTTCATTCAAAGTTCGGAGCTCTGACTCACGACGAGCGATGCTTTCCTCCAATGCGGCTGTTTTGTACAGAGGAATAACCGTAAAATAAAGTGCTCCTATCGTGAGTGCAAAAAGTCCGAATTGAGATAAATGGCTAAGCCTAGAAAGCCAAATATCCACCGCTTTCGGATCATTACTGCGATGTGGTAGAGGATTTGGATGATATGGTGTTGCTGCAATGTTCCGTTTTGTTTTCGGGCGACGCATATGAATTCTGCTCTCATAAAGGGTGATGAGTGAATCTAAACGCTTTTGGAAGCCAGAAACCACATCGTCAACAGACAAGTCTAACGCTTACTTAGCCAACGCGTGTCCAAAAACATCAATCGTGTGGCCCGGTCCGAGCATCGAATTTATGGGGCGCGCGACTTCCAGGAAGGCGCTGGGTGGCTCAACCGAAGCGTAAATTAACTCGCAGTCGAGCGGATTCTAACGACCTTACCTCGTCAGTAGCTATTACCTACAGTGACAACAGAATCCCCCGGCAGCGCATCCACAGCCCCACCGGTATCTTATCCCTCGTCACCACTCGCGGTGACCGGACGGAGCAGCCTGCGGTTGTACTTAGGTACCTCTCTTGAAGGAACAGGCCGCTCCGCCCGATGTTTGATGGCGCTGTACGCCGGGCCCCTAGGCTTTCTGGCGATCCCCAGTTCTCTGGTCTACTCCGGCGTGCAGTGGCCATCTTTTAGCAACCCGGCTACTTATGGTGGCTGTACGAGGGTTCAGCCGACGGCATCAAGGTCGGCCTCTTTGCCGGAGACCTCGTACAGCCGCCTCCCTCAGCCAAGCCTCCTTCAAAGCCCAACAAAGGCGGTCGAGGGCCGAAGCCCAAGACAATCGCCTCCAACCTCAAACCTTCGGCCGAAAATGCACGTCGTTGCGGCGGTCAGATGTAGGAAAATTCCCCAAAGCATCCGTCACCGTATTATTTACGGTCTGATCTCGTTTAATATCGATGAGCCCGAAGCGCCCCATAAGACACTGTGTTTGCAACAATAAAGCCCCAAGAAATAAAAGAAGAAAGTCGCCCCGTTTAATTGCCGCAAACATATCCAGTGCGACACGTTTAAATACACTCCACATTACGCCCTAAAGGCTACGAGAGCTTGCGCCCGTACTTACGCATGCGTCAGAATCCGCTGGCTTGTGCGCTTTGCCCCTGGCCTCTATCGTTGACCTGCCACTGCCCATCAGTGGTCGGGTTTAGTCGCCCGGATGGTTTTAGTAAAGTGCGTAAGTACCATTCAGTCAGGTCATTCTATCCCTGCACTTGATGGTGGTTGTGTGCAGGGCGCCCCTGGGCGCGCCGGGCTTGCTAATTCCACCGGTCGACTAACCTGCGCACAGCCGCCACCCTTCTTTTAGTCGAGAACGGTTGCGGCCCCAACTGAGGGAATTAGTATATGTTCAAGGTTACTCCCAACCCCCCGGATATCGATTCGGTACTCTACGGCGACTCTCTCGACCCTGAAAAGTTGAAAGAGGCGGCAGACCGCGCACTCAAGCACTACCTGAACCCCGGGGCAACGAAAACGCAGATACAGCCCCGCAAGCCCAGCACGATCTTCACCATCGACGCAGCGGTGGATGACGAAACGTTGCTCGTTGAGGCGTGCGAATCCTTGGCATCCGCCAGCGTGATGGTCAGCGACCTCACCGATTTGACGGACGGCCCACGACGCCAAACGATGCTGGTGCTGCAACGGGTCATCATGTTGGGTGAGTTAGCGGTCAATCGGGTACTGGATAACCACAGGCCTGGGTAGTTGCCAGGCATTGTTGTGGGGCGCCGCAAGCGCCCTCACAACAAAAGATCAGCAAGAACTACAAGGTCTCTTGCTTCTCCTGTTCAGCAACGCGGCCAATGTAAGCACGCAGGTGAACCCTCGCGGCACTGGCTGGGCTAAGCCCGCGAAGCTCGGTGGAACGTTGGCTTCCGTCAGGCAGCGACACCGTCAAGGTGTCATTAAACACGCTGTACAAAGCGGTGTGCTGCACGCCTTCAATTTCAATCGTGATTTCGTCTTCCATCCGGTCTCCGGTTTTGGTTGCGGCTTGCTATGCAGTCCAAATCGTCTCTTTAAATCCGATTAAAAGCCAGTATCCAGGCGCATCGTCATCATCAGGGCTCAACCAAAGAGCAACCGATCTCACCGATCGACCTGGAGCAAGACGATGGCCGATGCATTCAATTTCACCCTCAATTTTCCGTTCACCAGCGCCAGTGGTGAGCAGATATCAACGCTGCCCATCAAACGCCTCAAACGCAAAGACATCACCGCGGCGCAAGCAGTGACCAAAGACGAAGGTGCCATGGAAGATCAACTGGTGGCCAAGATGCTGGGCATCACCCTCGAAGACCTCGGCGAGTTCGACATCGCCGACTCCCGACTAGCCACCGAGGTGTTGCGGGAAATGGCAGCCGCACGTGACCTTGCTGCACTCCTGGGACGAAGCGTTGCTGCTGGTACTCAGGATGCAGCCGTCTGAGATCGCTCAGCTCGACTTGGTGGAGTACTGGCGCTGGGTAGACGTGTGTCAGCGTGAGATCGATCGCCGGCTCGAACTAGCCGACAAAGCCAGTGGCTGATCAGCGTCACAGCACCCACCACCAACCCCGCCAGCAACGCGCCACCCGCCACCAAAGGGGCGGCGACCAAGGCCAGCAGCGGCAGCCCAAAACAGAACGCCAACACCGCCGCCCACAACGGCAAATGCACCAGGCACAGCCAGGCAAGCCAGATCACACCGGCGCCGAGGGCCAGTGCGTAAACGATGTGGGCGGTGCGTAGCGCGATTTTTTCTAACATGCCCAAAGCGTAGCAAGATCGATGGCGAACGAAGTCCTATTGGGGTTAAAAATCGGCGGGGTTGTTTCAGGCAGTTTCAACGCGGCCTTTGGCACAGCCAAATCCACCGTGCAGCAGCTCGGTCGGGCCACTGATGGCCTTGCGGTTAAGCAGCAGGCCGTCGGTAACGCGTTGTCGGCGTCCTTGGCACGTGGCGGCACCGGTCTTGTGCAATTGCGCCGCCAGTACGATGCGCTGGGCAACACCATCGACCAGCTCAAAGCCAAGCAAGACCGCCTCACGGCCAGCATCGAGCGCGGTACCGCCCTCAAGGGGCAGCGGCGTGACCTACGTGGTCAGGCCATGGAGGTCATCGGTACCGGCGTAGCGTTGGGCGCCCCCGTACTTCGTTCATTCAATACCGCCGTCGATTTCCAGGACCAGACCCGCGACATCGCCATCACCGGCGGCTTCAACCCAGCCCAAGAGCTGCGCCTGAGCTTGGCTATGCGTGGCGCGGCGCTCAGGTGGAACCAGACCCAAGCCGAGGTCGCCAACGGCACCGCCATACTTATCGCAGGCGGCATCGACAGTCTGAAAGAGCTCACCGCGTACGCCCCGGTCATGGCTAAAACCGCCACCGCGACCCGCGCCAGCATGAAGGACTTGGGTTCGGTCGCCATCGCGCTCAACGACAACTTGGGCATTGGCGCCGTGGGCCTTGAACGCTCCATGAACATGCTGGCCTTTGCCGGTAAAAGCGGTCAATTCGAACTGGCCGACATGGCCAAGTGGCTGCCGCAACTCACGCCCCAGTTCGCAGCCTTGGGCATTACCGGCGAGCGCGCCGTGGCAGAGATCGGCGCCGCCTTGCAGATCGCCCGTCGCGGTGCCGGCAGCAACGATGAAGCCGCCAACAACTACAAGAACTTCCTCTCAAAAATCACGGCGCCAGAAACGCTCAAGGCCTTTGAAAAAGCCGGCATCGACCTAAAGGGCAGTATGAAGAATCTGGTCAGCGAGGGGCTGTCTCCCGCCCAGGCCATGCTCAACATCCTCACCGCCCACTTGGGCAAAAAGGCCCCGACCGCGGCGGCAGAGTACGGCAAGGCGCTGGACATCAAGGATGAGCAAGAACGGGTCATGGCCCTGGCTCGGCTCGACGAAGCTTATAAGCTCGGCGCCTTGTTCGCAGACCAACAGGTCCTGTCCTTCATTCGGCCTGCATTGGCCAATCAAAAGGATCTGGCCGGCATCGAACAAGGCAGCAAAAGCGCCGCCGACCAAGGCGTGCTGGATCAGGATTGGGCCAAGCGCATGGGCAGCTCCAAAGAGCAATTGAAAGAGCTGCGCAATAACCTGACCGACGTAGGCCTTTCCGTCGGTAGCGCGCTGCTGCCCGCCATCGTCGAGGTCAGCCGCGCCGTGGTGCCGCTCATACGTTCGTTCTCGGCATGGGCAGAGCAGCACCCGGGCCTCATTCGCGGCGTCGTCGGTCTGGTTGGCGGTTTGTTGCTCGGCAAACTGGCCTTCCTCGGCGTGGCCTACGGCGTCCATCTGGTCATGGCACCGTTCGTGGCGATGACCACCACCGTCACCGCACTGTCGGCCAAATGGGCGGTACTGCGCGGGATGTGGCAGGTGGGCAAGTTCGCGCCGTTTATCACGCGGTTAAGCCGTACCGGCGCTGGGCTACTCAAGGTCGCTCGCGGCGCGCTGCGCTTGGGCAAGACGCTCGGCGGGACGTTGCTGGTAGGGTTGAAGCTCGCCGGGCAAGCCGTCCTTTGGCTCGGCCGAGCGCTGATGCTTAACCCCATTGGGTTAGCGATCACCGGCATCGCCCTGGCGGCTTACTTGATCTATCGCTATTGGGCGCCGATTAAAACCTTCTTTACCGGCCTCTGGAACGAAGTCCGCGCAGGCTTCGACGGCGGCCTGTCCGGCATTCTCGCGGTACTGCTCAACTTCTCGCCACTGGGTTTGTTTTACCGGGCCTTCGCCGGCGTCATGAACTACTTCGGCATTGAGCTACCGGGCACGTTCACCGAGTTCGGCGGCCTGCTCGTCACGGGGCTGGTCAACGGCATCGGCAACATGGCCGGCGCCCTCAAAGACAGCGTCGAAGGCATTGGTGCATTCGTTAAAGATTGGTTCACCGAAACCCTGGGCATTGAGTCGCCCAGTCGCGTTTTCATCGGTTACGGCGCCAACATCAGCGAAGGCGCGGCCCTCGGCATCAAGGCTCAGTCGGGACTGGTCCGGCAGGCGGCGTTGAGCATGGCCGCACAAAGCGCGGTCGACATGGCGCCGCCCAATCCGGCTCAGGTGACCCGGGCCAGCATGCTGGGCGCCGCTGGCGCGAAGTCCGCCGCCTCTGAGTCCGCAGGGCCCATGACCTTCCATTTCTCGCCCCAGATCAACGTTCCCAGCGGTGCCGGCATGGAGCAAATCAACCAGGGGCTACACGCCAGTTATGCCGAATGGGTGCGGTTAATGGAGCGCTACTTACACGACAAGCGCCGCCACAGCTACGGCCCCGCCAATGAGGTCACCGCCTAATGTTTGCCATCTTGGGCGATATCGAATTCACCGTTGCGGGCGGCATCAGCGGCATAGAACACAGCGGCTCGGCCGACTGGGCCGAACATGCGCGCATCCAAGGCAAGCCGTTACTGGAATGGATGGGCGAAGGCCTGGATGAATACCACCTAACCATTGAATTGCACCCGCTACTCGGCGACCCCGAAGCGCGTCTACGGGCATTGCGCTTAGCCAAAAGCCAACACCAGCCGTTGGCGTTCGTCATGGGCAGCGGTGAATACCTGGGGGCCTATGTCATCAGCAACATCAGCAACACTCTGCGGCGTGCCACGGCCACCGGGCAGGTCAAAGCGGCCACCGTGCAACTCAGCCTGAAGGAATACACCGGCGCCTTTACGCGCAAAACCCAGCGCCCCGGCTTACTCGACGACACCCTTAGCGGTACATCAGCCGCCACCATCGGCTCACCGGGTTTGATCTCTCACATGAAGCCTTCGCCCAGCGCCCTACAGAAAGTGGTCGCCCATGCGAAAACCGCCGCCACGGTGCTCAAGGCAGGCCAAAATTTTTACCACACGATCCAGAGCCGTAACGCCACCCTGATTCTGGAACAGGTCCCGCAGTTACTCGGTAAAACAGCGCAGGCCATTGAGCCGCTGCAAGGGTTAGCCACTGCCGCAGGACTGCTTCACAACGGTGCCGATTTATCGCGCCTGGGCGAACAGGTGCTAGGCGATGTCCTGGGCGCACGCGCCAGCCTGAACCCCATCGACCTCAGCAACCTCGTCGAGCGTTTTTCTGCATCCCGTGACGCCCTCGACCAAGCCGTCAGCCAAATGGACGGTGCCAACACCCGACTGGCGACCTTGGCCGCACAAATCCTGACTCGGAGGGGCTGATGTTCATTGCGCATATCACCACCGAAGGCGAACGCTGGGACCAACTGGCCTGGCGGTATTACGGCGACGCTCACCGATATTTACCCATCGTCCAGGCCAACCCCCACGTTCCCATCAGCGCCACATTGCCGGCGGGGCTGACACTCGCCATCCCCGTATTGCAACCACTGCCCACCACAGAAGACCTCCCGCCATGGATGCGATGATTCCCCAGCAGGTGCCACAGGCGCGCTTTGTGCTGACCTATCAGCAGCGCAACATCACCCGTAACGTCAGCCAGCACTTGCTGTCCTTGTCCTACACCGATTTCCTCACAGGCAAAGCCGACAGCTTGGCGGTCGAACTGGAAGACACCCAAGGCAAATGGCGCGATCAATGGTACCCAGGCCACGGCGACAGCTTGGCCCTGTCCATCGGCTGGGAAGGCCAGCCCCTGCGCGCCCTCGGCCGTTTCGAAATCGACGAAGTCGAACTCAACTGTCCACCCTCGACCATCACGCTACATGGCTTGGCCACCGGCATCAAAGCAGCGCTACGCACCACGCAACATCACGCCTACGAAAACACCACACTGGCCGCCATCGCCCAGCAGATCGCCACGCGCCAAGGCCTACAGCTGATCGGCAACATCCAGCCGATCCCGCTCGACCGTATAACCCAGCAAGACGCCGACCTGACCTTCCTGCGTAACCTGGCTGCCGAGTACGACTATGCATTCAAGATCACCGGCCAGCGCATGGTCTTCCATGCCATCAGCGAACTGACCAACACCGCGCCAGTGGCAACGCTGATCCTCCAAGACTTAAGCCATGTAAACCTGCGCGACCAAATAAAAGACGTCCCCCAGGCCATCGAGCTCAAACACCAAGACCCCACGAGCAAACAACTGATCACCTACAAAATCGAGAACGGCGAAACCGTCGCCGCGCCCAGCAGCCTCAGCAAAACCACCACCAGCGGCGACACCCGAAAAAGCCGCCAACGCAGCGCCTCGACCGAAGCGGCCAAAGCCAAAGCCAACGCCGAACGGGCCCAAGCCAACCGCGAACGCACCACCGGTAGCTGGACGGCCATGGGCCAACCCAACCTGGTCAGCGGCAACGTCATCGTCCTGGCCGCCGCCGGCCAACTCGCCGGCCGCTACCTCATCACCTCATCTCACCACCGCATCATCCGTACCGGCGGCTACACCGTCGACAAACACGTCTGCCGCGTCCGCACACCCCACCAAGAGCCAACCCCATGAGCACAGAACTGGCCTACGGAGAAGTCAGCGCCATCGATTATTTAAGCTGCCGCATCCGCGTCCGCCTGGACGACCGCGATGGCCTGCAGACTTATTGGCTCAATATCCCGCAGCGCTACACGCAAGGCACAAAGCAACGACCGCTTATGCCTGAACTGGGTGAGCAGGTCGCGGTGTTGCTAGATGCGGATGGGGTGGGTGGTGTGTACTTGGGCGGTATCTATTCAACTGCCGAACCGCCACCAGTTGTGGATGAGGACACGGATTATGTGCGGTTCAGTGATGGGACGATTTCGACCTACGACCGTGCAGCGGGAGTGATGACGCTGGATTGCGTGGGGGCTTTGATCGTGAAGTGCGGACGGGGTATCAGGGTTGAAGCAGCAGAGCCTCTGGTAGTGAAGGCGCCTTCAGCGACGTTGGATATCCCGCAGGTCACGTTGAATGGTGACCTGCAGGTAAATGGCGATATCAGCGCTACGGGAGGCATCATGGACACTGGAGGCAATTCAAACCACCACAGTCATTAGGCACTGTACGAAGTAATGTCGCAAACATCGCTAGCACAAGCTAACGAGACCATCGCTGCATAATTGTTCGCGAGCATGTCAAAGCGTGTGACGATGCGGCGGTTTTCTTTCAGCCACCCGAACATGCGTTCGATGATATTGCGCTACCGGTATTTTGGCCGATCAAACAAGCGAGGCTTGGGTTTGCGTTTCATGGATTGCAGAGGGATTACCGGCTGCATCCGGTAACGGTCACAGTAGCGAGTCATCGACGCGCACCATCAGAACTAACTATCAGAAGCATACCCACTAACAAGTAGGAAAAATCTGCAAAGACACTAGGGCAGCCCATTTTCGTTATTTTTTATTGCAGTAAATTTCGCTCGGCAATGCCATGCTTCATCTGGAGCTAAGATGCAGATAGCATTGATTAAGCGCAACCCTTTCGATGATTTTCGTCGATTCCAAAATCATCGTAAAGATGAGCAACCATTGTGGAATTGGATAATGAACATATTTACCCCAGCTCTAGTGATATTAACCTTGATCACAGGACTTTTATGGTGCACGGACAAATTTATCCTTGCACCAAAACGCCGAAAACTTAAGGCCATTACGGCTAGAGAGTCCGGCAAACACACACCCCAAAAACGAAATATCAAACCAGAATTGGTGGAAGCCGGAGGGGCTTTTTTCCCAACGCTGGCTATTCTGCTGATTATTCGCTCATTCATCTATGAGCCCTTTCAGATCCCAACAGGGTCAATGATGCCGACCCTACTTATTGGCGACTTTATCTTGGTAGAAAAATTTGCCTACGGCATTAAAGATCCCATTTTTCAGAAAACCTTAATTAAAACCAGCCGCCCAGAACGTGGTGATATAGCAGTATTTAAATACCCACAAGATAAAAACCTGAATTATATAAAGAGGGTTGTGGGATTGCCCGGGGATCGTGTGAGCTACGATCCTCTGACCAAAGAACTCAGCATTCAACCCAACTGCAGCGATGAGAAAACATGCACCTATACGTTACCAATCAATTACTCCGACACCCAAGAGAGCGTTTTTCTACAAACTTTTGCACATCAAAACAACCGACAAGTCAATTCAAAATTCATTCAAATACCACCAGGCGACAATAGAGCAAATGGCATTCGCCTGATTGAACGCAAAGAAAATTTAAGTGAGGTGACTCACCGAGTTTTAACCGTCCCAATTGAAAACAACTCAATACAAACATATTACCAACAACGTGCAAGCTGGATTGTTCCAGCTGGACATTATTTTATGATCGGTGACAATCGAGACAATAGCGCTGACAGTCGTTATTGGGGTTTTGTCCCGGAGCAAAACCTGGTTGGCAAAGCGACAACAATCTGGATGAGCTTCGAGAAACACGAGGCGGAATGGCCGACCGGCGTTCGCTTGAATCGAATAGGTAGAATTCACTGATCATGCGCAAGAGCAGTTCGTCAAAGACTTCATCGCAGCGAGGGTAAAGGTGGAAAAAAGGGGACGGATTTGAATGGCACTTCGGCAGGCACTGTACTCGTAGCAGTGCGGTGACGGCAGTTTCAAAGGATTCGTACAGAACCTAGGTCGCTGGCTCCACATCTATCGGCTGCTCATCACCGGCACCAACGTGTGGTTTATTCCAGGCGACCTTACCTTCTTCGTTTACCGGGAAGTCGGGGTGGACCTCTTCATGTACGATTCCCGAAGGGCCAGTGATGCGTAACGCCACACGCAGGGCACCGTCAACTTTCAAAAATCGAGTCTCTTGTTCGAACGTGCCATTTCGCGAGTGCGTGACGATCTTGAAGCTGAACCGAGCTCGATCGCCGACATCGTTTTCAGCAATTTTTTGGTTCATTCCGCAATGGACGTCACCCAATTGGTGTTTGGTTGTGAAATCCATCCGACCCTGCGGCTTGAAGCCCCCTTTTAACTTTTCCACGTCGGTAATTCTGACGCTCACTTGCTGTAAGGAATACTGCCCCTTGTGGATAGCGATCCACAGTATTTTTGAGCCGACGAAACTGACCGGAAAGACATGCAGATAGCTGTCACCGCCAGTGATGTGGCTAATCATGTTCTGAGTTTTGCTTTCCAGCTCGTTAACCAAGTCATTGAGGCGCTGTTCGACGCTCCCAAAGCTTTTTTCCACACCAGCCTGTTTTCGCACTCTGAAAATCTGACCAGTCATCCAGCTAGCCAAGAAAAACGAAGTTCCGAAGGTCGAAATGGTGCTTTTAAACGAGACCTCCGGCCCCCAGACGGCGTAGGTAGTCCATACCGTCGCGACCACAAGAGGTATTCGAAACTCTTTTACGAGCTGTTGGACCGTTGATTTTGACATGCCAAACATTAAAACGACTCCCTTCGATATTTTTGCGATATCGCGTCATCGGCCTTGCGAGCAGCATCTTTAAATCCGATTAAAAGCGACCATCAATTAGATCGCCCACCATGGGCTCATGACCAAGCCCATTCCCCACACCAGCATCACCGCCGCCCACTGGCAGCCCGCCCTCGGAACCTCCGGCGAGGTGGTTCAGGGCCTGCGCGACATCGACCAGGCCATCCGCATCATCCTCTGCACGCCCAAAGGCAGCGCCCCCCACCGCCCAGAATTCGGCAGCAATCTGCACCTGTACCTCGATTGGCCTACTAACCGCGTCACACCGCACCTGGTGCGCGAAGCCGTCGACGCAATTCGCCAATGGGAACCCCGCGTCTCGGTAGTCCAAGTGCAAATCCAGATCCATGCAGCACAGATCACTGTGCGGGTGCAATGGCGCGTAGCCGGGGAAGTACCCCAGTTGACCGAGGTGCCCTATGCGCGAGTTGCCTAAACCCGAACTCATTAAAATAGACCCCGCCGCGCTAGAGGCCCAACTGATCGCCCGCTACGAGCAGAAGTCAGGCAAAACCTTGTACCCGGCCCAGATCGAACGGTTGTACATCGACCAGATTGCCTATGCGGTATCCCGGTTGCAGATGAGCATCCAGCATGCTGGGGAACAACTGCTGGTGCGATTCGCCCGTGGTCCGATCCTTGATTACCTCGGGGAACTGGTCGCCACGCCAAGGTTGCTGGCCCAGGCCGCCCGTTGCACCGTGCGCTTCACCATGCTTGCGGCCGTAACGCAGCCACTGCTGATCCCAATCGGAACTCGGGTCAGCACCCAAGATGCCAAGCTCACGTTCATCACCGATCGGGACGTGGTGATGGCTGTCGGTCAAAGCCAAGTCACGGTCACCGCAACCTGCACGACGGTCGGCGAACATGGCAACGGCTGGTCCGCCGGACAAATCAGCGTCCTTGGCAACTCACCAGCGCCGGGCCTGACCGCCAGCAACACGACGGTCACCGCCCACGGTGCCCAAGATGAAGACGATGACCGCTACCGCGAGCGCATCATCTTGGCCCCCGAAGCCTTCAGCAACGCGGGCAGCCGCGCAGCCTATCGCTACCACACCCTGGCCGTGCACCAGTCCATCGTCGACGTCGCCGTGCAAGGCCCAGACGAAGGTCAGCCAGACGGCCACGTCGCGCTGTTCCCGCTGACCACTTCTGGCTTGCCAACAGACGATCTACTCCGACGCATCGAGAACCAGATCAGCGGCGAAAAACTCCGCCCTCTATGCGACACGGTCAGCGCGCTATCACCCGCCGAGGTCCCTTATCAAATCAAGGCAAACATCACGTTCTATGCCCACGCCGACCGAAGTGTCGCCATGGCCACCGCGCAGGCTGCCGCACGGGCCTATGCAGACGAATGCCGTGCCAGCCTAGGCCGCGATCTGGTGCCAGAACAACTCACAGCGTTGCTTCAAGTCACCGGCGTATACCGCGCCCATCTGTCGCTACCGTCCGGCGTGCACGAGTTGCAAGGAAACGAGTGGGCAAACTGTACCGCCATTCATTTGATCGATGCCGGGGTGGCCCATGACTGAACAGCCACTGCCGCCGGTATTGGCCGGCGATGAACGTTTCGCGCTGCTGTTTGAACTGCTTAACCAAGCCTTGGATGACCTCGACCTCAACGTGATGCTGGTCTACCTGATCGATCTAGTGAAACCCTCGTTGCTTCCGATCCTGGCCGACCAGTTCTCACTGTTGGACGAAGCAGCCTGGCAATTGGCCGAGTCCGAAGAAGCCAGACGCAAGTTGGTTAAAGGTGCCGGTGAACTGCACCGCTTCAAAGGCACGCCCTGGGCAATCCGCGAGGTCATTCGCCTGCTGGGCTTCGGCGAAGTCACCCTCCTGGAAGGGCTACAAGCGCAGCCGAGCACGGAACCTTCCACCTGGTCGCTGTACCGGGTCGTTCTAAAACGCGTCATCACCAACGATCAGGCGGTGCTCGTGCGCCGCTTACTTCTTTCCGTCGCCCCAGCGCGCTGTCGCCTGGTGTCGCTCGACTATCAATCCGTCGCCATTCGCTACAACGCTGTCGCGTGTTACGACGGCCAATACAACCATGGGAGCAGCTAATGGCCGATTTACCCGAGTCTCAAGAATGGGCGCCAGGTGTTTACCAGCTCGAAACCTCCGATCCCGTTCTAGGCGGGCCAGAGGGCATATCCAATCAACAAGCCAAACAGCTGGCGAACCGAACGAGCTGGCTAAAGAAAAAAATAGAGTCTTTCCTCGACGGCTCCGGCATTAGCTTTGCGAGCCTACGGGATGCAGAAAAAGGAACCGATACCAAAAAACCGATGAATGCGCTCAGAGTATTTCAAGCGATCAGCGCCAAAGTGGTTCAAGCAACGATAGTTACCCCAGGCATTGCACGGATTGCCACTCCTTCTATGGTCATAGAAGGGACCGATTACGGCTCAATAGTGACGCCACACGTTCTCAGGACCGTGTTCCCGTTTCGTGGTCGGCAGGTCTACAAAGTGCCCGGAGTATTTACTTGGAAAGTACCCTCGGGGGTAACCAAAGTCTGGGTGGAGGTCATCGGCGGTGGCGGCGGTGGGGCTCGATCTAAAACACTCCCAGGTCCCTCCGGTGGTGCTGGTGGAGGGATAGCCCGAAAACTTCATGAACTCAGCGGCCAAACCACAGTGACAGTCACCGTTGGCGCGGGCGGCATTGGCGCTTTGGTTGACGGGGGGGCCGGCACCGCGGGTGGGACTTCATCATTTGGCAACGCCGTAGCGGCCACGGGCGGTGGTGGTGGTTTGATTACTGGCCACGCCCCCTTTGGTGGACAAGGTATGGGAGGCGACGAGAATCATAGCCTTGGACCGGCTGGTCACCCCATCGGTCGTGCCAATAATAATGGCTTCTACGGAGGCGCTGGCGGAGGGGGCGAGTCAGTCTCCACTTCAGATGACACCCGCAAACCTTCAGCACCAGGACAAGGAGGTGGAGGGCGCGTATCCGACGCCGCCCCTGATGGCGCAGGTGGACAGGTAATTATTCAATGGTGACAAGCATGTGGGCACGCATAGAAAACGCAACAGTCGCTGAGATGACAAGCATCGACCCACAAGGCCGGTTTCCCTCGTCACTAATCTGGATAGCATGTCCTGACAACACACAGCCAGGCATGCAGTACGCGGATGGAATATTTACAGTAAAACTAAAAGCGCCAATCGACCATGCCGCACAAATTGCCAGTCGGCGCTACCAACACGAAACAGCAGGCATCACCGTAGACAGCGTGAATATCGATACCAACCGCGACAGCCAGGCGTTAATCACCGCTGCGGCGTTATCTGCCGTCATTGACCCAACTTACGTATGTGTTTGGAAGGCGTTAAACGGCCCGGTCACGCTAACGGCAGCCCAGATAATCGAGATAGCCACAGCCGTACGAGCACACGTCCAGGCCTGCTTTGATCGGGAGTGTCAGTTACTAATGGCGCTGGCCGAGGAGACCTATACAGTCGCCATGCTTGACCACGGGTGGCCGGCGATACAAGAGGCATAACCATGCAGGAAATTCGCTGTGGCGAGTGCCACCGCAAACTCGCCACCGTCCGCAGTTTCATAGACCTACAAATCAAGTGCCCGCGCTGCCGGACACTCAATCACCTGAAGGCCCCGAGCCTCCTATCCGAATGCCCTGAGCATCTGCCCACAAAAGAGCAGACATGCCCCAGCCCACCATTGGAAGCCTGTTCGCAGGCATAGGAGGTTTTGATGTCGGATTCGAAAACGCAGGCTACCGAACCGCCTGGCAAGTGGAACTCAACCCCACCAACCGGGCTGTCCTTACCGACCGATTTCCACACGCCACCCAGTTCGAAGACGTCCGCCACTGCGGCGCCCACAACCTCAGCCTCGTCAACGTCCTCACTGCCGGATTTCCCTGCCAAGACATCAGCATTGCCGGCTCAAGACCCAACAACAAAAACACCCGAGGCCTACGCGGCCAACGAAGCGGCCTGTTCTGGGAAGTCATACGAATCCTCAAAGAGACACAACCTCGCTGGGTGGTGCTTGAGAATGTCGTTAACCTGCTCGCTATCAACGATAGCCAAGACTTTGAAACAGTCATCGGGGCCCTTGCGCAATGCGGGTATGTGGGATGCTGGCGAGTGCTTAATGCTCAATATTTCGGAGTCCCCCAGCAACGTCGTCGCATATTCCTGGTCGCAGGTCATCGACGAATGCCCCCCATCGAGCTGCTGGCTGACGCCGCGCCAGTGGAAGCAATACCTCCAGCGTCTGGCAAGATCCCGTGGCCACGGCCCGCGGATGCATGGGCTGCCAATACTCTATTGGCAAACAAAGCAGGCTCACAAATCGCTATGGGCTGTACAACTTTCATCGCTCACCCGCACCGATGGCATCAGATGGCTGAGCGGCAGCGAACGTCTGAAGATGATGGGATTTGCCTCGGACTGGATGCGGCCAACCTTGCAGAGGCTTTCGCTGCCGGAAACGCCGTCGTTACGCAAATCGCGCAATGGATTGCCGAAAAGCTAATCAAAGCCGGCTAGCAACCAAGGCAGCGGGGACATCGTCCCCGCTGCCAACCCCCACCTCAACTTCCGAAACTCCCTTGCACCACACGCAAAAAACCTAAACCCTATTTACCTCGCCCCAGCGCCCGAGTTTTTCGCGCTCGGCATCATCAGGACGGTGAAGACTATCTGCGAGCTGGCACAACACCATTGTGGCGAGGGGATTTATCCCCGCTGGGCTGAGAAGCAGCCCCAAGTTCAGCCAACTTCATGAACCTGACACACCGAGATGTCAGGTTTTAGGGCCGCTTCGCAGCCCAGCGGGGATAAATCCCCTCGCCACACAATGGGTTCAGTCAGTTCAGTTCGCCGTTTCAGCCACAGACGCCTTGACCCGCTCAACCTTGCGATAGGTCAGCAGCACGATGCCCGTCACCACAATCGCACCGCCCATCACCTGGCCCGGGTTGAGCATCTGGTCCAGTACCAGCCAGCCGATCAGCAGCGTCGCCAGCGGTTCGATATTCATCACCGGGGCGTTGCGCGGCATGTCCAGGCGGGGCACGGAAATGAACAGCACGATGAACCCGGTGCCATAGAGCACCACCAAGGTCGCCAGGGCGATCCACCCGGTGCTGCTGGCCGGCAGGTCGAAACCGCCGGGCAGGGCACCGGTCAGGCCGGCGAGGTTGACGCTGCTGAATACGATGAAAATCGTCAACAGGCTGCGTACCGAACCGCGCACTTGGGACAACTTGTGATCGGTGATCCACAGCGCGCAGGCGAACACGCAGGCGGCGCAGAACGCCAGGCCCACCCCGAGCAGCCACTGCGGGCCGACGTCCTGCCCGGACGATAAGCGTGTCGGCACTTCCAGCACGAACACCAGCCCCACCAGGATCATGCCCATCAACGCGGCGGTGCGAGCCGTCGGGCGCGGTCCGCCCAGCGCCCAGGTCAGCAGGGCCAGCAGGATCGGAAACACGTTGCCGACCAACAGCGCCAACGCCACCGGCACTCTCGCCACGGCGGAGTACAGGCACAGGCTCTGGGCGCCGATCAACAGACCCAGGGTCAATTGCCAACGCCACGCGCCGGGCGGCAAGCGCAGGCTCTGTCGCTGCCAGAGCACCATCGCCGCCAACACCAGCAGCGTCCCGCCCGAACGCAGCAGGATCGCCAGCAGCACCCCGGCACCGTCGTCGAAGGCGGCCCGGGCGGCGACATGGTTACCTGCGAAGGCACAGCCCATGCACAGCAGGACGAGCACCGCGAGGTGGCGGGGTAACGGGGTGGGGGTATCCGGTGTGGCAGTGGAACGGGTCATGGCAGGTGTCTCGAAGGCGGCCGCCAAGGCAAAAGGCCTCGGATCAGCTATTTGTAGTTATAGGTTGTCGTACAACTTTAAGGTTTCTGCCTCATGGGTTGCAAGGGATAAGGTCTGCAGGCCTGTACGCTGTGTTGCAGCGGTGCCGTCACCTCGCAATATCTACACGAGGCGGCCTTATAGCCGATCTGGTTCTTGATGAGACCGCGTGTCCCCTGTGGGAGCGAGCTTGCTCGCGATGGCGGTGGTTCAGTCACATGGATGTTGGGTTTGCTGGCCTCATCGCGAGCAAGCTCGCTCCCACAGGTTTTGCGGTATACATAAGTTTTGTGTCTGCTGAAGATCCAATGTGGGAGCGAGCTTGCTCGCGATGGTGGTGGCTCAGTCACATCGATGTCGGCATGTGTCCCGCTCTTGCTCTTGCTCTTGCTCTTGCTCCTGCTCTTGCTTTGGATCTTGATCTGGACGCCCCGTTAACCACGCTGGCCGAACGCAGGCATTGCGCAGTGGGCATCCCGGCATGGATGCCGGGATAGCCGCGCTGGGCCATGGATGGCCCTTCGCGGCGGGCCCACGGAGCAATGCCGGAGTGAGGGTATGCCGAGCCTAGGCGAGGCACCAAGTGGTGGGGCAAAAGCGTTTTGGTTACTTTTGCGCTTTTCAAAAGTGACCCGCTGTAAGAGCGGAACCCTAAGCAGCCGTTACCGCAGAAACGGATATACACACCAATCCAACTAAAAACGACGCCACTCGAAACGGAAAATCAAAACCATGGTAAGCACCTTAAGTGAACAGCATTCCGCACATTGCCCAGCGCTTTGCTGTACAACAATCTGACCCCTGTGTCGTTTACAGCCTTACCCTTCCAGCGGAACCCCTCATGCGCCTGGCTGATTTCATTCTCGACAATATCGAGCCGATTCTTCAGGCGTGGGAAGACTTCGCCAAAACCATCACCCCCGCGTCCCTTGGCATGGATTCCGTGGCCCTGCGCGACCACGCCGAGCAGATGCTGCGCACCATCGCCGCTGACCTGTGCACCTCGCAAACGCGCAAGGAGCAGATTGCCAAGTCCCACGGGGAGGCGCCGGCGGCTGATGCCGAAACCGCCGCCGAAACCCACGCGGTCATCCGTCAGTCCTCGGGTTTTACCGTGGAGCAAATGGTTTCCGAATATCGGGCCCTGCGCACCAGCGTGCTCATGCTCTGGATGCCGCACACGCAGCTGGATCACAAGCAGGTCATGGACGATCTGATTCGATTCAACGAGGCGGTGGACCAGGCCTTGGCCGAGTCCGTCGTCAGTTACTCGGGGGCGGTGGATGCGTCGCGCAACATCTTTCTGGGGATTCTCGGGCATGACCTGCGCAGCCCCTTAGGGGCAATCCTGCTGAGTTCAGAGGTGCTGCTGCGGGCGGGGGACCTGCCCGCCAAAGCCACCAAGATCACGTCGCGCATCTACACCAGCGTCAAGCGGGCCAACAAAATCGTTGGCGATCTGCTGGATTTCACCCGTACGCAACTGGGCTCGGGCATTCCGGTGCAGCGCTTCAACGGCGATCTGGTGGCCGCCTGCGAAGGCATGGTGGAGGAGGCGCGGGCCTATCACCCGGAAAACAGAATCCTCTTTGAAACCACCGGTCCCTTGGAAGGGTTGTTTGACCAGGCACGCATGGAGCAGGTGTTCTCCAACCTGATCGGCAATGCCGTCCAGCATGGTACCGAGGGCACGCCGATTACCGTTTCGTTGAGCGCTGAAGAGGATATGGCAGTGATTGCGATCAACAACCAGGGCAAGCCTATCGAGAAAGAGGCCATTGCCAGCATCTTCAACCCGATGGTCCGAAATCTGCGTGAAACGCAGTACGGTTCCACGGCCGGGCTCGGACTGGGCCTGCACATCGCTTCGGCAATCGTATTGGCCCATAAGGGCACCATCGAGGTGCATTCGAAGGCGCGAGTTGGCACGACCTTTACCGTTCGCATACCGCTGCACCCGGACTGATTGACTGTACGGATGGACCATTTCATATGCTTGTACGATGTCTTATCACGGAGTAAAACTGTCGTCCCGTCCAATAATAATTAACGGAGACGCACGATGGATGCTTCGCAATCTGCAACCGCCGCCGATCAGGGCCGCCGGGTGTTCCTGAAAAAATCCCTGGTGGTCTCGGCCGCCGCCGCCACCCTTGGTAACTTGCCCGGGCTCGCCCAGGCCGAGCCCTTGAGTCAGCGTTACCCGGACCCACTGATCAATATCCTTGACCCCAGCTTCATGGACTTGCGCCTCTTCAACGCCAGCGTGGAGAAGCTCGCCACCGGCCTGCGTTGGGCGGAAGGGCCGGTATGGGTCGGTGATGGGCGTTACTTGCTGGTCAGTGATATTCCCAACAACCGCATCGTGCGCTGGGATGAAATCACCGGCGGCCTGTCGGTGTACCGCGAGAACTCCAATTTTTCCAACGGCATGTGCCGCGATCGCCAGGGCCGATTACTGGTGTGCGAAGGCTCCACCACCGCCGGCGAGGGCCGGCGCATTACCCGCACCGAGCACAACGGCACGCTCACCGTGCTGGCGGACAGTTTCGAGGGCAAGCCTTTCAACTCGCCCAACGACATCGTCTGCAAGCGGGACGGTTCGGTCTGGTTCACCGATCCGCCGTTCCAGACCGGCAACAACTACGAAGGGCACAAAGTCACACCGGTCCAGCCCCACGCGGTGTACCGCATCGACGGCGAAACCGGCAAGGTCAGCCGGGTGATCGACGACCTGGCGGGGCCGAACGGGTTGTGTTTTTCCCCGGACGAGAAAACCCTCTATGTGGTCGAAGGCCGGGCCAAGCCCAACCGCTTGATCTGGGCCATCGCCGTCAAGGACGACGGCACCCTGGGCGAGCGGCGCAAGCACATCGAGGGCCTGGATTACGCGGCGATCGACGGGATCAAGTGCGATGAAAGCGGCAACCTGTGGTGCGGTTGGGGCGGCAATGGCGACCCCAAGGCCGACCTGGAAAAGCTCGACGGCGTGCGGGTGTTCAACCCCGAAGGCAAGGCCATCGGGCACATCTCCCTGCCGGAGCGCTGCCCCAACGTCTGCTTCGGCGGCCGGGAAGGCAATCGGTTGTTCATGGCCGGCAGCCACTCGTTGTATTCACTGTTCGTGAATACCCGAGGGGCGACGTTTGCCTGAGTGAATAACTGATCTTCAGGTTGTTAACCATTGTGGCGAGGGGATTTATCCCCGCTGGGCTGCGAAGCAGCCCTAAGCTCAGTCAACCTCATGAGCCTGACACACCGAGATGTCAGGTTTTAGGGCCGCTTCGCAGCCCAGCGGGGATAAATCCCCTCGCCACAGATGCGTCAACTCTTCGGTGATTCACAACCCCACAGTTCCACGGTCGGCCCGCCCGCCGTCGGCGGCCCCAACCAATGGCTCATCGGCCGACAACCACCTTCGAAACACAATTGATAATCGCCAGCCTGGGGCGTGCGGGCCAGTTTCAGCGGTTGCAGGGGCGGCACCTGGCGCCGATAGTGCCAACTGCCATTCTCCAGCCGGGCATTGTCGGGAATCTCCATGCCCGCGCCATTGCCTTTGACCCTGGCTTCACCCAGGACCAGCCCCTGTTCGGTCACGCGATAGTCCTCCTCCCAGCGGACCTTCTCGATGGTGTGGTTCCACGCCAGCGTGAAATCGGCAACCGCAAGCTGGGCCCAGACCACGCCGGACAGGCCCACGCACAAGCCGATCACGCCAAGGCCCGCCCATTGCGTCGCGCGCGCCAGACGTGCTGGACAATCAGCAGCCCACCCAGCACGAAGCCAATCTCATCGGTCAAGGGCAGGGCAACCACCAGCAACGCGCCGGCGGCAAAGCACAGCAGGCGTTCCCAAACCGGCATTTTCTGTTGCATATATCCGGTGGATGCCATCCCCCAGAGCCCGATGGCCAGCAACGTCTTGACCAGCATATACGCCGTCATCCACAGGTTGTCGCCCTGGAGCATCAGGGCCGGGTTATAGACCGTCATGAACGGAATGACGAAGCCGGCGAGGGCGATGCGCACCGCCCAGAAACTGATTTTCAGACCACTTTCCCGGGCAATGGGGGCGGCGGCGAAACACGCCAGTGCCACCGGTGGTGTCAGGTCAGCGAGGATGCCGAAATAGAACACGAACATGTGCGACACGATCAGCGGCACGCCCAGTTCCAACAGGGCCGGCGCGGCGATGGAACTGGTGATGATGTAGTTGGGAATGGTCGGGATACCCATGCCCAACACCAGGCAGGTGAGCATGGTGAGGATCAGCGACAGCAACAGGTTGTCCCGGCCGATGGCGAGGATGTAGCCGGCAAAGGTGGAGGCCACGCCGGTCAGCGAGACCACCGCGATGATGCTGCCCACCAGGGCGCAGGCGATCCCCACCGGAACGGCGTGACGCGCGCCGTCCACCAAGGCATGCAAGCAGATGACAAGGGTTTCCCGTGTGCCTTGCATGAACCAGCAGGCCACCACCAATACGCCGATCACCGCAAACACCACACCGATGCCCAGCCGGAAAAAACCGACGCACAGTAGCCCCAAGGCGATCCAGAAGGCACAGCGCAACGCGTAGTTCGAGACCTTGAAAATGATCGCTGAGCCGAGAATCACGATAGCCGTCAACGCCAGGCCCACCATGCCGGAAAACAGCGGTGTGCGTCCGGAAAACAGCAGATAGACCAACACCCCGAGCGGGATCAGCAGGTACCAGCTTTCCTTGACCGCGCCCCAGGCGCTGGGGCACTGGTCCTTGGGCAGGCCTTTGAGGTCGGAGCGCTTGGCCTCCAGGTGAACCATCCAGAACACCGAGCCGAAGTACAGGCATGCCGGTATCAATGCCGCCTTGGCGATCTCAACGAACGGCACATTGATGGTTTCGGCCATGATGAACGCCACCGCGCCCATGACCGGCGGCATGATCTGGCTGCCCATGCTGGACGTGGCTTCCACACCGCCGGCAAACGCCGCCTTGTAGCCGAAGCGCTTCATCAGCGGGATGGTGAATTGCCCGGTGGTGACCACGTTGGCGATGCCCGAGCCGGTGATGGTGCCCATCAGTGCCGATGACACCACGGCCACTTTCGCCGGCCCGCCCAGTTTGTGACCGAACAGGCCCATGGCGAAATCGGTGAAGAGCTTGATCATGCCGGCCTTCTCCAGGAAGGCGCCGAACAGGATGAACAAGAAGATATAGGTGGCCGACACGTAGGTTGGCGTGCCGTACAGCCCTTCGGTGCCGAACGACAGTTGGTTGATGATTTGATCGACGCCATAGCCGCGATGGGCCAAGTCGCCCGGCAAGTATTCGCCCAACAGGCCATAGGCCAGGAATACGCCACAAATGATCGGCAGCGCGATGCCCATCACCCGTCGCGCGGCTTCGAAGACCAGCACGATCAGGACCACGCCAATGATCATGTCGGCGGTGGTCAGGTCGCCGGAGCGCTGGATCAGGTCGGCTTCGAACACCCATTGATAGAGCGCCGTCGCCACGCCCCCCAGGCTCAAGACCCAGGCCAAGGGTTGCCAGGGACGCTGCTTGCCATAGGCCGGGTAGCTGAGGAATACCACCCACAGCAGGAAGCCGACATGCACCGCCCGCAGCACGATGCTGGAGACCGGCGAAAACGCGGCGGTGACGATCTGAAACACTGAAAACAGCAAAGCCACGTAGAACAATGTCTTGGGCCAGTCTCGCGGGTTCGTGGCGATACCGTGCGGGTCTTCACTCATGAGGTGCCTGCCTTCTGTTCACATTCAAGGGGCGAAAACACGACCCATCAACGGCGCCATGCGCCGTTGATGGGTAGGGGTTACAGCGCGCCCACTTCCTTGTAGTAGCGCTCGGCACCGGGGTGGAGTGCGATCGGCAGGTTTTTCGCGGCGTTTTTCAGGCTGATGTCCTTGGCCGCTGAATGGGAGGTGCCCAGGCGAGTGAGGTTCTCAAACAGCAGCTTGGTCATCTGGTACGCCACCTCATCCGGGACATCTTCGCGGGTGACCAGGATGTTGGTGATGGCTACCGTGGGTACGGCGTCGGTCTGGCCGTCGTAGGTATTGGCCGGAATTATTGCGCTCTGGTAGGCCGGGTTACCGATTTTCTCCACCACATCGGTGGGCACCGCTACGTAGCTCAGCGCCATGGTCGAGGCCAGGTCACGAATGGCCGCCATTCCCAGGCCCGAGGATTGAAGCGTGGCGTCCAGTTGGCGGTTCTTGATCAGGTCCACCGACTCGGCGAATGGCAGGTACTGGACCTTCATGTCCTGGTAGGTCAGCCCCGCAGCCTTGAAGATTGCCCGGGCATTGAGCTCGGTGCCGGATTTTGCCGCGCCGACGGAAACGGTCTTGCCTTTGAGGTCGGCCAATGTCTTGATGCCGGACTCCTGGCTGGCGACGATCTGGATGTAATTGGGATAAGCGCCAGCGATGGCGCGCAACTTGGTCAATGGCGCCTTGAAACCGGCGTCTTCCACGCCGTTCTTGGCATCCGCCACCGAGTCGCCCAAGGCCAGGGCCAGCTCCCCACGCCCGGCTTGCAGTAGATTGAGGTTTTCCACCGAGGCCTTGGTGGCTTGTACCGAGGTCTTGGCGTCCTGGATGCCGGTGCTGTAGATCTGTGAAAGCCCGACCCCGATCGGGTAATAAACGCCGCTGGTGCCTCCCGTCAGGATGTTGATGTACACCGGGCCTGCTTGGGCCGCAGTCGTAACCGCCAAGGCTGCCGCGGCGGCCAGGAGGGTGAAGCGCTGGTTGACTCGCATGGGGAACTCTCCGTCTTGTTATGGCTTTATGCAGAGTCCTTCCACTGTAGTTCAAACGCGGGTGATGGCGAGTCGAGCGGCCGTAAAGGCTTTTTGTGGCAAGGGAGCTTGCTCCCGCTGGGCTGCGCAGCAGCCCTGAAACCAGGCAGCCCGGTATGTCTGTTTGATTCAATCAGCTTCATTCGGGACCGCTTCGCGCCCCAGCGGGAGCAAGCTCCGGGTTCCATTCACTGTCTGGCTCTAGGGGCCGTACTGCCACGCACCGTCAACCCAAACGGCAACACTACATGGCGTTCGGCAATCGGCTTCTTCTCGATCAGGGCGATCAGCATCTCCACCGCTTTTTGACCAAACGTTTCGGCAGGCTGTGAAATGGTGGTCAGGGGTGGGTCGCAGTAGGCGGCGAACGGGATGTCGTCAAAACCCACCAGGGAAATATCCTCGGGCACCCGCAGGCCCATTTGCTTGATGCGCCTGAGCGCGCCGATGGCCATTTCGTCGTTTTCACAGAACAGCGCGCTGGGACGGTCGGCCAACTCCAGCATCGCGCCGGCGCCGTCGTCACCGGCCTTCAAGGTGAAGTCGCCATGGCAGATCAGGCTGGGGTCGACGGCGATGCCAGCCTGGCGCAGGGCATCCTGGTAGCCGGCCACGCGGTCCAGGGTCAGGGGGCTGCTGCGCGGCCCCTTGATGATGCCGATGCGGCGGTGGCCGAGGCCGATCAGGTGCTCGGTCATGGCTTGGGCGGCGGCCCGGTTGTCGAGGCTGATGGTCGGGTAGGGGGCACCTTTGACCACTTCGCAGGCGTTGACCAGCGGCAGGCTTTCGGCGCCCGTGGGCATCGATTCGAAAGGATCGCTGGCGCGCAACTGGATCACCCCGTCGGCCTGGTGGGCGTAGACCAGGGCGGCGAATTCCCGCTCGATCTGCGCCCGGCCCTGGGTGTCGCACAGCAGCAATCGATAACCTGCTGCCTGCGCGGCCTGCTGCGCGCCACTGATGACCCGGGCGAAAAACGTGTTGGCAATGGCCGGCACCAGGATCACCAGGTTGCCAGTGCGGCGGGAGCGAAACTGCACCGCCATCAGGTTGGGCCGATAGCCGGCCTGTTCCACTGCCGCGTTGACCTTGTCCCGCGTCTCGGGAAGCACCCGCTCGGGCGATTTCAGCGTTCTGGACACCGTGGCCACCGAAACACCCGCCAGCCGGGCCACTTCACGAATGTTGGACAAAATCACCTCAGGGGACAGGGGTTACGGTGGGGGAGCTTACCGCAGGTTGAGCGCCTCACAAATATTGCGTGTGAACCCTTTGGGTTTGACACGCGGGAAAACTGAGCCTAGATTTCCGCCATGATGTAACCGGTTACATCATCATTCTGACAGGAAGAGAATCGCGATGAATCCTGTAGCACCGAAAATAAGAATGGGCTTCGTCGGCGGTGGAGAGGGCGCGTTCATCGGCCAGGCCCACCGTCAGGCCGCGGGCCTGGACGGCGGTTTCGAACTGGTGTGCGGTGCGTTCAGCCGCGACGCCCACAACAATCGGCAGACCGGCGCGGCCCTGGGTCTGCCAGCGTCCCGTTGCTACCACGACTGGCAGCAGATGCTCGACACCGAAGCGCTGCTGCCGCTCGACCAGCGCATGGAACTGCTGGTGATCGTCACCCCCAATCATCTTCATGCACCCATCGCCAGCCAGGCCTTGAAAGCCGGTTTCCATGTGTTCAGCGAGAAACCCGCCGCACTGGACCTCAACGAGTTGCTGGCCTTGCGGGAGGTGCTGCAAGGCAGCCGTTGCCTCTACGGCCTGGCTCACACCTACCTGGGCTATCCCATGGTGTGGCAGGCCCGGGACATGGTGCGTTCGGGCGTGATCGGTCAGGTGCGCAAAGTGCTGGTCGAGTACCCCCAAGGCTGGCTCAGCCAGGATGTCGCGGCCCAAGGCAATAAACAGGCCGAATGGCGCGACGACCCGGGGCAGTCCGGGTTGGGCGGTTGCATTGGCGACATTGGCACCCATGCGTTTTCCCTGGCCGAGTTCGTCGCGGACCAACCGATCCAGCAGCTCTGCGCCACATTGGGCACCCACGTCCCGGGCCGGCAATTGGATGACGATGCGGCGATGCTGTTCAAGATGGCGGGTGGCGCCAGCGGTGTGTTGATCGCAAGCCAGGTCTGCACCGGCGAAGAGAACCCGCTGAAGATTCGCGTCTACGG
The DNA here is from genome assembly GCF_057655955.1 of Pseudomonas sp. Soil_N_39. Taxonomy (NCBI): domain Bacteria; kingdom Pseudomonadati; phylum Pseudomonadota; class Gammaproteobacteria; order Pseudomonadales; family Pseudomonadaceae; genus Pseudomonas; species Pseudomonas sp. Soil_N_39. The sequence goes on from NZ_JBDGLI010000004.1 coordinate 174,349, forward strand.
CGACAAGGGTGCCTTGGAGTGGCGCCAGGAAGAACCGGCGAGCCTGATCCATCGCGCCTTCGATCAACCCCTGCACATCCTGCGTAGCGGTGTCGGCCAGCCGTGGCTGTGCGAGGCGGCCACGCGGCGCATGCGCCTGCCGGCCGGGCATCCCGAAGGTTATCTGGAAGCCATGGCCAACCTCTACGGCGATTTCGCCCAGGCCATTCGCAGCCATATCGAAGGCCCTGACGCCCCAGGCGTACCCGGCATCGAAACCGGCTTGCGGGGCATGGCGTTCATCGAGGCCGCCATCCTCAACCACCGTGGCGACGCGAAATGGACCGCCGTGCAAACCGGAGCATCCTTGTTGTGAATACCTCCAATAAAACACCGAGCGGCCTGCGCGGCCCGGGCATTTTCCTGGCGCAGTTCATGTCCGCCGAAGCCCCGTTCGACACTCTAGCCAACATCGCCCAATGGGCCGCTTCACTAGGCTACAAGGCCATTCAACTGCCAACATCTGGCACCCAATACATCGACCTGGCCCGGGCCGCCGAGAGCCAGGCTTATTGCGATGAGCTCAAGGCCACCTGTGCCCAGGCCGGTGTCGAAATCAGCGAACTATCGACGCACCTGCAAGGCCAGTTGGTGGCGGTGCACCCGGCGTTCGCCGCGCTGTTCGACGACTTCGCCCCGGCCCATCTGCGCGGCCAGCCCCAGGCGCGGACCGAGTGGGCGGTCGAGCAACTCAAGCTGGCCGCCCGCGCCAGCCAGCGGCTGGGGCTGAAGGCCCATGCGACGTTTTCCGGCGCGCTGCTGTGGCCGTATTTCTACCCCTGGCCGCAGCGCCCGACGGGCCTGGTGGAACAGGGTTTCGCCGAACTGGCGCGGCGCTGGTTGCCGATTCTCGACTGCTTCGATGCGGCCGGCGTGGACCTGTGCTACGAAATCCACCCCGGCGAAGACCTCCACGACGGCGCCTCCTTCGAGCGTTTCCTGGAGGCGGTCGATCATCACCCTCGGGCGGCGATTCTCTACGACCCCAGCCATCTGCTGCTGCAACAGATGGACTACCTGGGCTTCATCGACCGTTACCACGAACGCATCCGCATGTTCCACGTCAAGGACGCCGAATTCCGCCCCGATGCCCGTTCCGGGGTGTACGGCGGCTACCAGGGCTGGGTCGATCGCCCTGGGCGGTTCCGTTCGTTGGGCGATGGCCAGATCGATTTCAAATCGATCTTCAGCAAGCTGACTCAATACGATTTCAGCGGGTGGGCGGTCCTGGAATGGGAATGTTGCCTGAAGGATTCGCAACAGGGCGCGGCAGAAGGCGCGGCGTTCATCCAGCGGCACATGATCAGCAAGACCGGCAAGGCGTTCGATGATTTCGCCAGCGTTACGGCGGATGAGGACTCCAACCGGCGGTTGTTGGGTTTGTTGAGGTAGCTGGCGCAAAGCAAACCCCTGTGGCGAGGAAACTCATTGTGGGAGCAAGGCTTGCCCGCGATGAACGAATACGCGGTTCAACTGTGAGACGGCGGCGCGGCCATCGCGGGCAAGCCTTGCTCCCACAGTTGAGGTCCCTTTGTAACAAAAGCGGTGCGGCTTTTTTTCACAAGAACAACAATAAAACGGTGACTGTCATGACCACGATGAACGCACGCCTCAGCGTGATGATGTTCTTGCAATTCTTTATCTGGGGTGGCTGGTTCGTCACCCTCGGCACCTTTCTGTCCAGCACCCTGGGCGCCAGCGGTGGGCAGATCGGCATGGCGTTCTCCACACAATCGTGGGGGGCGATCATTGCGCCGTTCGTCATCGGCCTGATCGCCGATCGCTTCTTCAACGCCGAACGGATCCTGGCGGTGCTGCACCTGCTGGGTGCGGTGTTGCTGTATCAGCTGTATTCGGCGGCGGATTTCAGCGTGTTCTACCCGTACGTGCTGGTGTACATGGTGGTTTACATGCCGACGCTGGCGCTGGTCAATTCCGTGGCGTTCCGGCAGATGCGCGACCCGGCGCTGGAGTTCTCCCGCATCCGGGTGTGGGGCACCATCGGCTGGATCGTCGCCGGCGTGGTGATCAGCTTCGTGTTCGCTTGGGATTCGCGCGAAGCGATCGCGGCAGGCGGCTTGCGCAATACGTTCCTGATGGCGGGCATCGCGTCCCTGGTCCTGGGGCTCTACAGCTTCACGCTACCGGCCACGGCACCGCTCAAGGAACAGGCCGGCACGGGCGGCGTCAAGCAACTGCTGGGGCTGGACGCGTTGGGGCTCCTGAAGGATCGCAGCTACCTGGTGTTCTTCATCGCCTCGATCCTGATCTGCATTCCCCTGGCGTTCTATTACCAGAATGCCAACCCGTTCCTGGCCGAAACCGGGATGACCAACCCAACGGCGAAGATGGCCATCGGGCAGGTCTCGGAAGTGTTGTTCATGCTGCTGTTGCCGCTGTTCATCCAGCGCTTCGGCATCAAGCTGGCACTGTTGGTGGGTATGGCGGCGTGGGCCTTGCGCTACCTGCTGTTCGCCTACGGCAATAACGGCGACCTGGCGTTCATGCTGTTCACTGGCATCGCCTTGCACGGTATCTGCTACGACTTCTTTTTTGTCTCGGGGCAGATCTACACCGATGCCAAGGCACCGGAGCGCTTTCGCAGTTCGGCCCAGGGCCTGATTACCCTGGCGACCTATGGCGTGGGGATGCTGATCGGCTTCTGGGTGGCGGGGCAGGTGACCGATCACTTTGTCGTGGCTGGCGGTCATGACTGGCAGAGCATCTGGTTGTTCCCGGCCGGTTTCGCGTTGCTGGTATTGGTCTGCTTCCTGTTTACCTTCCGTGGCCAGCAGGCGCTCGTTGCGCCGTCAAAGGCCTGAAGCAGCGCCGGGCGTCAGTCATTTGTGGCTGACGTCCAGTTTGGTGTAGGTCACTTTTCCGCCTTCGTTGGAATACCCCTTGTTATCCAGCGTGTAGACGCCGGCCTTGAAGTAGAAGTTATAGCCGTACCAGGACGGGTCCAGCTTCACCTGTTTGCCCGTGCTGCCGATCAGCACCGAGAGCTTGCCTTGCTTGTCCATTTGCAGCGAGTAGGAGAAGGCCTTGTTCAGCGGCACGTTTGGCACGGTGTAGATCACCGGGCTCTTTTTGTCCTTGGGTTTGACCCGGTATTCCACGTCGATATTGCCGGTGCCCTTGGCGTAGCGGTACACCAGCTTCAACAAAGGCGTGGGGGCGTCCTTGGCGTGGATCTGCGCCACCACCACGCGGCCTTCGGAAGGGACCTGGTTCACCGCCAGGGTGCCCTTGAGGGTGTTGGTGCCGCTGTTGTAGCGCCAGTTGCGCAGCTTGCCGTCTTTACTGGTTTCCCGCAGCTCGGAGCGCGGGTATTCGCTTTTGCCGGTATGGGAGCCGGTGACCGGCGCCCAGAAGACGATCCGCTGGCCGTTATTGTCGAAATACTTGTTTTTCAGGGCCGGCATGGCTTTGGTCGCCACGACCTGCGCCGGCGTTTGCACGGGCAGGGTAATGTTCCAGACAGTCAGGTCAATCATGATAAAAACCCTCCAACGGGACCGGCCGTTACCTAGCGGCCGTCAAGACAAGAACTGCCTTCCGTGGCGCAGTTTTCATGTTATCGACGAGGGGCTGTTTCGCTGGAGGTGCACCTGACGGATGGCTCTGCGATGAGCCTTTGAGGCACTGAATCGGGCGGATTATGGTGTGTCAATTTATTGCTGATCGGTTAGAGTACGCGCCGCCCGAGAGACGGATCCCGGGCGTCTTCCTATGGAGCTTCAAATGAATCACATCAGCAAAGTTGTTGCCTGCGCCCTGTTTGGTCTGGCCCTGGCGGGTTGCACCGGCACCCCGATGAAAACCCAGCAATACGACAGCACCCAATACACTGTTGTCGGCCACAGTGAAGCCAAGGCCACCGGCCTGCTGCTGTTCGGCCTGATCCCGATCCAGCAGAACAACCGTTTCGTGCGCGCCCAGACCGCCGCGATCAAGGCCAAGGGCGGCGACGCCATGATCAACACCCAAGTCCAGGAAAACTGGTTCTGGGCCTGGGTCCTGACCGGCTACACCACCTCGGTGTCCGGTGATGTGGTCAAGCTGAAAAACGTTCAGTAACACCCTGCTTGAAAGGCAAGCCTGCCGGTTGTAAAGGCGCTTGTCTGTGGCGAGGGAGCTTGCTCCCGCTCGATCGCGCAGCGATCGCAAAAGGGGCCGCTTCGCAGCCCAGCGGGAGCAAGCTCCCTCGCCACAACAGCCCCGATCATGCCTGACCCTCGATTACTGTCCTCCCACCACCATATGCGTGAACGGCGCCACATACGCCTGCAACGTCACCAGCCCGCCCACCAGAATCGCCAGCACCACCGAGTGGAAAAACACGTAGCGCAGGATTTCGCCTTCGTGACCGTACCAACGGGTCGCGGTGGAGGCGACCACGATCGACTGGGCGTCGACCATCTTGCCCATGACGCCGCCGGAGCTGTTGGCCGCGGCCATCAACACCGGGCTGATGCCCAACTGTTCCGCCGTCACCCGTTGCAACCCACCGAACAACACGTTGGAGGCCGTATCCGAGCCGGTCAGCGCCACGCCGAGCCAGCCCAGCAGGGTGCCGAACATCGGATAGAAAATGCCCGTGGCGGCGAAGGCCAGGCCCATGGTCGCGTCCAGGCCTGAATATCGCGTGAGAAATCCCAAAGCCAACATCGCCACGATGGTGATCAGCGAGTAGCGGACCACCCACAGCGTTCGCAGGTAGTGGCGCACCAATTGCGGGATGGAATAGCCCATCAGCAAGCCACCGAGAATCGCCGCCAGGAAGATGCCGCTACCGGTGGCGGTGAACCAGTTGAATTTGTAGACCGCTTCCTCGGTTTTAGGTTGGGGTACCACGGGCGGGACTTTTTCGATCTGCTGGTGGATGGTGCCGAAGGTCACCAAGGGCGAGAAGATCGGATTGGCCTCGCGCATTGGCTTGCCTTGGGGGTCAAGCTTGGCCGATTGAGTTTGTGGGTCCAGCGCCGGACGGGTGTCGAACAGATTCTTGAAGCCCTGGGTGCCCCAGGCGAATACGAATACCGTGAGGATGATCCATGGCATCCAGGCCCGTAGCACGGCGGGGCGGTTGTCGCTGCCGAAAGCGCCGGTGGTGACCGGTTGTTGTTGCTCGCTCGCCTCGATCTTCGAGTCATCGTGCCGACCCGTCAACGCCGCCGACGTATGCACCGTGGCCGGTTTCCAGACCTTGAGGAAACCGGTGAGGCAGGCCATGGAAATCAGCGCGGCGATGACGTCCACCAGCATCGGCCCGTGGTAGTTGGACACCAGGAACTGCGGGATGGCGAAGCTGACGCCGGCCACCAGGATCGCCGGCCAGACCTCCAGCATCTTGCGCCACCCGGCGAAGGCCCAAATCAACCAGAACGGCACCAGCACCGAGAAAAACGGCAACTGCCGACCGACCATCATCGACAGCTCCATTTCATCCAGCCCGGTGACTTTGGCCAGGGTGATGATGGGTGTACCCAGGGCGCCGAAGGCCACGGGCGCGGTGTTGGCGATCAGCGCCAGGCCCGAGGCGGCCAGGGGCGAGAAGCCCAGCCCGATCAGGATCGCCCCGGTCACCGCCACCGGCGTGCCGAAGCCCGCCGCGCCCTCGAAGAATGCGCCGAAGCAAAACGCGATCAGCAGCAATTGCAGGCGCCGGTCGTCGGTGATGCGGGCGAGGGAGTCCTGCAGGACCTTGAACGAACCGTTCTCGGTGGTCAGCCGGTGCAGGAAAATGATGTTGAGCACGATCCAGCCGATGGGCAGCAACCCATTGGCCGCGCCATACAAAGCCGCAGAACCGGCCATGTCGGCCGGCATGCCGAAGGCGAAAATCGCAATGAGCAACGCCGAGGCCAGGGCGTACAACGCCGCCAGGTGCGCTTTGACATGAAAGAAGGCGAGGGACGCCAGCATCACCACCACCGGAACCGCCGCCAGGAGCGTCGACAGCACCGCATTACCGAAGGGATCGTAGACTTGTTGCCAGACCATGTTCCACCTCTGCTTTTTATTGTTGGAAGTGCAGGCCCCCAGGGGGATTGGCAGAGAAGTATAGGCGGGGATTGGGGAAGGGGATTGGGACCTTATGGCCCTGGTAACCAAGTGTGGGAGCGAGCTTGCTCGCGATAGCGGTGGGTCAGTCAGCATTATCGGCAACTGACCCACCGCTATCGCGAGCAAGCTCGCTCCCACAGGTTTTTTGTGATGAGGGCTAGCGTGCTTCGACGTTGTCCAGCGCGCGGTTCGCCAGCATTGCGCTCAGTTCGATCAGTTGCTGGATGCCCAAGGCAATGTGACGCCTGGGACCTTCCAGGTCGAAGGCCAGGTCATTGACCATGGCATTGGCCGAGGCCAGGTTTTCGCTGAGGTTGGCGAGCAGGGTTTCGGTATCGACGCCATGGGCGACGGTGAACAGTTGGCCCGGATCGGCCTCGGGTTTGTTGGGTTTGGGCTTGAGGTAGTGATCGAGGATGCGGTCGGCGGCTTTGTCGAATGCTTTTGAGTTGGCTGGATCGGTGTCCGGTGGGTTGGGTGTTGGTTTGAACATAGATGAAACTCCAGATAAGAAATTGGAGCCATCACTCTCGCTACCAAACGAAGGGTGGTGGCCATACGAAGGTTGGTAGACCGGTTACCTGGCAACCCGGCGCGTCCGAGAACGCCCTGCGCATGACCACCATAAAACAGAGGACGTAGAAGTCCCTTGCATCAGGATTGCACGTGCGCCAGGAAACCGGGCTACCAAACCCGATCGCTGATTCGTCAGCGACCCGGAAACGATAGAGCCCGGCCCCCAGGCGCACAAGCCGGCGGATTCTGGCGCAGTTGTAGGGAATGGCGCAAGACAACGTAGCCCGATCCTGAACGCTCCTACACCGGGATAAACACAGTCATTTGAATAAACACAATCCCCCTTGTGGCGAGGGAGCTTGCTCCCGCTGGGTCGCGAAGCGGCCCCAAAATTTCTGCATTGAGCAAAAAACCTGGGCCTGCTTCGCAGTCCAGCGGGAGCAAGCTCCCTCGCCACAAAAGCGCTTACTCAGGCCAACAGAGCAGCGCCCCCGTTCAGCCCTTCGCCGCCATCGCCGTCACTTCCACTTTCATTCCCTCGACCGCCAGCGCGGCCACGCCCACCGCTGCACGAACCGGCCAGGGCTTGGCGAAGAAGCGTTTGTAGACTTCGTTGAACGCGGCGCGATCGGCCATGTCGGTCAGGTAGATGGTCAGGTGCAGGACCCGGTCCATGGAACTGCCGGCGCCCTCCAGGGCGGTCTTGAGGGCTTGCAGCGTGCATTCGCTCTGCAACGTGATGTCGCCCAGCTCCAGGCTGCCATCGGCGTGGGTGGGGATTTGCGTGGAGACCAGCAGGCCGCCGAAACCGGCGACGTCGGAGGAAATGGAATCGGCATCTGGATCTGGAATAAACGTGATGTCTGGGTTGCTCATGCAAAGCCTCATGCAGGAAAAGTAAAAAGACCGCCGCAGTTTACCGTCCCTTGCTGCGCTGTTCCTGCATTCCTTTGGCCGTGCGCTTCCAGTCCGCTGTTCCCAGCATCAAAGCCCTTGGGCCGGACGTTGGGTTGTCATCGTCGGTTCAAGGGGCGGTGGCGCGCCGTTCAGGCGGGCGGCCAGTTGTTGTGCCTGCTCCCATCCGAGCTCGGGCGCCAGCCAGTCGAGTGCCTCTTCGGCGCTGAAGGCCAGCACCCGCTGTTGCTGGTTGGCGATGTCGCCGTACGTGATCAGAGCCAGGCCGTCACAGCCAAACGGCGTCTCGCTGGCCTGGGCCAGGGCGGCCAGGAAGATCGGGGTCGACTGCCGGGCGGTGGTGTAGGTGAGGCGTTGCGCCTGGGAGGGCGAGGAGGACGCTTGCGCCTCATACCAGCCCTCCACGGCGACCAGTACGCGGCCTTCGTGCTTGATGGGATCGAAGACTTTGGAGCGCATGACCAGATGCAAGGGCAGATGCGTCAGTGGCGGCATCGTTCCCACCGACCAGATCGGCGACCAGCCCCAGCGAACCTTGATGCACTCCAAGTGCCCGCCGCGACGGCGAATGGCACTGACCTGCATGTTTGGCTTGATCAGGCTGTGCTGCTCCTGGGTCTTGGGCGGCGTTGTCACGCACAGCTCCAGGGGCGTCACGCTTGTACCGAAACGGCTGCCGGGCGTGTCTCGTTGGGCGAAATACGCCAGGGAGTCTTTTGAAGAACCGTGTTGAACAAGACCGTCACACATAACGAAAACTCCCGGCAGTGAAGCGCAAAGAAGCCTTGATCTACCCGCTGTTCAAGCCGTGACGTCGAAGCGCGTCAGCGTGGCTTTCAGCGGTGTCATGTAGGTCCGAACCGTGGCGAAACGCTTGGTTCGAAAATCCTCGTGGCGGGGAGACGAGCGGGCCATTGGGGTGGATGCACTACCGCTATCGCGAGCAAGCTCGCTCCCACAGAGATTTGTGGTGGGCGGGATTTTCAGCTACACCGCCGAACCCTTGTGGGAGCGAGCTTGCTCGCGATGGCGGTGTATCAGCTTGCGGGGGAGGTTGACTGTGCCGACGCCTTCGCGAGCAAGCCCGCTCCCACAGGGATTTGAGGTGGTGCGGGATTTTCAGCTACGCAGCCGAGCCTTTGTGGGAGCGAGCTTGCTCGCGATGGCGGTGTGTCAGTTTACAAAGATGCCGGCTGTGCCGACGCCTTCGCGAGCAGGCTCGCCTCCACCCCGTTGTGCATGGATGAAGTCCACGAAAGCCCTCAACGGCGAGGGCAGGTAGCGGCGGCCGGGGTAGTAGAGGAACGGCCCGGTAAAACGCTGCCACCAGGGTTCGAGTACCGGTTCGAGGGCGCCGCTGTCCAGGTGGGGCCGTAGCCAGTCCTCGAACAGGTGGACAACGCCCAAGCCATCCACCGCGGCCTGTACCGCCAGGTCCATCGCACCGCCGATGCGCACGATCAACGGGCCGCTCGGGTCGACGCTCACGGTTTCGCCGTCACGTTCATATTCCCACAGGGGCAGGGCACCGCTGGGAAACTTGCCCGTCAGGCAGGCATGCCCCAGCAGGTCCCGTGGATGTTCGGGCCGGCCCCTGACATCAAGGTACGCCGGTGCCGCGGCCGTGGCGAAGCGCTGGAACCGGGGGCCGATGGGGATGGCGATCATGTCCTGCTCAAGGCGCTCGTCGTAGCGAATGCCCGCGTCACAGCCGGCCGCGAGCATGTCGACGAAACTCTCTTCGGTGACCACTTCCAGGCGGATGTCGGGATAGCTTTTCAGGAACGGCGTGATGATCGCCGGCAACACCAGCCGAGCCGCGCTGACCGGCACGTTCAGCCTGAGGGTGCCGGAAGGACGGTCGCGAAAATCGTTGACCACGTCCATCGCCGCCTCGACTTCGCCCAGGGCCGGGACGATGCGTTCCATCAACCGGGCACCGGCCTCGGTCGGTACCACGCTGCGGGTGGTGCGGTTGAGCAGGCGCACGCCGAGCCGGCTTTCCATCCGGCGTACGGCATCGCTGAGGCTCGACGCGGACTTGCCGCTCACCCGCGCGCCTTCACGAAAGCCCTTTGCATTGACCACGGCCACAAAGGCCAGCAAGTCTTGAATATCCGTCGCCATTGTTCTCTCCCCCGTACAACCCGTGCTGATTGCACCTGATTATCAAGGAAATGGTCAACGCCTATAGTCGGCCCACTTACATTGATCCGAGGGCTACGAGATGAACATTGCAGGCAAGGCGGGCAGTTTTTTACTGGGTGATCGCACGGTCAATCGCATGGGCTATGGCGCTATGCAGTTGGCGGGGCCCCAGGTCTTCGGGCCGCCCAAAGATCCGGTGGCCGCCGTCGCCGTGCTGCGCGAAGCATTGGCGAGCGGGGTCAACCACATCGACACCGCAGACTTCTACGGGCCCCATGTCACCAACCAATTGATCCGCGAAGCGCTGCACCCTTATGCCCAGGATCTGGTCATTGTGACCAAGGTCGGTGCCGTGCGCGGTGTCGATGCGTCCTGGAACCCGGCCCACAGCCCCGCCGAGCTGACCCGTGCGGTCCACGACAATCTGCGCAACCTCGGCGTGGAGGTTCTGGACGTGGTCAACCTGCGGGTGTGGGGCGACCTGCATTCGCCTTCGGAGGCTTCCATCGAGGAATCGTTCACGGCACTGGCCGAGTTGCAGCGCCAGGGCCTCATCCGCCACCTGGGCCTGAGCAACGTCACGGCCACGCAGGTCAAGCAGGCCCAAGGCATCGCCCAGGTGGTCTGCGTGCAGAACCACTACAACCTGACCCATCGCGACGACGAGCAGCTCATCGCCGACCTGGGCCGGCAGGGCATCGCCTACGTGCCGTTCTTCCCCCTGGGCGGCTTCACACCGCTGCAATCGGAAACCCTTTCCAGCGTGGCGGCGCGCTTGCAGGCGTCACCGCTGTGCGTGGCCCTGGCGTGGTTGCTGCAACGTGCGCCGAATCTCCTGCTGATTCCCGGTACATCGTCCCTGGCGCACCTGCGTGAAAACCTCTCGGCCAGTGAGCTGAAGATCCCGGCGCCGATGCTCGCCGAGCTGGACGCATTGGTCTAGGCCGCCTGGAAAACCAACGTCTCGCCATCTTCCGGTATCAACAACCGGCCCCCAACACCGCCCTTCACGGCGGCTGCAGCCAGGGCCTGGCGTGTCGTCGGGCAATGGCTGATCGCTTCCAGGTGATTGGCCACCACGGTCCCGCGGGACAAACGGGTGAATTCCAGCGTCTCGTCGATGCCCATGATGATGTCGCCGCCGATATCGAACCGTGCCCCACCGGCCGGCACCACGCTGACCTGCGGCTGGTGACGCAAGACGAACTCGCACACGGTGGGGGTGAGCACGGTGTCGCCGGTGAGGTAGACACTCGGTTCGCCGGGCAGCTCGATCAGGTAGCCGACACCGTGCTCCATCAACTTGCCCACCAGGCCCAACCCATGGGTGCATCGGACCGAGCGAATAGTGCCGCCCAGAAACGGGTGGGGTTGATCATGGGCCTGGGCAAGCGCCTGGACATTCAAACCACGCTTGGCTAGGTACGGGGCGTCATGGGGTGTGCAGATGACCGGGATCTGTTTTTCCCTCAGCCACCGCTTGGCCGCGCGGTCCAGATGGTCGAAATGGCCTTTCTGGCAGTGGGTGATCAGGCAATGGGTGACGGTCTCGAGGGCCTGCGCTGTCGAGGCCGGAAGCGCCACCAGCGGATTGCGTTGTGTGGCGCCAAACAGGCGAAGCGGCGGCAGCGTGCCCTTGCCAGCCAGCATCGGGTCGACGAGCACGCGATACGGGCCGAATTCAAGAATGATCGTGGCGTTACGGATCTGCTGGATGTTCATGAGGCGTTCCTGTTGAGCGAGCGCTTCATGGTGCCGATCCGGCTCCGTGTGCATAATGGCCGGATCTGACATCTTTGATTCGTTTTAAGCCATGATCAAAAAACTTCGAGTCGGTCTGCTCCTGTTTCCCGGCTGCATGCCTGCGGGCCTGTTCGCCTTCGCCGATCTGCTGCATGCCGCCAACCGCAGGAGAGGGCAGGCGCTGTTCGAGGCGCGCTACATCGCCTTGCAGGCCGGCCCCGTGGTGTGTGCCCATGGCGTGACCTTGCACGCGGAAGCGGCCTTGGGCAGCACCAGGCTGGATGCCGTTCTGGTTCCCGGTTTCTGGGCCGAATCGGCGGAGCAGGTGAATGCGCTGCTGGCTGATCAGGCAGCCCTCGTGAGCGCGCTGTCGAAGCCTGCCCGAGCACTGAAGCTCTGGTCCTACTGCACCGGCGTCTGCCTGCTGGCCGCCAGTGGCCGCCTGGACGGGCAGGGCGCGACGGTGACCTGGTGGCTGGCGCAAGCGATGCAGCAGCAGTATCGAAAAGTCCTTTGGCAAAGCGAGCAGAACTGCGTGTTCAATGAACGCACGGCGACGGCGTCCGGAGTGAACGGCTACCTGCCCATCGCTGAAACCCTCATCGAGCGCAGCGTCAGCAGCGACGTCCTGCGGGACATCACCCGGCTCATGGTGCTGCCGCGCCCGGCCATTGCCCATGTGGCGTTCCAGGGCAGCACGCTGATCGAGCAACCCAGTGGATGGTTGCGACAGTTGCATGGGTTGATCGAACAGATGCCGGCCGAGGGGATCACCGCCCAGGTGCTGGCCAGCGCGCTGGCGGTGTCCGAGCGCACCTTGGCGCGCAAGGTCAGCCGTGAAACAGGTCAGCCCGTCGCAGCCTATGCCCGGCGCATCAAGTTGAATCAGGTCAGCGAGCGCCTGATGTTGACGGCGCTGCCCCTCGCCAGCATCGGCGCCGAGCTGGGTTTCAGCAGCAGCTCCAACTTGCAGCGGATGTTCAAGGCACTGACCGGACTGACGCCGATGGAATACCGGCGCAAGTTCGGGCGTGTATGACGCCGGTCAACTCGGCGTCTTGTCGGTTTCGTTGCGATGGTGTTCCGGCCAGCTGTCGACGGGGTGGGCACGGTCTTCGTTGAACATCTCCGTGAGCAGCGCATTGGCGCGGCGGTAGGCGTCGTGGCGGAACTTGAGGTCGTCTTCCGGCTGGGCGACGATTTCCTCCAGCATCTTGAGGTTCAGCCGCCGGAACTGATCCGCCCGCTCACGGGCTTCGTAAGCCCCGACCCCCATGCGTTCCAGCGCACTGCGACCCAAGGACAGCGCGCTTTCGAAGGTTTCGCGCTCGGCCGCTTCCACGCCCATCTGCCGCAGGGTGATGAGGTGCCCCATGTCCCGCGCCCGCACGATCAACTGCAACGCGGGGAAGTGTTCCTGGGCCAGCCGGGTCAGCGTGAGGTTGTCTTCCTGATTGTCGATCGCATTGATCAACACCACCGCTTGGGCCGCACCGGCCGCATGCAGCAAGTCGAGGCGCGTGGCATCGCCATAAAAGACTTTCACGCCGAACTTGCGCAGCGTCTCGATGTTGTCGGGGTCGTGATCCAGTACCACCACCTCGACGCCGCAGGACATCAGCAGGCGTCCGGCGATCTGCCCGAAGCGGCCGAACCCGGCGATGATCACCCGTGGGTTCTGCTGGTCGACGAGGTCGGATTCGCGTTTGTTTTTCCGGGTGACGGACTCGAAGCGATCCAGCAGCAGGATCAACAAGGGCGTCAGGCACATGGACAAGGCCACTGCCAGGGTCAGGCTCTTGCCCCATTGATCGGTCAAGATGCCGGCCACGGTCGCCGCGCCAAACACCACGAAAGCGAATTCGCTGCCCTGGCCCAGCAACACCGCCTGCCAGGAACGCTGGCCGGCGGGGACGTTGAGGAACCGGCCCGCCAACTTGATCACCAGCAGCTTGATCAGAATGAAGCCCAGGGTCAGGGTGATGACTTTGAGCGGGGCGTTGACCAGGGTGCCGAAATCGATCGACATGCCGACGCCGATGAAAAACAGACCCAACAGTAGGCCCTTGAAGGGCTCAATGTCGCTCTCCAGGGCATGTCGATATTCAGAGCTGGCGAGCAACACCCCGGCGAGGAATGCGCCCATGGCCATCGACAAGCCGGCTTCCTCCAACAAGAAGCCGAAGCCGAACACCAGGAACAGCGCGACGGCACTGAAAATCTCCCGCAAGCCTGAGCGCGCGGCGAAGCGCAGCAGTGGTCGCGTCACGTAGCGGCCCAACAGCACGACGATGGCGATGGCGGCGACGATTTTGCCAATCGATAGCAACAGCGCGGTGCCCGAAGGCGTGTCGCCGTGGGCCGACAACAGCGGGATCATCGCCACCAGCGGAATGGCCGCGATGTCCTGGAACAGCAGCACGGCAAAGCTGCTGCGGCCGACGGCGGTGGCGGTCAGGTTGCGTTCGCTCATGGCCTGCATGGCGATGGCCGTGGAGGACAGGCTCAGGGTCAGGCCGACCAACAGCGCTGCCGTCCAGTTCAGGCCCAGGGCTGTGCAGAACAAGCCAATGGCGGCGCCACAGGCGAGCATCTGCAGGGCTCCGCCACCAAATACCATCCGGCGCAGGGCCCAGAGCCGTTTGGGGTCGAGCTCAAGGCCGATGATGAACAGCATCAGGACCACGCCGATTTCAGCGAACTCCAGGATCGCCTTCACATCGGTAATCAGCTTCAACCCCCACGGGCCGATGATGCACCCGGCGAGCAGGTAACCCAATACCGGGCCCAGGCCAAACCGAACGGCAATCGGTACGATCAGCGTCGCTGAGGCCAGGTAGATGAGCATTTCAATCAGGCTGTGAGTCTCCATTTCAATCTTCCTTCCAGGCGGCCAGGCGTTCGCCGTAATGTTCGATTTGGGTGCGTTGGGCCTCGGACTCGGCGGCATACGCGCCATGCACGACTACGGGTTCCAGCCAGCGCATGCCGCAATAAATGGCCGTGGCGTGGAGAGGTTGGGCCAACGCCGAAAAGCCCGGGTAGGCGCCGATCTGGAAATGATCCTGTTCGCCGCCGGTGGTCACGGCCCACAACAGGCTTTTGTCCTTGAGGACCGTGGCGCCTTTGCCGTAGGCCCAGCCGTGGGTGAAGACTTTATCGATCCACAGTTTCAGCAGGGGCGGGGTGCTGTACCAGTACATCGGGTGCTGGAGGACGACAAGCTCTGCTTGTTCCACCGCACGCTGTTCCGCCTCGACGTCGATATCGAAGTTGGGGTAAAGCGCGTAGAGCGAACGTATGACGACGTCCGGGTTGCTGGATGCTTGCGTGAGCATCTGCTGGTTCACCCGCGATTTGTCGGGGTAGGGGTGCGCATAAATGATAAGAATCATCGGTGAATTCCTTGGTTTGGCTCCGTCGATTCTTGTCTGTCGTGAGCGCGAACGATGGCGCTTGGAGCCGGGCGATACAAACAAGAGCGCCTTCCCGGGACAGGGTCGAGGCCGGAAAGGCCGGACATCCTACCGAGGAAGGCGCGGATTGTTTAGCGCGGATCGATACATCCGGGGCTTCAGTCAAGCGGCAAGGAGATTCTGGCCTCCAATCCGCCGTCCTTTCGATTCCTCAGGGTCAGCGTCCCGCCATGTTCCAGCACCGTCGCCCGGGCCGCCGACAGGCCCAGCCCGACGCCGCCGGTGTGCTTGTTGCGCGAGCCTTCGATGCGAAAGAACGGCGTGAAGACCTGCTCAAGGTATTGGGCGGCGATGCCCGGCCCTCGGTCGAGGATGCGAATGTCCACACGGTGGGCGTCGGCTTCGAGGCGAACCGTCGGCTCGCCGCCATACTTGATCGCGTTGTCGATCAGGTTGACCAAGGCGCGCTTGATGCCGATGGGCCGACCAACATAGACGAAGCGCTGGGCACCTTCGAACCCAACCTCGGTGCCGGCGTCCTTGAGGTCATCGACGATGGTGTGCAGCAGCTCGGCCAGGTCGAACGCGGTGGCATGTTCAAGCCGGGCATCGTCGCGGAAGAACTCCAGGGCGGAGTTGACCATCGCCTGCATTTCGTCCACGTCCCGGAACAAGCGCGATTGCTGCTCGGCATCCTCGATGAACTCCCCGCGCAGGCGCATGCGGGTCAGCGGCGCACGCAAGTCATGGGAGATGGCGGCGAGCATCTGCGTGCGGTCCTGCAGGAAGTGCTTGAGCTGGGCCTGCATGGCGTTGAACGCGAGGATCGCCTGGCGGATTTCGTGGGGGCCTATGACTGGAATCGGTGGCGCCTGGTGGTCGACGCCAAAGCGTCGGGCGCCTTCGGCAAAGCGTTCCAGCGGTGCGGCCAGGTGCCGGGTGGCGATCAGCGCGACGATCAACGTCGAGAGCAGGATCAGCGCGATGATGATCCCGTTGCGCGCCCATTCGCTCAGCCCCCAACTGCGCGAGGGTACGGAGAAGATCACCCACGAATGGTCGGCCAGTTCGATGATCACCGCGTAGCGTGCATCCGGTTGGTCGGCCGGCCAGTCGCCCGGTTCGTAGGCTTCGATCCTGGCATCCGGCCGGCCCAATTGCTGGCGCAGGAACGCCGAACCTTCACTGAACTCCGGGTCGTCGATCACCGGCAGCCGCGCCTCTTCATGCCGTTGCAACCAGTGCGCGTTGAACGCCTGGTCGCTCGCGGCCGCGGCAATCGCGGGGCGTTGTGCGGGGGCGACGGAGTCGATGATGCGGGTGATGGCGGCGGCCTTTTCCATCAGGCCGGTCTCCATCAGGGGAGGGCGTGCCCAGGCACCGGCCAGCAGGCTGAACAGCTGGTTGAGGGCCAGTAAGGTCAGCATGGCGATCAGGGTGGTCAGGGCGATCCAGCGCGCCACCGTGTCCCGAGGACGATGAGTGCCCGAGCGCGAGGGCTTCATCGCTTCACCACGTGGGGGCTGAACAGATAGCCGCTGTTGCGCACGGTGCGGATCATCGAGGCGCCGGTGATGTCGGTCTCCAATTTGCGCCGCAGGCGGCTGACCTGGACGTCGATGCTTCGGTCGAACGCCTCGAAGGTTTCGCCACGGGCCAGGTCCAGCAACTGCTGGCGGGTCAACACCCGACGCGGATGTTCGGCAAACACCAGCAGCAGTTCGAACTCGCCGGTGGACAGCGGGATCATGACCTTGTCCGGCGAGCGCAGCTCGCGGCGGGTGACGTCCAGTTGCCAGTTTTCGAACTCCAGGATCGGCCGGGAGACGTCGGTCAATGCGCTCCTGGCCTCACCGGTGCGCCGCAGCACGGCGCGTACCCGGGCCAACAGCTCCCGCGCATCGAAGGGCTTGGTCAGGTAGTCGTCCGCCCCCAACTCCAGACCGACGACGCGGTCGCTCAACTCGCCCATGGCGGTGAGCATGATGATGCCGACCGTGTGCTCGGCCCGCAGCCGTTGGCAGAGCACCAGCCCGTTGTCGCCCGGCAACATGACGTCGAGGATGATGAGGTCCGGCACCTGGCGCGCCACCGCCTGCCAGAGCGCGTTGCCGTCGGCCGCCACGTCCACGCTATAGCCATGTTGTTCGAGGAACTTGCGCAAGAGGGCGAGGACTTCGAGGTCATCGTCCACCAGTAATAAATGGCTCACGGTGGGCACGCAGGGTAATGAATACAGGAGGGGATACTAGGGTCAATCCAGGGCCCGCGTCATATATTTCAACTCGGTAATAAAGTTGCCGGCGGGCAATATTCTGGAAATCTGCGGGCAAAAAAACGGCGGCAGGATGGCCTTGATGTCGGTCAGTTAAAAACAAGTCAGCCCTGCACAACCTTTGTGGCGAGGGGGTTTCTGTGGGAGCAAAGCTTGCTCGCGAAACAGGCGCCTCGATGTTTGAAAGTCCGCGTCGCCTGCATCGCGGGCAAGCCTTGCTCCCACAGCAAGCATCCCCCTCTTCACAAGAGCTGTGTCCGGCACCGTTTATTTAGCTGATCGGCAGCCTCCCATTCCTCGCCGAGATAACCCTGTATGCCGATCACCAAGCCCGCTCCGTTGTTCGTTCGATCCACCGTCGTGGTTGTATTGGCGGCACTCGCCAGCGGTTGCTCCAGCACACCCGCTGCAAAACCAGGCTCGTGTGAAAGCACGACCTATACCGTTTACGATCCTGCGGAACCCGTCAACCGTGGCATTTTCGCGTTCAACCGAACCGTGGATGACTATGCGCTGGCCCCGGTGGCCCGGGGTTATCGCAAGCTGCCAGAAATGTTCCAGGCCGGCGTCCACAATTTCGTGGCGAACTTCGGCGAGCCCAAGGTGTTCATCAATGACCTGCTGCAAGGCAACGCCCAACGCTCGGTCAACACCCTGGGCCGTTTCGTCATCAATACCACAGCGGGCATCGTCGGCCTGATCGACGTGTCGGGCAAGCTGGGCATTGAGCGCCACAAGGCCGATTTCGGCCAGACCTTCGGCGTCTGGAACCTCGCCCCCGGGCCCATCGTGGAACTGCCGCTGCTGGGCAGTGCCAACCTGCGGGACGCGACGGGTAAAGTGCTGAGTTCTGCGGTCGACCCGTTTGGCGACAACAGCAGCACCGTCGACACCCTGGGCACGATCAACACCGTCGGCGGCATTGTCGATGGCCGCGCCGAGGCATTGCCACTGACAAACGAGTTGCAGACCGAACCGGATTACTACGCGGCGCTTCGCGATGCCACGGCGCAGCGGCGTGCCGATCTTGTCACCCAGGGCAAGTTGGGAGCAGTGGTGGAGGACGCCCCGCAGTGCCAGGATGGAGCCGCTGCCGATGAATAACCAAGCGTTGGTCTTGCATCGACGAATGCGCTCGCTCCAGCCGGATGTCCTGCACTGTCGTGAAGTTGAATTGCGCTTGGCCGAGGATGGTCGCCATGTGCTGCTCAACCGTTACGTCGAGCTGTATCGCCATGAACAGGTCAGTTGGTGCGCCATCCAGCAGCATCGGGTGCCGTTGGCGCGGATGGTGCGCTGGCTGGTCGATAACGGCGAACCTCTGAGGGATTAGTGGCAATTTGCTCCTGAGGACAGCGGTATCTCGGGAGCGGATACCCTTGAAACATTTTTACATAATTACGCATTAATTATGGTTGTACGACGTCGTATCTAATATGTTCGACTGTGGTCGTTTCTCACAAAAAAAATAAACGGAGACTCCATCCATGACGAGCATTCCTTCCGTTGAAGGCAAGGTTGCGGCGCCCGTGCAAGGCCGTTTCGTGCGCCTGCTCAAGCTTCTCGGTCCCGGCATCATCGCCGTCCTTTCCTGGCTGGGTGCCGGCGACCTGATCACCTCATCCGTGGCCGGGGCGAACTACGGCTACGCAATGATGTGGGTGCTGGCGATCTCTCTGCTGCTGCGCTACCTGATCGTCAACATCATCGCGCGCTTCCAGCTCTGCAATAACCAGGGCATGACCATCCTGCAAGGCTATGCCCAGCTCAATCCGTTTTTCGCCTGGTTCCTGCTGGTGTATGCGCTGCTCATGGGGCACCTGATGAATGCCTACATGATCAAGGGGGCCGGTGAAGCCTTAGCCATGTTGCTCAAGATTGACTATCCACTGCTGTGCTCGGTGGCGGTGGTCTTGGCGGTGTGGATGCTCGTCGGGCGCAATATCTATTCGATGATCGAGGGCGTGATGAAAGGCCTGCTAGCGATCATGACGCTGGCGTTCCTGGCCCTGGCGGTGATGTCCGGCCCGGATGTCGCGGGCATCGTCAAGGGCACCATCGGCTTCAGCATTCCGCCCGATGAAGGTGTGCACGGTGCGTTGCTGGTGGCCGTCTCGGTGATCGGTGCGGTGGCCGGTTCCATTGCCAACTTCGTCCATCCGTATGTCATGCGCCAGAAGGGCTGGGTGGGGCCTGAACACAAGCGTATCCAGCGTAACGATCTGCTGTTCGCGGTGTTTGTCGGGATCATCATCAACCTGGCGATCTGGATCGTCGGGGCGGAAATCCTGCGACCCAACGGTATCGAGGTCAAAACCCTGGGCGATCTGGGCAAGGCCCTGGAAATGTTCTTCGGCTCGATCGGTTGGTACGTGTTCTTTATCGGCGTGTTCGCCACGCTGTTCGCCAGCATCTCCGGCAAGACCACAGCGTTTCCGATGCTTATCACCGATGCCTTCCAGCACGTGCGGCCCGAGCGCCGGGAGCGTTACGGCAAGGAATTCCACCATGATCCGATGCACAAGTGGTTCATGCTGTTCATTCTCGTGACGCCGCTGATCTGGTCGCTCCCCGGCATGCCGGACTTTGTCACGCTGACCATCGGCGTCAACGCGCTGAACATCATCGGCTTGCCAGTGATTTCCCTGGGCCTGCTGATCATGTCCAACCAGAAGTCCCTGCTGGGCAAGGAGTATCGCAACAACCTGTTCGAGAACATCGCGCTGATGTTTGCCACGGGCCTGGCGTTGTGGGTCGCGTTCCAGTTGGGCGTGGATCTGTTTACCTGAGGTCGGGTCATCTGCAACTTTTGGGGGGACTGCTAGACTTTATCGTCCAGTCCCTTTCGGAGAAGCGGAATGAATAATAAAAACAGGATCTGCCTCTGGTACGACGGCAATGCGCAGGAAGCTGCGGAGTTCTACGCCAAAACGTTTCCCGACAGTGCGGTGAACGCCGTCTACCAGGCCCCGAGCGATTATCCGTCGGGCAAGCAGGGCGATGTGATCACGGTGGATTTCACGGTGATCGGCATCCCTTGCATCGGCCTCAACGGCGGGCCGGTGTTCAAGCACAGCGAGGCCTTTTCATTCCAGATTGCAACGCAAGACCAGGCCGAAACGGACCGCTTGTGGAACGCGATCATCGACAACGGCGGCCAGGCCAGCGCCTGTGGCTGGTGCAAGGACAAGTGGGGCTTGTCGTGGCAGATCAGCCCGCGTGTGTTGCTTGAAGCGGTCGCCAGTTCCGATAAAGCCGCCGCCAAGCGGGCCTTCGAGGCGATGATGACCATGACCAAGATCGACATTGCCGCGATTGAAGCCGCGGTGAAAGGCTAGCCGGCGAAAACCACCACCATCCCTTGTGGGAGCGAGCTTGCTCGCAATGACGGCGGCACAACCAACTTCGGTGCAAGCTGACCCACCGCTATCGCGAGCAAGCTCGCTCCCACACTTGATGGGTGGTGACTTCGATTTTTCGACCTGTCCAAATCCCCTGTGGGAGCGAGCTTGCTCGCGATGACGGCGGCACAGTCAACACCGATGAAGCTGACCTATCAGTCGGCCTCGGGCAACCTGGCAATCACCTTGATCTCGAACTGAAAACCATACAGCCACGTCACGCCCACCGCCGTCAGTGTCGGATGCGGCGCGCTGCCCCAGAACTCGGGCACGACGCTCCAGATCCGTTCGAAAGTCGACTGGGGATCGACCATGAACACCGTGACGTCCACCACATCGTCAAAGCTGCAATCGGCCGCGGCGAGGATCGCCTTCAGGTTGTTGAACGCCAGCCGCACCTGAGCCTCCAGGTCGGGCTCTGGTGAACCGTCGGCGGTGCTGCCGACTTGCCCCGAGACGAACAGGAAACCATTGGAACGAATCGCCGGTGAATAGCGATTGCGCTCATACAGTGCCTGGCGTCCAGGCGGGAAAACCACATCGCGCTGTGTCACGACTACCTCCATCAAAGAGTGGGTTTGAAACGATGAACTCACTCTAGGGGCTTGTGTTCTGGCGATAAACGAGCAACCTTGGCGATCACTGTTTGTAGAATCCAAACAATCGGATCGATACCCGAGGCAGAAATGGATCGTTTTGATGCGATGCAAGCGTTCGCGCGAGTCGTGGAGGCGGGCAGCTTCACCAAGGCGGCGGAGACCCTGCACATGAGCAAGACCACCGTGACCCAACTGGTGCAGCAGCTCGAGGCACGGTTGCGGGTCAAGTTGCTCAACCGCACCACGCGCAAGGTCAATGTCACCGCCGACGGCGCCGCCTATTACGAACGGGTGATCCGCTTGCTGGCCGACATGGACGATGCCGAGACCAGCCTGTCCAGCGCCCAGGCACGACCCCGCGGGCGCCTGCGGGTGGACGTGCCGAGCCCGCTGGCGGCGATGATCCTGGTGCCGGCCTTGCCAGCGTTTTATGAACGATTCCCGGACATCCAGATCGACATGGGCGTCAGCGATCGTATCGTCGACATGATCGATGAAAACGTCGATTGCGTGGTGCGCGGCGGTGAGCTGACGGATCAGTCGCTGGTCGCCCGACGCGTCGGTGATCTCGCCCTCGGTGTCTTCGCTGCACCGAGTTACCTGGCACGATTCGGTCGGCCCGCGCATCCGCGCGAACTGGAAGATTCACACCATCGCATCGTCGGCTTCCTGTGGGCACGCACCGGTAAATCCTTGCCTTACGCCATGCGCCGTGGCAGTGAGCGGCTTCACGTCAAAGGGCGCTACGCCCTGGCCATCGACGACGGCAACGCCTACCTCGCCGCCGGTCTGGCGGGGCTGGGCGTGCTCTGGTTGCCCGAGTACATGTCCCGGCATCACCAGGTGAAAGGCGAGTTGGTGCCGCTGTTCGAAGACTGGCACCTCGACCCGATGCCGCTCTACGTGGCTTACCCTCCGAACCGCCACGTCAATGCCAAGCTGCGGGTGTTCATCGACTGGGTCGTGGAGCTGATGGCGCAGCATGCGCCAATCATGAGTCGACCTGTTTCGTGAAATCTGGCTGTTCAGTTGTAGAGGAGATACACCATGGACCGATTCACCGGCGGTTGCCTGTGCGGCAATGTTCGACTTGAAGCCTTGGGGCGCCCGTATCGCGTCGGCCTTTGCCATTGCCTCGATTGCCGCAAGCATCACGGGGCGCTGTTCTATGCGGCGGCCGTGTTCCCTCAGGAGGCGGTGACGATCGAGGGCGAGACACGGGATTACGCCGGGCGATTTTTCTGTCCCCGCTGCGGCTCGTCGCTGTTTGCCCGCTCTGGCGACGAAATCGAAGTGCACTTGGGAATCCTGGATACCCCCGATCAACTGATGCCCACCTACGAAAGCTGGACCGTGCGCCGTGAGTCCTGGTTACCGGCGTTTCCGTTCACCCGATGCTATGAGCGTGATCGTGAGGGTACGGGGCGGTCTGAGGAATAGATGCAACCTGTTTCATCGCTATCGCGAGCAAGCTCGCTCCCACGGTTTGATCTTGGGTGTACGCCAATTTTGGATTCCCAACCAAACCCCTGTGGGAGCGAGCTTGCTCGCGATGACGGCGGCCCATTCAACACTGATGCAAGCAGGCCCGCCGCTTTCGCGAGCAAGCCCGCTCCCACAAATGATGTGTGTATTTATTCCTTGAGGAATGTCAGCAGATCCTGGTTCAGCCGGTCCTTGTGGGTCTCGGTCAAGCCGTGCGGTGCGCCAGGGTAGACGATCAGTCGAGCACCCTTGATCAGCGCTGCCGAGGCTCGGCCTGCGGCGTCGATAGGCACGATCTGATCGTCATCGCCATGGATGACCAAGGTTGGCACGTCGAACTTCTTCAAGTCGCCGCGGAAGTCCGTCGCCGAGAACGCCGCGATCGAGTCATAGGTGTTCTTGCTACCACCCTGCATGCCCTGCACCCAGAATGATTGGATCAGCCCTTGGGATGGCTTGGCACCTTTGCGGTTGTAGCCGTAGAACGGGCCTGAGGCGATGTCCAGGTACAGCTGCGAACGGTTCTCCAGGGACGCCTTGCGCAGGCCGTCGAACACTTCGATAGGCAAGCCGCCGGGGTTGGTTTCCGTCTTGAGCATCAACGGTGGCACCGAAGAAACCAGCACGGCTTTTTTCACCCGGCCGGTACCGTGGCGACCGATATAACGCGCTACTTCACCGCCCCCCGTCGAGAAGCCCACCAGCGTCACGTTCTTGAGGTCCAGCGCTTCAATCACCGCCGCCAGGTCGTCGGCATAGTGGTCCATGTCGTTGCCTTCCCAAGGCTGGCTGGAGCGACCATGGCCGCGACGGTCGTGGGCAATCACCCGATAGCCTTTCGAAGCGAGGAACATCATCTGGCCTTCCCAGCTGTCGGAGTCCAGCGGCCAGCCGTGGCTGAAGGTCACGACCTGGCCATCGCGCGGGCCCCAATCCTTGTAATACAGCTGCACGCCGTCCTTCGTGGTGATGTAGCTGGCAGACTGGATCACGCTGCCGACAGCGGACGCGCTGGCAGGGGCTTGGACCAGCGAAGCGGCCTCGGCGCTGAGGCTGGCCAATGCCAGGGTCGCGACAGCCAGGGTGCGGTTGAAGGTGTTCATCGTGTTTCTCTCCATAAGGTCGATTTGATCTGCGGCGGCCGTCATCGATCGCGTTGGTGGGCAGATTAGAGAGAGAGGACGATGGCGAGAACGGCGCGGGTATCGATAGCAACTATGGGAAAAACCGATAGCTGCGTTTCGCTTCGGTTGCGGGTGAGTATTCGTGGCGAGGGAGCTTGCTCCCGCTGGGTGGCGAAGCCGCCCCAAACGGATCGATGCGTGTCTTCCAGGCAGAGCTCATTTGGCCGATTTACGACGGCTGCGCCGTCGAGCGGGAGCAAGCTCCCTCGCCACGATGGGTTTTCAAGTGCTCTGGAGCCATCCTCAACCAAAAGAAGGCATTGGCCCCAACGAGTGGAATATCCACATGACCGCCGCCACGGCGGCCAGCACCGCGACCACAAAACCGATCAGCACCCATTTGAGGATTTTCCACCCTTTCGACGGCTGAGACCTTGGCGCGAGCGTTTCTACCGTGAACGTCATCCCCCCGTCGCATCGCTGGCAAACAGCAGTGTCGTGAGGAAGGGGGGACCCGCATTGATCACAGTTTGTCATGTCGTCACTTCGAGGCTCAAAGGAAGGGTAGCCTTTATGGGCTGGTAAAAGCACAGGGCGCCAGTCGCTTAATATTTATAGACGATGCCCAGCCTGCCCATGATCTCCAGGGCATTGACCAAGCCCAAACCGTTCATGGGCAGGCAGGCGAAGGCCTGGTACTCATCGAAGTGCGTGCCGATGGCCAGCAACTTCAAGTCATGGGCCTCCAGCTGTGCGTTGAAATACTGCAGGAGCGCGCGTTCCCAATCGTCGGCGCGGTTGACGGCCTCGATGGTTTCACGTTCAGGCGCAGTGATTTCAATGCCCAGTTGCCGCAGCGGGGCCAGGGCATTGACCGCATCGACGCCGCAGGACGACCACTCCTTCCATTCGAACCCCGCCAACTGATTGGCCTCGGTGAGCGCTGACTCGATTTGCGTCCAGGTCCAATCCCACTGTCCGCCAGGTGACGGCAGGTTCTCAATGAGGGCTTGCGCGTGTGCCTCGTCGAACAGGCTCTCGAACAGATCGGCCAGGGTATCGGCCAGATCGGGCTGTGGCCCTTGCCCCTGGGTATCCAGGTCGTGGCTCAAGCGCTGCCAAAGGCTGCCCAGATCGTCCCAATCCTCGTCATCCATGTCGTCCTCGATCACCTGGGCCTTGTGGCCGCGCAGGTAATTATCCAGCCGCGTCTTGCGCACACGCACGCTGCCCTCGGCGAGATCGACCTCATAGCTGCGGTAATCCAGGTAGTTGGTCTGGAACACGATGCGATCAGGGAACACCTCATGGGCGAGGCTTTCCTCCACATCGAAATACGCCGCCCCTTCGAAATTGCCATGGGCGGTGATGATGCGTTGCAACGACAATGGATCGATTGGATTCATATGGGCTGGGTCACAGGGAGGAGGGCGAAAGGGGAGCGCCGCGTATCTGGTTCGCGCCGATCCTACACCAAGGTCCAGAGGTTGCTAAGGGGCGGAATGTGGACTGCGTCAACTGTCAGGCAAGTGTTTGGGTCTATGCTTACCTTGCCCTCTTGAATCAGGCCTACCCATGCACGAACACCGAACGGTCCACAGGGAGTACGCGTGAGACATTCGATACCGGCTGCAGCACTGCTTTGTCTATTGCTCGGCACGGTCGCCAGGGCCGAGCAGTATCAAATCGTCACCGAAGAATGGGCACCGTACAACTATCAGGAAAACAACCGGCTCACCGGCATGACCACCGAGATCGTCCGGGCCATCATGGCGCTGACCGGGGATGACTTCGAGGTGGTGCTGCAACCCAGCATGCGGGCCACCCAAGTACTCAAGCATCGTCCCAAGACCATCATGTACTCCCTGTTTCGCACGCCGGAACGCGAGTCGTTGTACAAATGGGTCGGGCCGATCGTGGAAGAATCCATCCACCCCTATCAACTGGCCAATGCGCCGCCGCTGAGCTCCCTGGAGCAACTCCTGAACGCCCCGCAGATCACCACGCGCCACGCCGGCCTGGTGCCCCAGATGCTGCAGTCGCTGGGCTTCAACAACCTGGACAAAAGCGCCACCGAGAGCAAGCTGCTCTACCGCATGCTGCTTGCCGGACGCACCCAAGTCATCGTCGGTGACACTGATGCGGGGGTGGCCTACTACAGCCGCCAACTGGGCATCGCCCCGGGCACCCTGCGACGGATACCTATCGAGCTGTATCGCTCATCGTTGTACATCGCCTTCAGCCCTGACAGTGAAGATGAAGTGGTGGCAGCGTGGGCCCGGGCGTTGGAGCAGTTGCGCCGTTCTGGGGAGTTGGCGCGGATTCAGCGGCGGTATGAGGGAGGTGATCGGCAATGAGGTCATTCATAAGGCATATTGAGTGCGAGCCGCACGGATTGTCGTTAGCTGCCAACGCTCGGGTTTGTACTTGCTGCCGTGAGAAAAACGGACCAGTTCATGTATGAATCTTGTCCTTTACCGTCCTCAGGTAAGCCGCAGGTACCGACGCCACAAGCCAAACGCCATTGTCCGCCTGAAAGAAACGAATCCCTGCCTGTCTCATGCCCTGCACATCAACAGCGAGTAGTACAGGTTGTCCATACCGCTTGCCGACGGCTATTGCCGTTTCGGGACTTTCAGTCAGATGGACATGGTGCCGACTGCCTGGGATCAATCCCTGCGCCTCGATGGAGGCCATGAAGCGGCCGGCGGTTCCATGATAGAGCTGGGCAGGTGGTGTTTTTTCGACGTGCTGCACCTGGACCTGCCCAGTGCTATGGCCTTGTGCGGCTCGAATGCGTTGGCCATCTTCGGAGAGTGTGAAACGCTTCTTTTCGTTGGTCTCGACCACCTCGTGCAGCATCTGGTAGTCGAAGGTATGGCCATATTGGTTAGCTTTGCGTATCAGATCCTCAATGTCGGCCCAACCGTCGCGGTCCAGGACGAGTTCCATGGATTCGGGAGCGTGGCGTAGTACGTAGCTGAGGAGTTTGCTGATGTCGTCGCGTTGTTTCTTGTTCAAGGAAAGGTCCTTTTTCATTGGCTAGTTGCAGAGAGTACGGTGCTTAGCAGTATGGAGGCACTAAACGAACGTTACCCACAGGCCGAGCAGGCTCACTCTGAGTGATGTTGAGTTGATATCACTCAGCTGCATTGCTACCATCCGTGGCGGAGTAGTTGAGCATAGGTAGGCTCACCCGCCCTTTACTTAAGCTTCGGCTTTACATTATCCGCGGGGGAGAAGCAGTTTTTCTCCATGCCGGTTCGAATCCGGCCTACTTCACGTTAAGCAGCAATATGACGAACACTATAATTTTACGTACGCGAGCTTTGAAGCTGTTCCGTACCAAGCTTGGCAATCCGGTGCGAAACCTGAACAGTGTCGTGATCGGCTTATGCGGGGTCGGTGCAGGGATCGCGTTGAAACCCAAGGATCTTGCTGTTAGCTGGGCGCCTGGAGATCTCATCCAGGCTGAGCGTGAGGCAAGAGGGTTTGCAATAAAGTCTTTGATGGTAACAGCCTGTGATGCTCTGGATCATTACCTTGAGGACCTAGGTGTTGGTCCGAGCCCACTGGCTGATATGACTTTACGTTCAGTGCTGAGAAAAGAGCCGCAGATTATCCAAAAGGGCCAGGCGCTCACGTCAGCTGGCATATCAACACTCGAAAAACGACTGAATGAGGTCATTGATCGCCCATCCGAGATCAAGTCTGTCCTGCGCGACTTTTCGGAAAAATTCTGTGGCAAACAAAAAACGCTATCGTTGAATGCTCGTTGTGGTGGGCTTTTTTCCCACGCTCAAACCTTGAACGGAGCTGCCATTTCCGCAATTTCCCTAAGACCGTCCTATCATTCGGCTGTGGTTCTATTGGTTGCATGGCGCAATGTACTCGTACACGACATGGATACGGATCCGCTAGATCCCAAGGTCGCTTCGGACTTGATCGCGGACAAGGAGTATCTGGCGGCAGAGCATGCCGGTATAGACTTCGAAAAAACCCTTGAGCGATACAGTTCTAAGAGCGAGCCGTCTCTTAAGGATATTTCTACACTCGTGTCCATACTCATGCGGTATCTAGCCGCAATTGATGCTCGGCTAATCGCATCCTGTGATCTTGGTAGGTTTGTTCAAGAGGCGGTTTGTGAGGAGCTGAACTTGCGTGGTGCGCCAGAAGCTACCCTTCGGAAGTGGGCAGGTAAGAGCTATCCTGAGCGTATCTCAAAGGCGCTTAGAATGGTCGGTAACCATGGCTTCGTTTCCACAGCTTTTGAAAGAAAGAAAAAAAGCTATCCTGGACGCATGATCGCGAAGCAGGATATGAGTTTTCTTGATGCTAATAATTTCAAGGAACTTTCAAACTTGGTTTTTCCAGATATTTTGTAACGGCAACTAGATCCTGCAAAATCGCATAGCTGGGTCAGTCCATGGTTGTCATATTGTGGTCTGGTCCTGATTTGCTGCTGAGGAATACGCCTCTGCTTGCTGGAGGCCAGTTCAATTCTGGACATGTAGGCAAGACATAGCCAGGCGCCTGATGAAGTCAAGGGTGGCAGGCTTTCTACCGCTCTTGATAGAGCTCCGCTCTACGCTTGGCATTTTCCCGCTGCATGTCTTCAAAATGCTTGCGTTCTTCCCGCTCCCTCTCTTCATGGCGTTCGCGGTGTTTCCTGTTTTCTGCTCTATTCATTTCCTGTTGGCGTTCCCAGTAGCGCCTGTTTGCCTCTTGATAGTCCTTGTGCCGATCACCGGCAAATGCTCCCACTGAGCAGAAGCCAATCCAGGTGAGTACAAAAATGGCAGCCATTTTCATATGATTTTGCCTCTGGTGGGGATGGGGTAGGTGATGCCGTTGGCGGCTTCCGGTAGACCATAAGAATGATCGTAAGTGCATGCTTTAGACGGAAAGGGGGCGTTCCATGTCATGCCCCCTTTTGCCTGTTTTTTTTCTAGAAACTGTACTTGGCGGTCAACATCATATTGCGCGGGCTGCCGTAGGCATCACCGCCGTAACTCACGGAGTTGGCGATGGTCGAGTAGTAACTGCGGTCGAAGATGTTGTTGGCGTTGACCTGCAAGTCCAGGTTCTGGCTGACCCGATAACCGGCCATCAGGTCCGTGACAGCGTAGCTGCCTTGCTTGAGCCGGTATTTATTGCCATTAGCCAGCGAGATGTCGTTGTACATGCGGCTCTGCACCGAATTCACGCCAGATGAACAATGTCAGCTCCGCGCCATCGGTTAATGTCTGGATGTTCTCTTGAGTCCCAAAGGTCTCCAGCAGTCGGTACCGCGCATCTTTCCAGAACAGCTCTTCGACCCAGTCGTACACCGGAATGAAATGGAAGTGGATGGGGTAGCGGGGATCGTGGCCGAAACGGCTGATGTAAAGCCATTTGGGGTTCAGTTGTGTTTCAAGAACGCTCTGGATGTTTGCCATTAGGCCACCCAGCTCTGCGAGTGCAGGTCCGGGCAATTGGGCCAGTGAGTTAACGTGGTGTTTGGAACCGAGCATGAGGTAGCCGGGCAGGGCGGATGCCAGGTGGTGGTTGACTACCCAATGGGGCGTTTCATCGAGGATGAAGTCGGGGGTTATTTCCAATGTTGACTCCGTGTTAATGATTGGAATCTTCGTTAGGTTCTGTACGAAATCCTTTGAAACCGCCGCCACCGCCGCTAAACACAAACATTCGGTAGAGTTCGTGCCCATCGAAGGCAGGAGGTCACGATGGTGAAACGTTACGAATTCCCGATGCAGCCCGGGAGCTGGTGGTTGATCTCGTTGAACAGCCTCGGCGCAATGATGACTGCTCGCCACGTCTGATCATTACACTCAAGGCCCTCTCGCACGGGGTTATTGGAATCAGGAACCTCTCTCTGCAGACACGTTCGCAAAGCGTTTATCAGGCGACATTCAACCGGCTTATTGACGTACAGGAGACCTTGGTTTTATTCACCAAGGAGAGCTACATGTGACAGGCCGAATAAAGACATGATATCGAGCACAACTGCTTTGTTAATGCCAGGCAAACTGCTGAAAACCACACAAATGCCTACTATAAGGATGAATTCATGGAAGATTTCGCTGCAAGCAATCCCGACTTCGACAAGCACGTCCAACGCGCAGTACTCAGTATGCCAGCAGCGCAGTTGCTGGGGTTTCATTACAATTATCTGAAGCCAGGTCATTGTGAAATCGAACAGCCAGCGCGCAAAGAACTCACTCAGCATAATGGCTACTTTCAAGGTGGCATCGTCGGAGCATTGGCAGATTTTGCTGGAGGCTCGGCCGCTGGGACTCTGCTGCCGCCTGGCTGGATCAATATGACCACTGATTTCACCGTCAAATTAATTGCCCCGGCTGACGGTGAAAAACTACTAGCCAGGGGGAGAGTCATCAATGCGTCGAACAACACCACGGTTGCGGCTGCCGATTTATTTGCCGTGAAACAAGGTAAGGAAACCCTCTGCGCCACGGCGCTGGTGACGATGCGAAATATTCCCTTGAAAGCATGAAATAGCTATTGCATAGCGCCGCGAACACGGCAGAGTCCAGATGACCGACAATGCCCCGTTGGCATTGTTGGTGGTCCGGCGTCGATACGGAGCTCGTAGAAGAATCATCACAACTCACTCCCAATGAGTCCCCGATACAATTCCCTGCGCCTTGAACCCATCAAGCGCCGCCGCCTCCACCGGCATCAGCTCCCGCTTCGACATCCCCGTCGCCTCGGCCAACGCAACCAAATGCTCCCTCCCGTTGCGCCGAGGCGGTTGGGGATGGTTACGCTCCGAGCTCCGTTTGCAGCATCGTCAAAAACGCCTCTCTGGCAGGATGCTTCCCAGCGTTTTCATGCCAGTAAAAAAGGTTATCAATCCCCGTTAGCTCAGGAAATTCATACCCCGTCCAACCCGCCCCCTGATGGTATTGCTCATAGATCCCCCGAGGCACCAGAGAGACGCCTGCACCCGCACTGACACAACCAACAATGGCGCCATAACTGGCAATGCTGGTGATCGGTTGCACTTGGTCATGACGCAGCAGCCACTGCTCCAGCGCCAAGCGGTACGGACAGCCCGTGGGCCACATGAAGATCGCCTTGCCTTGCAAATCGGCGGCGCTACGCAGCGGACCGTGGGACTCGGAGGCGATGAGCACCAGGTCTTCGCGGTACATCACGGCTCGCTTGAGTCCAGGCCGTTCGATGTCCACCGCTACGATCACGCCATCGAGCCGGTGATGTTGGATATCGTCCAGCAACTGCGCCCAGGTGCCGGTGCTCAGTTCCAGCGACACCTGCGGATACTGCGCGTGGTATTTGGCGAGCAACTGAGGCAGACGCCCGGTGGCGCTGGACTCGATCGCGCCGATGCGCAGTGGGCCGCTCGGTGCGCGGGTGGGAGCGACTGCGCGGCGGGCTTCTTCCGTCAGGCTCAGTATTTTTGTCGCGTACTCCAGAAACACTTCGCCCGCCGGGCTGACCCGCAGCCCACGACCTTCGCGGAAAAACAGCGGCGTGCCGAGTTCCCGTTCCAGGGACTTGAGGCGAGCAGTGATGTTGGACGGCACACAGTGCAGCACTTCGGCGGCGCGGGCGATGCTGCCGGTGTCGCAGACCGTCTTGAGCATGCGCAGTTGAGACAGTTCCATGGCTCACCAAAAGTGAATGATGGGCTGAGTTTAAGTCACTTGTGCTGAGGTGGGGTGGTTTCGATACTTCGAGGCAAATCGGCCAGTGAGCAGGAACTCTAGATGGAAACGCGTTTTGCGCTGGTTGAAGGTTCCTCCGGCAAAACCGGTGTGAAGGTTATCCTGGCGACGCTGTTGGTGATCGTTTGCTGGGCCTATTCGCCGATTGGTATTCGCATTGGCTTGCAGGCTTATGAACCCGGTCAACTGGCGCTGATGCGTTTTCTCATCGCTTCAGTGTTCATGGCCCTTGTGGCGATGGTGAAGGGTATTTCCTGGCCACGTCTCAGGGATTTGCCATTGTTGGCGGTGTTGGGTTTCTTTGCCGTCAGCCTGCACCACATCGCCCTCAATTACGGTCAGCGGGGCGTCAGCGCCGGGGCGGCCAGTGTGCTGGCCCAGTCCACGCCGTTGTTCAGTACGCTGCTGGCGCATTTTGTCTTCAAGGACAGGGTCAGTGGTTGGCAGTGGGGGTGTGTGCTGTGCGGCTTGCTTGGCGCTGGCGTGGTGGTCGCGGGGGATCGTGGCTTGGGTGACCTGGACGCCCATGGACTCTTGATCCTGTTGGCGGCGCTGTCCTGGAGCCTGTATTTTGCTTTGCAGAAGCGCCATTGCCATCGTTATGACGGTTTGACCCTGGTTTGTTACACCGTTTGGTCGGGCACGGTTCTGTTGTTCATTTTTGCGCCGGGCATGTTGAGCGCGGCGCGACAGGCTTCGGCTTCGGTGAATCTTGCGGTGTTGGTTCTCGGTATTTTTCCCAGCGCCCTGGCGTACCTTGCTTGGGCTTACGTGCTGGGGCACAGCAACGTGAGTCGCGCTTCCATGGCGCTTTACCTGATACCGCCCACGGCGATGTTGATGGCTTCTTTGGTGCTGGCCGAGCGCCCGTCAGCGATGGTTATTGTGGGGGCGGTGATTGTGTTGGTGAGCGTGCTGGCGTTGAGGCTTGAGCCGGGGAGTGGGGCAAGAGTCAGATGATTCTGTCGTGGGTTTAGACAATGAGGTTGGATGTTGTAGCGGCTTTTTTTGGGGCTGCTGCGCAGCCCAGCGGGGATAAATCCCCTCGCCACAGGTTGCGTTGTGCCTACAACTTTTTCCATCCTCGGCCATCGCTCGTGCGGTAGGTTCCCCCAGTGGCGCAGCATCCACCGGCTCCAAATGCCATACGCCCCAGCTCAACCGTGACAGTCTCCTTTCCCTTACTCAGCGACTGCCGCGAGCAACTGGTGAAAAAAGGGTAGGGCTCCGTTTCCAGCACCACGGTCCAGGTCATGTCTTTCGCTGACTGGCCTTCGATCTTGTAAGCCGCACAATCGTGAACAACCAAGTGAGCAAACTGCCCATTGAGCATGCCCTTGAAAACGAGCTCAGGTGGAGCGTCGAGCAGTGCGTTTTTCAGCGGGTCCGGCTCCGCACCGTATTCGCAAGCCACAAGCATGCACATGGCGAGAACCAGGCTTGTTACCCGGACACGCTGCCTCATTACTTCTTGACCGAGTAATCCTGCCCCCACATCCGTACCGAACTGACTGCCTCGTTCATGCCTTCAAAAACAAACTTCTGCCGCACGGCGGTCTTCGGCGGAATAGTGACTTCGTCCGGGTTGTCCAGGCCGGTGAGGCGGTTGGAGTAACCCGCCTGGTCGATGGCCAGCAGCACGCCGGTCTGGCCGAGGTTGACTACGCGCAATTGGGTGTCGGTGCTGTTCTTGAAGCCGAGGGTGATGCTGACGTTGTCGTCGCTGGGTTCGAGCTTCAACACTTCAACGGCGATGCGATCTTTCATTTGCTCGCCGGAGGAAATGATCGCGGCACCATCGGTGCCTTGGGCCGATTCGCGGCCATCGAGCACGCCCTCGCTGACGCCACCCAGCAGGTTCTTGCCAGCGGTGATGAACGTTGAAACGGCTGCCTTGGTCGAGTCCTTGATGAGGCTGCCGTCCGTCGGTTCGCCTTCGGCAAAGCACAGGGAGCTGAGCAGGAGGCTGGAGACGAAGAGGGTGGAGCGTGACGGCAGAAAAGTCATACATGAATCCTTGAGGGGGGCCTGCGACATCGCCTGTCATAAGGGCGAGCGGCAATGATAGCCGTGATCGAGGCCCGTGAGCGATATACCTCCTTGAGTATTTCCGGCCTTGTGTCGTTCCCGGTCGCGGAGCAGGCACTGGTTGCATTGAGCGAGTCCTGTGCTGGCCTGGGGGCGTTCGTCTGATCCGTAGTTTCCTGCGTCAGGTGCCACTGTCACGAACCCGCGCCCCACCCTCAGAATAGCCACACGGTGAGCCTATCGGGCGGGCTGTGTACTGCAATTTTCTAGTCCAGGAGTGCGCATGACGAAGATGGCGATTTTTTTAGGTGGGTTTTTGGCACTGACCCTATTGATCGGCGTACTGGCGACGATTTCGCCGGTATAGGCAACGGATGTTGGCGCTTTCTCCTGGCGACCGACATGACGATTTCATTGAACACTGCGGTGCTCATAACGACTAATCCCCAACAGGCCACTTGATTTGCGCGATGGATCAAGCGGCGTTTTACCTGCCGCGGCTGCGTTCCCCATGCGCAGCCGCAGGACTTCAAGGGGTAAGCGATGATTGAGGGATTCGAGGGTTTTTTCACCGGGTACACGTTGCTGGGTATTTCGTTGGCTAGCTGGATCCTTGCATTTTGCGCTGCTGTGCTCAGCTACGTGTTTGCAAGAACCGCGATCCGGTTTGTTTTCAGGAGAATCCAGGCAAGGGCGAGTGCGGGCAATGGTCATCTTAGCTACATTGCCAGCCAAGTGCTGTCAGCCACCAGCAACACGCTGCTGTTATTGGCGTCGATTCTGGTCGGGATAGGCATACTGGATTTGCCTGAGCGCTGGCTCAGTCGTGTCAGCAGCCTTTGGTTTGTGGTGGCCGCGTTGCAGGTCGGCTTATGGACGAACCGAGCGTTGGCGCTTTTGCTGCACCGCTATTTCTCTGTCCATGGCGCGAATGGGACATTTCAAGCCAGTGCCTTGGCGACCCTGAGTCTGTGGGGCGCAAGGGTGCTCCTATGGGCGGTGATTTTACTCGCAATGCTGTCGAACGTTGGCGTTAACATCACGGCCTTCGTGGCGAGCCTTGGCGTGGGTGGTATCGCTGTGGCACTCGCGGTCCAGAATATTCTTGGCGATGTGTTCGCCTCGCTGTCGATTGCCGTCGACAAGCCATTCGAGGTGGGCGATTTCATCGTGGTGGGTTCGCTTGCCGGTACGGTGGAGCACGTTGGCCTGAAGACGACCCGCATACGAAGTCTGGGGGGCGAACAAATCGTCATGGCGAACGCCGATATGATCGGAAGCACGATTCAGAATTACAAGCGGTTGCAGGAGCGTCGGATCGTGTTCGAGTTTCGCCTGACTTATGAATGTTCAACCGAACAGATCAGGCAGGTTACGCAACGGGTTGAAGCCATCATCAGGGATGAAGACCAGGCGCGGTTCGATCGGTGTCATTTCAAGAGTTTTGGCCAGAGCGCCCTGGAGTTCGAGACGGTCTACATCGTCCTGGACGCCAGCTATAACGTCTACATGGACGTCCAGCAGAGGATCAATCTGAAGATCATGGAAGCGGTTGCCGAGCTGGACACGAAATTTGCTTTTCCGTCACAGACCGTCCATGTCGCTTCATTGCCCGACTCCGTAGCACTTCGCCCGATCACGCAGCATTCATCGCGCGCCGGGCATGCTTGATGTCACGCCCTTGTTACCGATGCAAAATCACCTGCGCAATCTCCTGCAACCCCATCACCCGTTGCGCCGCATTGAGTTTGATCGCTTCCTTGGGCATGCCGAAGACCACGCAGCTGGCTTCGTCCTGGGCCACGGTGCTGCCGCCGGCGTCGAGCATTTCCTTCAGGCCGCGGGCGCCGTCGTCGCCCATGCCGGTCATGATGATGCCGGTGGCGTTGCGGCCGGCGAATTTGGCAACTGAGCGAAACAGCACATCCACCGACGGGCGATGGCGGTTGACCAGCGGGCCGTCCACCACTTGCACGTGATAGAACGCGCCGCTGCGGGTCACCATCATATGTTTGCCGCCCGGGGCGATGAGCGCCAGGCCCGGGTGGATGCGGTCGTTGTTACGGGCTTCGCGCACTTCGATCTGGCACAGGCTGTTGAGCCGGGCGGCGAACGAGGCGGTGAATTTTTCCGGCATGTGCTGGACGATAACGATGCCCGGGCACACCCGTGGCAGGGCGGTGAGCACCGCTTCCAGGGCCTGGGTGCCGCCGGTGGAGGTGCCCAGGGCGACGATGCGTTCGGTGGTCTGCGCCATGGCGTGGCCATTGGCGGCCGGCAGCATGGCGTCGGCGGTGAGTTTGGTCGCCGGCGTCAGCGCGGCTGGGGCGGGGCGCTTGCCCAGGTTGCGGACGTTGACCTGGGCGGCGGCGCGGATCGCCGAGACCAGTTCCGGCGCCGACTCCAACAGAAAACTCTTCAGCCCGGTGGTGGGCTTGGTGATGATTTCCACCGCGCCGGCGGCCATCGCCTGCAACGTGGTTTCCGCGCCTCGGGGCGTCAGGGACGAGCAGATCACCACCGGTGTGGGGCGCTCGCTCATGATTTTCTTCAGGAACGTGATGCCGTCCATGCGCGGCATTTCCACGTCCAGCACGATCACGTCGGGCCATTCCTTGGCCAGTTTGTCCATGGCGAAAATCGGGTCGGACGCCGCGCCCATGACGTGGATGTCCGGTGTCTCGCTCAGGATCGCCAATAACACCTGGCGAACCACGGCAGAGTCATCCACCAGCAGTACATTGATCTTTTTTGACATGGTCAGTGCCGGGTCCTTATGGGTTGGTGCCTGACCCACACATCGCCGCTGCACAGGTCGAAGATGATGCTGCGGTGGCCGGTGCTGCCCATGTCCTGGGCGATCAGGTCGAGGCGATAGAGGGCGGCCATTTCCAGCGCGGCGTTGACGTTCAGCCGCGCCACATCGCCGTAGGGCACATGGCGTTGCAGCTCGGGGAACATCTCACCGCCGCCGAACAGCTTGAGTTGGTAGTCCTCGGGTTCGGTGCGGTGGGCCCGGGCCTGGCGGATGAACAGTTCGATGGCTTCGTCGGCGTAGAGGCCGTTCAGTGCAGTGGAGCAGCGCACCCGACGGGGCAACATGAAGTGGCACATGGCGCCGATCCGGCGTTCGGGGTGCCACAACGTGATCGCCACGCAAGAGCCGAGAATGGTGCGCAGGCGAGTCGGGCAGGTGGCGAAGCGAAACTCCCCTGGCGCCAGGTACTCCTCGGCCA
Organism: Pseudomonas sp. Soil_N_39; assembly: GCF_057655955.1. Lineage (NCBI taxonomy): Bacteria > Pseudomonadati > Pseudomonadota > Gammaproteobacteria > Pseudomonadales > Pseudomonadaceae > Pseudomonas > Pseudomonas sp. Soil_N_39. The sequence goes on from NZ_JBDGLI010000004.1 coordinate 211,052, forward strand.
CTGCCCTGATGGCGGCGCTCATGGTTTGCGGTAAATCGAGGGCGCCACCAGTTTCAAGGCATCGGACACGCCGTTGAGGCTTTCCGAGTGGCTGACGATGAAATACCCGCCGGACTTGAGCCGGGGGATCAAACGGGCAACCACTTTGCTTTTGGTGGGTTGGTCGAAGTAGATCATGACGTTGCGCAGGAAGATCACGTCGAACTCCCCCAGCTCCGGCAAGGTGTCGTTGAGGTTGACCTGGATGAAGTTGACCCGGTTGCGCAACGCCCGGTCGATGAGGAACGTGCCTTGCTGGCTGCCGGTGCCCTTGAGGCAATATTTCACCAGCAGTGGCTGGGGCAGGGTGCGGGCACGTTCCATCGGGTAATGCCCGGAGCGCGCCTTGGCCAGCACCTGGCTGCTGATGTCCGAACCGATGACTTCCCAGGGCGTGGTGCCCAGCCCTTCGGCCAGGGTCATGGCCAGGCTGTATGGTTCTTCCCCGGATGAGCTGGCCGCGCTCCACAGGCGGAAGGTCTTGCCCGGTGTCGCATGGGGCAATACGTGTTGGCGCAGGAAATCGAAATGCTTGGGCTCGCGGAAAAAATAGGTCTCGTTGGTCGTCAGCAGGTCCAGCGCCACCTGTAGCTCATCGGTGCGCTGGCCGTTCATGATCAGCTTGAAATACTCGCCGTAGCTGTCCAATCCATAGTGCTTGAGGCGCTTGAATAAACGCCCGGCCACCAGGGCTTTCTTGGCCTCGGACAGGCTGATGCCGGCGGCCTGATAGAGCCAGGACTGGAACTGGCCGAACTCTCGGTCACTGAGCGCCAGCGAGCTCGCCGTGCGTTCCTTGCAGGTGTCGGCGTTCACGGGGCATCCACTTCCAGCACGTTCGGGCTGGCTTCTGCGAGTTGAGACATTTCGTCGATGGACAACACGCGGTCCACCTCCAGCACGATGACGAACTTGCCATCGACCTTGGCCATGCCACTGATGAAATCGGCGCGGATCTTCGCGCCGAAGCTCGGTGGCGGCTCGATCTGCGAGGCCGGGATCTCCAGCACCGCCGACACCGTGTCCACCAGCAGGCCAATGTCCTGGGCCTGCCCGTCGGCACTGGCCGCCTCGATGATCACCACGCAACTGCGGCGGCTGATCGCCGAATTCGGCCGGCCGAAGCGAGCCGAGAGATCGACCACCGGCACGACCGCGCCCCGCAGGTTGATCACCCCGCGCACGAAGGCCGGCATCATCGGCACCACGGTCAGGTTGCCGTACTCGATGATTTCCTTGATGCACAGGATGCCGATGGCAAACATCTCCGTGCCGAGCATAAACGTCAGGTATTGCGCTTCTTCCTCGACCGCGAGGGCGGTTTGACGTGTGGTCGCGATGGCGCCCATTGCTTCTTCTCCTTTAAGCAAGCCAGTGGAACCGGGCCATCAGAACCGGGTGAATTCCGACTCGTCCGGGGCGCTGGCCATGTTGTAGGCAAACGCTTTGGGCATGATCGGTGCCGATGCCCGCGCCGGTTTGCGGCCGGACGGACCTGGGGTGTTATCGACCCTGGCAACTTGCACAGCGGACTTGGGCGGCGTGTCGAGGGTGAAGAAGCTCATGGCCTGTTGCAGCTGTTCGGCCTGGCTGCTCATTTCCTCGGCGGTGGCGGCCAGTTCTTCGCTGCTGGAGGCGTTTTGCTGGGTCACCTGGTTGAGCTGGGTCATGGCGGTGTTGATCTGCGCCACACCGGCGGCCTGTTCTTCGGAGGCGGCGCTGATTTCCTGCACCAGGTCCGAGGTCTTGTTGATCGAGGGGACCATCTCGTTGAGCAGGTTCCCGGCCTTTTCCGCCATGTCGACGCTGCTGGACGACAGCTCGCCGATTTCCTGGGCGGCCACCTGGCTGCGTTCGGCCAGCTTGCGCACTTCGGCGGCGACCACGGCGAAGCCTTTGCCGTGTTCACCGGCACGGGCTGCTTCGATGGCGGCGTTGAGCGCCAACAGGTTGGTTTGATAGGCGATGTCGTCGATGATGCTGATGCGCTGGGCGATTTTCTTCATCGCCACCACGGTCTGCTGCACCGATTCGCCGCCGTCGGTGGCTTCCTTGGCGGCCTTGCTGGCCATGCCGTCGGTAACCTTGGCGTTCTCGGTGTTCTGGTTGATGCTGGCACTCATCTGCTCGATGGACGCACTGGTTTCCTCGACGCTGGCCGCCTGTTCGCTGGTGGCCTGGCTCATCGATTGCGCGGTGGCGCTGACTTCTTCGGAGGCGCTGGCGAGATTGTCCGCGGCGTTACGCACTTCGCCGATGATGTGCGAGAGCTTGCCGACCATGTTCTGCATGGCATTGAGCACCATGCCGGTTTCGTCCTTGGAGCCATTTTCGATTTTCGCGTTCAGGTTGCCTTCGGCCAATTGTTCGGCAACGGTCGCGGCCAGTTTCAAGGGGCGGGAAATGATGCGCGAGATGAACAACGCCAGGCCCAGGCCTACCAGTAGGGCGGCAGCCAGTACGGCAATGATCGACAGGCGTGCGTTTTCAAAAAGCTCGACGCCGTGTGCACTGGCTACGTCCGCGCCAGCAGCGTTGAGCTCGACAAGTTTTTGCAAGTCGCTGGTCACCAGATCGAACCGCCGCTTGGACTCGCCCTTGAGCATCGCATGGGCCTGCTCGGTCAGATTCTGCCGGGACAGCGCGAGCAGGTCTTTGCTGATTGCAAGGTAGGCGGCCCAGTCAGTGCGAGTGGTTTCGAAGACCTGACGATCCTCAGCGCTGGAGAGCAGTTTTTCGTAAGTGTCCAGGCGCGTTTCGAAGGCTTTTTTGGCTTCGTCGGCTTCTTGCTCCAGGCCGACGCGCTCCTGTTCGGAGTCGGCGGCAATATGGCGGTTTTCCTTGAGGCGATAGTTCGCCGCATAGAAGCGCATGCCCGAGGCGGCGCGCATGGATGGCATCCAGTTTTGACGAATGTCGAGGGCGGTGTCGTTCACCTGGCCCAGTTGAATGATCGAGAACACCCCCATGACGGCGGTCAGCGCCAGCACCACAAGAAATGAAGTGATCAGTTTGGTGGCGATTCTAAGATCGTAGAACCATTTCATTGGGAATTACCTCTCCATGGAATTGCTAAAGCGTCAGCGAGCGTTGGCTTGTTGTAATTGCGTCGGGTTGTAGCGGTTTTCGGTCTGGGCGATCTGGGTGAGCAGCGCCGGTACGTCGAGAATCAACGCCACGGCGCCACTGCCCAGGATGGTCGAGCCACTGATGCCGCGAAGGGCGCCAAACAGCTTGCCCAGCGGCTTGATGACGGTCTGAAACTCACCCAGCAAGTCATCCACCACTAGCCCGGCCTTGAGTTCGGCGTAGCGCACCACCACCACGTTCTGCCGGCGCGCGGCCGGGCCTTCGTGGCTGAAGTGATCGCGCAGGTAGACCAGCGGCAGCACCTCGCCGCGCAGGTCGAGGTAGCCTTGTTCGCGACTGGCGAGTCCATCGTCTTCGCTCAGCTCGATGCATTCCTGGACCATGTCCAGCGGAATCACATAGGTCGACTGACCGATGCCCACCAGGAAGCCATTGATGATCGCCAGGGTCAGCGGCAGGCGAATGCGCACCACGGTGCCCTTGCCGGGCTGGCTGTCCAGGTCGACGGTGCCGCGCAGCAGGGTGATGTTGCGCTTGACCACGTCCATGCCCACGCCACGCCCCGAAAGGTTGGTCACGGCCTGGGCGGTGGAAAAGCCGGGTTCGAAAATCAGGTTGTAGATTTCCTGGTCGGTGGGGCTGGCACCCGGCGGCACCAGGCCACGTTCCTGGGCTTTTTCCAGGATCCGGTCACGGTTCAGGCCGGCGCCGTCGTCGGCGATTTCCAGCACGATGCTGCCGGAGTCGTGATACGCGTTGAGGTGCAAGTGCCCCTTGACCGGTTTGCCGGCCGCCAGCCGGGCCTCGGCGGTTTCAATGCCGTGGTCCATGGCGTTGCGCAGCAGGTGCATGAGCGGGTCGCCGATTTTTTCCACCACGGTCTTGTCCAGCTCGGTCTCCGCGCCGCTGATGATCAGGTCGATGTCCTTGCCCAGTTCCTGGCTGACATCGCGTACCACCCGACGGAAGCGGTTGAAGGTTTCGCCGATGGGGATCATGCGCAGGCGCAGGGCGCCGTCGAGGATTTCTTCCACCAGCCCGGAGACTGACGAGGTGGCTTCCTGCAACGGGTCGTTTTGGCAGGTACGGGCCAGCAGGCTGGCACCGGCGCTGGCAATGACCAGTTCGCCCACCAGGTTGATCAACTCGTCGAGCTTGTCCGCATTGACCCGCACATAGGTGCCGTCCTTGCCCTTGCTGTCGCTGGTCACCGCTTGTTTGTCAGTGGCGATCTGGGCGGGCATGCGCGGCGTCTTGCGCTGGTCGGACAGCAACTCGCCGGTAGCGACCAACGCGGTGCTTTCCTCGGCCGGTTCCGGCGACGTGGTGACCAGGCCGGTGTTGGCCGCAAGCGTGATGTCGTCATCCTGGGCAACGATCTCGATCTCGCAGTCTTCCCGGACGAAATCGAACACCTCGTTGATCGCCCCGTGGCTGGCGGCCGAGCGAAACTCGATGTCGAAGCCCAGATAGCAGGACTCGGCGTCCCAGGCGTCGGCGGCGGGCAGGGCGTCAGTCAGGGTGGTGATCTCGACGATTTCACCCAGGGTTTGCAGGTAGCGCAGGAACGACAGCGGGTCCATGCCGTTGCGGAACACGTCTTGGCCGAAGCGCAGGGAAAGGTGCCAGAGGCGCGTTTCGCCGGATTCGTGGGGGGCGGTTTCCTGCGTAGGCGTCGGCGCCGCGGTCGGCGAGGGCGCCTGGTATTCCTGAAGGATCTGACACAGCTCCACTTCCCGTTGCAGAGCCGGCGGCGGCAGTGATCCGCCCTGGTTGGCGGCCACGTTGATCAGTTCCAGCATGTGGTCGCTGGACTTGAGCAACACCGCGATCAGGCTGGCGTCCACCTCGACGCTGCCGTTGCGCAGGCGGTCGAGCACGTCTTCGACGATGTGGGTGAAGCTGACGATCGGTTCCAGGCCGAACAGCCCGGCCGACCCTTTGATCGTGTGGGCCGCCCGGAAGATCGCGCCGATGGCGTCATCGTCGCCGGGGTCGGTTTCCAGTTGCAGCAGCGATTCTTCCATCGCCTGCAACTGTTCCCGTGCCTCGACGATGAAGGTCTGTTGTGCCTGATCGAGATTGATGCTCACGCTCATTTCCTTTGTCGTGTCCGACGTATTGCGGTCCTAGGCAACCAGGTTGCACAGGGCAAGTGTCTCCGTGACGGCCTTGCTTTGGCCGGTCAGTGTCAGTTGGGTCCCGGCCCTGGAGGCCTCGCGCTGCACCATCAGCAGCAGTTGCAGGCCGGCGCCGTCCATCTCGGTGATCTGCGACAGATCGAGGGCCATTCGCGGCGTTGCCCCCAGGTGCGGCAGCCACTGCACGGCCAGCTCGGCCGCGGTGTAGATCGTCAGCTCGCCGTCGATGTGCACCTGGGCGGTGTCATCCTGTGCTTCGTATTGCAACGGCATTGGAGCCTCCGGCTCTCAAGGAAGAATCAGCTTGGACACCGCCGCCAGCATCTGCGCCGGCTGGAACGGCTTGACTACCCAGGCCTTGGCCCCGGCGGCCTGGCCTTCCTGTTTCTTCGATTCCTGGGATTCGGTGGTGAGCATGATGATCGGCGTGAACTTGTAGCTGGCCAGCTTCTTGACCTCCTTGACGAAGGTGATGCCGTCCATGTTGGGCATGTTCACGTCACTAATGATCAGGTGCACTTTCTGCCCATTGAGCTTGCCCAGCGCGTCCTTGCCATCGCTGGCTTCGATCACGTCGTAGCCGGCACTTTTCAATGCGATGCCAACCACCTGCCGAACGCTCGCGGAGTCGTCGACAACCAATACACTTTTAGCCATGAGCGGCTCTCCTAAAAGAAGGTTATTTCCTGTGAAGTCTGTTGCGCGCTCGAGTCGCCGTGATGATTGCGGCGTTGCTCGTCGGTGGCGTAAGTGGTTTCCATGCGTGCCAGCCATTGGCGGGCATCGATGGAGACAGCCTCGTCGGGCGACTGACTGGCCTGCTGCATATGCACGTGCAGGTCCTCGATGTTGTCGCGCACGTGGCTGAGGATCTGGCTGACCCGATCCTGGAACTGCAGGCTGACCAGCACCTCGGTGAGTTCATCGCGAATGCCGAAGCTTTCCCGTTGCAGCATGTCGGCCGAGTCGGCCAGGCGGCCGGTGACACTCTTGAAGCGCTCCAGTACCTGCTGGATGCTTTGCTCGGAGGCACTGACCGAATGGCTGTCCTGGTCCGCTCCGCTGGACGCGGCATGCACCAATTGGGTGATGGCGGTGTTGATGATGTCGACCTTGGCCGACATCTGCTGGCCGGTCTCGCTGGACTTGCTCGAGAGGCTGCGTACGGCGTCGGCCACCACGGCAAAACCACGCCCGGCCTCGCCGGCACGGGCGGCTTCGATGGCGGCGTTGAGGGCCAGCAGGTTGGTCTGCGCGGCAATCGCCGCGACGTCGGCGGCCATGGTCCGCAGCTCGCCGGTATAAGCCGTCAGGTTGCGCACCTGGGCCAGGGTTTCGTCGCGGCTGGCCTGGGTGGCTTTCAGGGAATCGATGACCTTGACCAGTTCGCCTTCGCTTTGGGCCAGCACCTGCACGGCGCCGCCACCGCTGCTGCCAGCCAGTTCTCCAGCGGCCAGTTGCGAGGCTTGCACGGTATCTTCCAGGCGTGACGAAATGCCGGTGAAGCGGCTGGTCAGGGAGACGATCGCGGTCTCGGTCTGTTGCCGGGAGCTTTCGACCTGCTTGGCCCAGATCGGCATGGCACCGAGGATGACTTCGTAGAGTTGTGCGTTTGTTTTATGGGCCAGATGCTCGTTGCCTTGCAGGTCGTGGCGAGCAATGGCGGCGGCGACGGCGCTGTCGAACTGCTGGCGTTGCGAGCGCGCACCCCATACGCCGGCCCCGACGCCCAAGGCCAGGATCGCCACGCTCAAACCGATGTTTTGCCCACTCGCGCCATTGAGCGCCAGCACGCCAATGCTCGCGGCAATGGCCACTAGCACGGCACTCCAGAGGATGCGTGGTTTTGATGGGGAAGGGGAATGACCGTGAGAATACGACGTCATGGTTCGGTCCTTGAACAGTGTTGCCAACAGGTTATTTGCGAATAACTGGTTATCTGCCAAACCGACCCGGTCTTGAGGACCAATCGTCCGGTTTCGATAAAAATAATGGCACAGTGCTATCTAAGGATAGACGAGATTGGAAAATTGTCGAGATGGCCTGACCTGTGGAAGTCCCGTGGCGCGGGCGCTTGCTCCCGCTGGAGCGAGAAGCGGTCCCAAAAATGGCTGGGGCGGTTAGCCTGATACACCGCGTGTTCAGGTATTGGGGCTGCTGCGCAGCCCAGCGGGAGCAAGCTCCCTCGCCACAGGAGCGGTTTGCGCCGAATCTTCTGAAACGATTTGTATGGATTGAGCTAAATTACCCCGCATCGGATTTTCGAACCTGCCATCAGAGTCCCCATGCCGACCCAGCCCCTCTGGAAAACCTATCTCCTGTTCCTGATCCCCATGGTTCTGTCCAACTTCCTGCAGTCCATGTCCGGCACGTTCAACAGCATCTACATCGGCCAGATGCTCGGCACCCAGGCATTGGCGTCGGTGTCGGGCATGTTTCCCATCGTGTTTTTCTTTATCGCTTTGGTGATCGGCCTGGGCGCGGGCGCGGGGGTGCTGATCGGGCAGGCCTACGGTGCCGGCGAAACCGGCACGGTGAAGGCGATTGCCGGTTCGACGTTGTTGCTGGGGGCGATTATCGGCCTGATGGCGGCGGTGCTGGGCAGTGTCTTTGCGCGTCAGGCGTTGCAAGGGCTCGGCACGCCGGCCGATGTACTGGAGGATGCCGTTGCCTATGCCCGGGTCATGCTGTGGATCCTGCCGATGTTGCTGGTTTTCGTGCTGTTCACCCAATTGCTGCGCGGGGTGAGCGATACGGTGTCACCGATGTTGGCGCTGCTGGTGTCCACCAGTGTCGGGTTGCTGCTCACGCCAGCGTTGATTCGCGGCTGGCTGGGGTTGCCGCAGATGGGCATCCAGAGCGCGGCATGGGCGGGGCTGGCGGGGACGACGTCGGCGATGCTGATGCTGGCATGGCGCCTGAGTCGCCGCCAGCATGCCCTGGCGCCGGACCGCGCGTTGTTCGCGGCGATGCGCCTGGACCGGGAAATTCTTGGCAAGGTGCTGCGCATTGGCCTGCCCACGGGGTTGCAGATGGTGGTGATCTCGTTGTCGGAGTTGGTGATCCTGGCACTGGTCAATCGCCATGGCTCCGAGGCTACGGCGGCCTACGGCGCGGTGACGCAGATCGTCAATTACGTGCAGTTTCCGGCGCTGTCGATTGCCATCACCGCCTCGATCCTCGGCGCCCAGGCCATCGGTGCCGGCCGCCTGGAGCGCCTGGGGCCGATCCTGCGCACGGGGCTCGCGATCAATCTCTGGCTCACCGGTGGGCTGGTTCTGCTGGGCTATCTGTTGTCCCACTGGCTGCTGGGGTTGTTCATCACCGCCCCGGCGGCCCGGATCCAGGCCGAACACTTGCTGCATATCATGCTCTGGAGCTTGCTGGTGTTCGGCTTCCAGGCGATCGTCGGCGGCATCATGCGTGCCAGCGGCACGGTGCTGGTGCCGGTCGTCATCTCGATTTTCTGCATCGTCGCCGTGCAAGTGCCGGCCGCGTATCTGCTGGACGCGCACTTCGGGTTGCAAGGGGTATGGATGGCGTTCCCGGTGGCTTACTTGAGCATGCTGCTGTTGCAGACGCTGTACTACAAGCTGGTCTGGCAGCATCAGCCGATCGAGCGCCTCGTTTAGATCGCCGTTTTGTAAAACAACACAAACTCCCTGTGTGCGAACCTGTGGGAGCAAAGCTTGCTGTGGGAGCAAAGCTTGCTCGCGATGCAGACACCTCGGTTTCTGAGAGACCGCGTCAACTTTATCGCGGGCAAGCCTTGCTCCCACAGGTTCTGCTTCCACAGGTTCGGTGCCTGACGATGTTACAGTGGCCATCACCCGCCACGCCGCCACCGAGGATCCGATGCCTGCCAGTCTCCCCACTCACATCGCCTACCGCGCCTTCCTGTTCGACATGGATGGCACCCTGCTCAATTCCATCGCCGCCGCCGAGCGGATCTGGACGCGCTGGGCCCTGCGCCATGGCGTGGACGTGGCGACGTTCCTGCCGACCATCCATGGCGTGCGCGCCATCGACACCATCGCCCGCCAGCACCTGTCGCGGGTGGATGCCCAAGCGGAAGCCGAGCAGATTACCCGCGAAGAAATCGAAGACGTCGAAGGGGTGGTGCAAGTGCCCGGTGCGCTGGCTTTCCTGGAAAGCCTGCCGCCAGAGCGTTGGGCAATCGTCACCTCGGCGCCCATGGCGTTGGCCTTGCGCCGGATGGAAGCGGCGGGGATCCCCCGTCCCGGTGTGATGGTCACCGCCGAGGATGTGAGCGACGGCAAGCCCAACCCCACCTGCTATCGCCTGGCCGCCGAGCGCCTGCAAGTGGCGCCCCAGGACTGCCTGGTGTTTGAAGACGCCGAGGCCGGAATCCGGGCAGGCGAGGCTGTCGGGGCTGACGTGATGGTGGTAACGGCAACGCACACGCACCCGGTGGTCAGCCGTCATCCGCAGATCAAGGATTACCGTGGACTGGGCCTTGAAGTGGATGGCGCCGGCTTGATGCGAATTCTGTAGCCACCGCAAATCCCCTGTGGGAGCGAGCTCGCTCGCGATAGCGGTGGTTCAGCCTGCATCAATGCTGAATGTGCCACCGCCATCGCGAGCAAGCTCGCTCCCACATTGGATTTGTGGCCCTCAGATAGGTCAGGTCACCACGCGATAGCACGGCACATACGCCGCGCCGCCCGGCAGTTTCATGCGGTGTTGGGCGACGAAGGCCTGGAGCAGGCGGTCGAGGGGTTCCATGATGGCGGCGTCGCCGTGGATCTCGTAAGGGCCGTGCTCTTCGATCAGACGGATGCCCTTGTCCTTGACGTTACCGGCCACGATCCCCGAGAACGCCCGGCGCAGGTTGGCCGCCAGTTCGTGGGCGGGCAGGTCGCGGCTCAGGCCCAGGCTGGCCATGTTGGCGTGAGTCGGGTCGAACGGGCGCTGGAAGCCCTCGTCGATCTTCAGCAGCCAGTTGAAGTGGAAGGCGTCGTTGCGTTCGCGGCGGAACTGCTTGACCTCCTTGAGCCCCTGGGTCATCTGCCGTGCCACTTCGGCCGGGTCGTCGATGATGATCTGGTAGTGCTTCTGCGCTGCTTCGCCCAGGGTCGCACCGACAAACGCATGCAACTGGTCGAGGTACGGCGCGGCGCTTTTCGGCCCGGTGAGAACAACCGGGAAGGGCAGGTCCTGGTTGGCCGGATGCATCAGGATGCCCAGCAGGTACAGGAACTCTTCCGCCGTACCGGCGCCACCCGGGAAGATGATGATGCCGTGGCCGACACGCACGAAGGCTTCCAGGCGTTTCTCGATGTCCGGCAGGATCACCAGCTCATTGACGATCGGGTTTGGCGCTTCGGCGGCGATGATGCCCGGCTCCGTCAGTCCCAGGTAACGGCCGCCATGGATGCGCTGCTTGGCGTGGGCAATGGTGGCGCCTTTCATCGGGCCTTTCATCACGCCCGGGCCGCAACCGGTGCAGATGTCGAGGCTGCGCAGGCCCAGTTCGTGGCCGACCTTCTTGGTGTATTTGTATTCTTCGGTGTTGATCGAGTGACCGCCCCAGCACACGACGATTTTCGGCTCCACGCCAGGGCGCAGGGTACGGGCGTTGCGCAGCAGGTGGAACACGTAGTCGCTGATGCCCTGGGACGAGCTGAGGTCGATGCGCTGGCTGTCCAGTTCGTTCTCGGTGTAGACGATGTCGCGCAGGGCGCTGAAGAGCATTTCTCGGGTGCTGGCGATCATTTCGCCGTCGACGAACGCATCGGCTGGCGCGTTCAGCAGCTCCAGGCGTACACCGCGGTCCTGCTGGTGAATGCGGATCTCGAAGTCCTTGTAGGCTTCCAGGATGGTCTTGGCGTTATCGACATGGGCGCCGGTATTGAGGATGGCCAGGGCGCACTGGCGGAAGAGGTCGTAGATGCTGCCGGAACCGGCTTCGCTCAGTTGTTGGACTTCGCGTTGGGACAAGGTTTCCAGGCTGCCCTTGGGGCTGACCGAGGCGTTGATTACATGTCTTTGAGTCATTCAGCTTTCCTTGAAAACGATGCCATGCACACAACGACGGCATCTTGAAAAAAACGTCCACACCGAAAGATCGCACGATCCTTGCACTATCGCCATGGACTTTGTTCCTCGCCCGGCGAGTCGGTAGCGATACAAAATGAGCCCCAGCATAGCTAAATCGACCGGGCAGGCGATAATGCGTGACTCTTTTGATGCCGTACAAGGAAATTGCGCCGCGATGTTCGAGATCAAACCGTGGGATGGCGACACCTACCGCAGGCAGACCCGCCGCAGCACCCTGATCATCGCGGTGGTGTTCCTGGCCCTGGCGATGCTGCTGTCCAGCCTGGCCGTGATGCTGTTGGGGACGCCCGGAGGCGATAACTTTCGTTTCAACCTCGGTGGGGTGATTGTCGCGGTGCTGGCGATGGCTGTGCTGATGCGCCAGTATTTCTGGTCGCAGCCGTGGATGGCCGCCGCGGTGTACGGCTGGCAGCTCAAGCGCAGCCTGATGAAAATCACCAACGTGATGCACCAGGTGACGGCTGGGGTGCAGGCCCAGGACCCCGCTGCCATGAAGCTGCTGCGCTTTTATCACCTGGGGCTGGCCCAGATGCATCAGCTGGACGCCAACTCCAGCGCCCAGGGTTCCCTGGCGCGGGAAGCCGACGCGCACCTGGCGAACATGCAGGCGCTGGGCCTGGACAGCGAACAGTCGCGCCTTGACCCGAGTTGGATCGAGACGGTGAAGCAGGCCTATAGCGCCGGTTGATCGGTCAGAGGCGGCCGATGCGCGCCGTTCGTCGGTAGGCCGTCAGGAAAATCAAACCCGCCCCAGGCACTGTCTTTCTCATGATCAGTCATGCAAAGGAGAGATGACATGCCTGATCGAAGTGTTTATGGCAGCTGGAAATGGCTATGGGCAGCGGTTTTTGGATTGACCGGCTGCGCGGGCGGCACGAGCGATTCGCCTGTGGATGCGCCAGGCGCCGCGAAGACCCCGACCACCGCGACGCTGGAAACCGGGGCGCGGATCCTGCAGGACAAACCGCCGTTGCGGGCCTTGGACACCTACCTCGATGGTTTTCATTTCTATAACGGGCGCATGTCCGGGCAGATGGAAGCGCATCACTACTGCTCGGCGCTGAACGAGGAAGTCTTTCAGTGCGCCATCTTCGACGGCAATACCTCCAGTGCCAAGCTGATGGGCGTCGAGTACATCATCAGCCAGCGCTTGTTCGAAGGTTTGCCGGCCAGTGAAAAACAGCTGTGGCACAGCCATGTGCATGAGGTGAAATCCGGGCAGTTGATTGCGCCCGGGATTCCCCAGGCAGCGGAAACCCGGTTGATGAAAAATCTGATCGGCACTTACGGCAAGACCTGGCACACCTGGCATACCGAACAGGGCAATGCACTGCCTTACGGGGTGCCTCAGCTGATGATGGGGTTCACGGCCGATGGGCAGGTTGACCCGCAGTTGGTACGCGAGCGGGACGCTCGGATGGGTGTCGACAGCGAAGCGAAAAAGCGTGCCCGAGCGGGTATCGACACGCCGGCGATTGATCCGGGTGCCGATGCTTGGCAGAAAGGGCAGGTGTGGCAGATCAAGGATCCGACTGGCGAACACGCACATTGAAGGGGGAAATACTAATTTGTGATAAGGGATTTATTTGTGGCGAGGGGATTTATCCCCGCTGGGCTGCGAAGCAGCCCCATCTGACCACTTTGGTGGAGCAGGGAAATCCGGGTTGCTTCCATAAGGACTGCTTCGCAGCCCAACGGGGATAAATCCCCTCGCCACAAGAGCCCTTTGCCACAAAGAAAGGTGCGAAGTGCTTGTGATGATATAGGAGAAGTACAACTACGGCTGTTTGAAATGCCCAGGCACACCATGCTCTTTTTCATTGGGCCTGGTTTTTTTCTGAACTTGCACATCGCTGAGTTCAACCTCCTTGAGTTCATTGAACGTCGCCCTCAATAAGGCTTCGGCTTCGCTGACACTCAATGTCTCGGAGTTGGCCTCGACCACGCGATTGTCGGGTTGGCCATTGCTGATGAAACTGATGATGAATCGATCCTGGCTGCTCATGGGCGACCTCGGTACGGTTAAGCGCCAGGGCGCAGCGTGCCTGCGCCCCGACGGTTTTCCAGGTTACGATTTTCTGCCGCCGCCTTGGCTGCGTCCGCCACCTTTCCTGCCGGCTTCAGAGGCTTTTTCCCGGTCGTTTGCAAAATTATTGCCGCCCGAAGCTTGGCCGCCTTTCTTCCCGGCTTCCGATGCTTTTTCACGATCATTTGCGAAATTACCTGGGTTCTTGTTTCCGGTGTTAGCCATTTTGAGAATCCTCATTTCGGTTAAGCGAGCAACGGCCTCGCTTAATTGTGAAAGAAAATGCCCGAGGGAAGTTTAATGAAAAAGCTTCGTTAGCGACGAACGGTGATCCGAGAAAATAACGCCATAAAAAACTTGTACAGCCGCTTCGCTTAAAAGTTGTACAGGATTACTGGAGTTTATTGAGGGGGGCATCAGAATTTTATTTATTAATGCCTCGGTTTAATCTTCGCCGCCGCTGACTTTCCAATGCTTGGCTTCCACAGGGAACACGACTTGTTCGACCCGATGGGCGATGCCAAAGGCCAGGGAATTTTCGGCCGGAATCACCCGTTCCTCGGCGCACAGGCATTTGAAGATATCCAACTGGGTCGCGGCGCCGGCGGTTTCCTTGACGTAGATCTCCACGTACCGCGCCACGTCGTTGTCCAGGCTGGACAGGTATTCGCGCAAGCGTGAATGGTCCACGGATTTCTGGCCGAAATACCAGTTCATCGGATGAATCAGGAAACGCGAATGCGGCGTGGTGGTACGGTCGCTGGCCGCCAGGAACATGATGATGCCCATCGATTCGATGTTGCCGGCATTGACCGCACGCACCGGTACTGGAAGGGACTTGATGAAGGTATAAAGCGTAAAACCGAAGTTGGTGCTGCCGCCGACGGTGGAGAGGTTGAGCATCAGCGAGTCGGCGCCTTTCTCGATGGCTTCCAGGCAGTTGTCGCGAAAGCGTTCCGTGGTTCCCTGATCGATCTGGCAATGAAAATGGACAATGTGTTCGGACATCTGAAACTCCTGTCGATTTCACCCTTTTAAGTCTGCGCAGTGGCCGTGCCGTAAAGTTGGGAGTCCGGTGGTCTGCGGATGTTCCGCCTCCTTGGCTCGCTGCGGGTGAATCGCGTCAACCCGATTGTGCCTGTTCGCACGCCTCGGCGGCTCGTGTCATACGCTGCAAGAATAGCGTCAGTCCGGCTTCTTCTTCGCTGAGGCCTTTGCGGGCCCGGGGTTTGGGCAATGCCTTCAGGGCGCCGAGCAGAAAGCCTTCCACCACCGCCGGGTGGATGTAGCATTTACGACAGACGGTCGGTGTGTTGCCCAGTTGTCGGGAGACCTGCCTGACCATCTCGGTGACGTGCCTCTTGGCTTCGGTCTCGGTTTCCCAGCGCAGCGCCCGCAGCCCGGCCAGAGCGGCTGCGCTGCCAGCCCAGGTGCGGTAGTCCTTGGCGGTGAAATCGGCGCCGGTGAGGGTTTTGAGGTAGGCGTTGATGTCCGAAGAGCTGATGGAGTGCCGCTCGCCGTGTTCGTCCAGGTACTGGAACAGGTTCTGCCCGGGAATCTCCTGGCAGCGCTTGATGATCCGTGCCAGGCGCCGGTCTTTCACGGTGATTTGGTGCTCGACGCCGCTTTTGCCGCGAAACTGGAAGGCGATGGCGCTGCCGTTGATCTCGACGTGTTTGTTGCGCAGGGTCGTCAGGCCGTAGGAGTGATTGGCGCGGGCGTATTGGGGGTTGCCGACGCGGATCAGGGTTACGTCCAGCAGGGTGATAACCGTGGCCATGACTTTGTCGCGGCTGAAGCCGGGCGTGGCGAGGATTTCTTCCAGGCGTTTGCGCAGGCGCGGCAGGGCACGTCCGAATTCCAGCATCCGTGAATACTTGTCCGCATCGCGCACCTCACGCCAGCGCGCATGGTAGCGGTACTGCTTGCGCCCGCGGGCATCGCGGCCAGTGGCCTGGAGATGACCACGGGGGTCGGTGCAGATCCAGACATCGGTATAGGCCGGCGGCACCGCCAGGGCATTGATGCGCTGGATCTCGGCCGCGTCGGTGATGCGTCGGTCCTGCGGGTCGAAATAACAGAATTTGCCCCGCAGCTTTTTACGGGTGATGCCTGGGGCCGTGTCATCGACGTAATGCAGGTCGGCCGGCAGAGCATCCGGTGTCAGGGTGTCGGGCATGAAAAAATTCCTTGGCAACGAATCCGGTGGCCTGTGAATTCATTGACCGCAGTCCGTTGTGGTCGTGCCAAGATTCTGAGGTTGCCGCAAAACCTGTGGGAGCAAACCTGCAGGAGCAAACCTGCAGGAGCAAACCTGCAGGAGCAAACCTGTAGGAGCAGACCTGCAGGAGTAGACCTGTGGGAGCAAGGCTTGCCCGCGATAGTATCGCCTCGGTCTATCAGCTACACCGAGGTGCTTGCATCGCGGGCAAGCCTTGCTCCCACAGCCTTGCTCCCACAAGTTTCCACAGTGTGATCCGCTGGTTACGGGCCCTAAGCCAACACCGCCACCGCCTTGATCTGTGCCCACAACACCTGCCCCGGCTGCAGATTCAACTGGTCTCTGGAATAGCGGGTGATGCGCGCCAGCAGCGGGGTGCCGGCGGCGTCCAGGCGCACCAGCACATGGGCAGCGTTGTCGGCGGCCTGTTCGCTGATCACGGTGACCGGCAGGCGGTTGAGGATGCTGGTCTGGGCATCGTTCGCCAGGCTGAGGCTGACGTCCCGGGCCTGGACCTTGAAGCGCAGCGGCTGGCCGAGGGCCAGGGACGTGTGGGCCACGCGTACGTTCAGTTGGCTGTCGGGCAGGTTCAGGGTCAGCAATTGATACGCCGGGTCATAGCCGCTGACCTTGCCCTCGATCACCACCCCGGCGTCATCCCCCAGGGCCAACGGCAGGTCGAGCCGGGCCAGGGTTTCGCCGATCGGCCCACTGGCCAGCGCGCGGCCAGCGTCGAGCATCACGATGTGATCGGCCAGGCGCGCCACTTCGTCCTGGGAATGGCTGACATACAGCACCGGGATGTCCAGCTCATCGTGGAGACGTTGCAGGTACGGCAGGATTTCGTTTTTGCGCCGGCTATCGAGGGCCGCCAGCGGCTCATCCATCAGCAGCAGTTGCGGGCTGGTGAGTAAGGCGCGGGCGATACCCACCCGTTGGCGTTCGCCGCCGGAGAGGTTGTGCGGCTGGCGATCGAGCAAGTGCCCGATGCCCAGCAGATCGGTGGCCTGGTCCATGTCCACCCGCCGTTGTGCCGGAGCAATACGCTTGAGGCCGAACGCCAGGTTGGCCCGTACCGACAGATGGGCGAACAGGCTGGCCTCCTGGAACACATACCCCACCGGCCGCTTGTGGGGCGGCACGAACACCGCGTGCTCGCTGTCCTGCCACACTTGGCCATTGACCTCGATAAACCCCCGGGCCGGTCGCTCCAACCCGGCGATGCAGCGCAGACAGGTGGTCTTGCCGGAGCCGGAAGGCCCATACAGGGCGGTCACGCCACGGCCTGGCAGTTGCACATCCAGATCCAGGGAAAAAGCCCCATGGTCGAGCTGAAAACGCGCGTTGATCATTGATCAGCTCCAACCTGCACGGGTTCGGCGGCTGGAGTACAGCGCCAGCAGCACCAGGAATGAAAACACCAGCATCGCCGCCGCCAGCCAATGGGCCTGGGCATATTCCAGGGCTTCGACATGGTCGTAGATCTGCACCGACACCACTCGGGTTTTCTCCGGGATGTTGCCGCCGATCATCAGCACCACGCCGAATTCGCCGACGGTGTGGGCGAAGCCAAGAATTGCTGCGGTGATAAAGCCGGGGCGGGCCAGGGGCAGGATGACGCTGAAAAACGTATCCCAAGGCCCGGCCCGCAAAGTGGCGGCGACTTCCAGCGGACGACTGCCGATGGCAGAGAAGGCGTTCTGCAACGGTTGCACCACAAACGGCATGGAATAGATCACCGAGCCGATCACCAGCCCGGTGAAGCTGAAGGTGAGAGTGCCCAACCCGAGGGCATGGGTGAGCTGTCCGATCCAGCCGTTCGGCCCTAATGCCAGCAACAGGTAAAAGCCAATCACCGTGGGCGGCAGCACCAAGGGCAACGCCACCACCGCGCCCACCGGCCCGCGCAGCCAGGAGCGGGTGCGCGACAGCCACAACGCGATGGGCGTGCCGATGAGCAGCAGGATCACCGTGGTCAGGGACGCCAGTTTCAGGGTCAGCCAGATGGCGGCATAGTCGGCGCTGGTCAGGGGCATTTAGCGTTGGTAACCGTAGGCTTGGATGATGGCGGCGGCTTTCGGCCCCTTGAGGTAATCCACCAGGGCCACGGCGGCGGGGTTGTCCCGGCCCTTGGTGAGGATCACCGCGTCCTGCTTGATCGGGTCGTGCAGTTCGGCCGGGACGATCCACGCCGAGCCGCCCGTCACCTTGCCGTCCTTGTACACCTGGGACAAGGCGACGAAGCCCAGTTCAGCGTTACCGGTGGAGACGAACTGGTAGGCCTGGGTGATGTTCTGGCCTTCGACGAGTTTGCTTTTGACTTGGGCGGTCAAACCCAGTTTGTCCAGCACCTGGGTCGCGGCCAGGCCATAGGGTGCGGCTTTCGGGTTGGCGATGGACAGGTGTTGGAAATCGTTGTGCTTGAGGACTTGGCCCTGGTTGTCGACATAACCGGCCTTGGCCGACCACAGCGCCAGGGTGCCAACGGCGTAGGTGAAGCGTGAGCCCTTGACGGTGTCGCCTTCGCTTTCGAGCCGGGCCGGGGTGGTGTCGTCGGCGGCGAGGAACACCTCGAAGGGCGCGCCGTTCTTGATCTGCGTGTAGAACTGCCCGGTGGCGCCGTACGCCGCCACCAGCTTATGCCCGGTGTCTTTTTCGAAATCGGCGGCAATGGCCTGGATCGGCGCAGTGAAATTGGCGGCGACCGCCACCTGCACCTCGGCGGCCTGGACGGCGCCAATGGCCAGGCACGGGATCAACAGCAACGGCGCGAAGCGGGTGAGGCGCATAGGTGAGGCTCCGAGGGCAGATTCGCTATATACCGGAATATATAGCGAATGACTGACAAACGGAACGCGGCATTTTGCCTGGGGAGCGAGGGTGCAAGGGCTGGCCCCATCGCGAGCAAGCTCGCTCCCACATTGGATCCGTGGCGAACCTACATCTTGCTACCACACCAGAACCCCTGTGGGAGCGGGCTTGCTCGCGAAGACGGCGGTATATTCAACATTCCTGTCGACTGACCCAGCGCTTTCGCGAGCAAGCCCGCTCCCACAGGTACAGTGGCGTCACCCAATGTCGTGGTTGCCAGCAATCCCCCTGTGGGAGCGAGCTTGCTCGCGATGGCGTGCTAACGACCGATGATGACCATCAGGCTCGACCCAGGCGATTGAGCCGAGCCTGCGCCTCTTCAGCCAACCGCCGGGTCAACTCGGCCGTCGACAGCTCGCGCCCCAATGGGAAGGCCTGGCCGGCCCAGAGGTTGCTGAAATCCTCTTCGCCCTTGGCACGCAACGGCATCAGCGCACCGCCCGCCAAGGGAAAGGCCGGAGCCAGCGGGCTCATCGGGCCCACTTCGCGCATCACCCGGTTGACGATGCCTCGGGCCGGGCGACCGGTGAACAGGTTGGTGACAGCGGTCTGGCTTTCCTTGGCCGTACGCAACGCCCGGTGATGGGACGCGCTGATCTTCGCCTCAGGCGTGAACAGGTAAGCGCTGCCCAATTGCACCGCCGAGGCACCCAAAGCGAACGCTGCGACAATCCCGCGTGCATCGCCAATGCCACCGGCGGCGATCACCGGCACCTTCACCGCATCCACCACCTGCGGCAGCAAGGCAAACAGGCCGACCTGGGTATCGAGGTCGTCGCTGAGGAACATTCCACGATGACCACCGGCTTCATAGCCCATGGCGATGATCGCATCGCAACCGTGCTGTTCGAGCCAGATGGCTTCCTCGACGGTGGTGGCTGACGAGAGGATTTTCGCGCCGGTGGCCTTCACCCGATCCAGCAAGGATTTTTCCGGCAGGCCAAAGTGGAAACTGACGACCTTGGGCCGCATCTCTTCCAGCACCCGGCAGGCAGCATCATCGAAGGGCGTGCGGTTGGACACCGGGGTCGGTGCGTCGAAATCGACGCCCAGTTCCTGATAGTACGGTTTGAGCCGTTGCTTCCAGGCCTCGGCCCGCTGTTCGTCGAAGGCCGGCGGCTGGTGACAGAAGAAATTCACATTGAACGGCTTGTCGGTCTGTTCGCGGATGGTCGTCAGTGCCTGGCGCAACTGCTCGACATCGAGCATCGCCGCCGGCATCGAACCCAGCCCGCCGGCATTGCAGGTCGCAACCACCATGGCCGGCCCGGTCACCCCGGCCAGCGGCCCCTGGATGATAGGCAGCTCGATACCGAGCAGGTCAAGAATGCGGGTGTCTGGCCACTGGCTCATGTGCGGGGTCTCCGACGGCAGAAGGAAACAGCGTTTTTAGCAGGTGTGAGCCGGCAAGGGCCAGTCGAGTTTTTCAATCGGGCGCTGCACCTTGATCCCCATGGCGGGAGGGTTACCATGCGGGCTCCATACATCAAGGAGCCTGACTCATGGAAGTGAAACTCAAGACCGTCAAACCCTTCACCGTGGCCGGTTTGCAGGTGCGCACCCGCAACACCGACGAGCAGCGACTCGACACGGCAAGGATCGGTCCGATGTGGCAGCAGTTCTTCACCGAAGAGCTGTTCGACAAAATCCCGGCCCGGCAGTCGGAGTCGTTCGTCTACGGGGTGTATTCCAATTATGAGTCCGACGCCACCGGCCACTTCGACGTAACGGCCGGGGTGCAGGTGTATGAGGCCAGCGCAGGCTACCCCGCCGTGGACATCGAAGGCGGGGAATACCTGGTGTTTTCGGCCAAGGGGAAGATGCCCGATTGCGTGATCCAGGCCTGGGGCCTGATCTGGGCGTACTTCGCGGATAACCCGCAGACACTGCGCCGCTTCACCACCGATTTCGAGGTCTACAGCGCCCCCGAATCCGTGGCGATCTACATCGGCGTTCAGTCCCCGGCCGAGCGCTCCAGTTCCAGCAACTGACGCTTGCGCTCCACCCCCCAGCGATAGCCCGACAGGTTGCCGTCGCTGCGCACCACCCGGTGGCAAGGGATCGCCACCGCCAGGCTGTTGGCGCCGCAGGCCTGGGCCACGGCGCGCACGGCCTTGGGCATGCCGATGCGCTGGGCGATCTCGGCATAGCTGGCGGTACTGCCGGCGGGAATGTCCCGCAACGCTTGCCAGACCCGCTCCTGAAAGGCAGTGCCGCGCAGGTCCAAGGGCAGGTCCAGGCCCAGGGCCGGCGCTTCGATGAAGCCCACCACCTGGGCGATCAACTGTTCGAATTCGCGGTCGGCACCGATGAGGTTGGCCCGGCGGAATTTGTCCTGCAGGTCGCGCACCAACGCATCCGGATCGTCGCCCAGCAGGATCGCGCACACGCCACGCTCGCTTTGCGCCACCAGGATCGCCCCGAGGGAGCATTGGCCGACGGCGAAACGGATGTCGGTGTTCTGCCCGGCAGCGCGGTAGTCGGCGGGCTTCATGCCCAACACTTTGTCGGCCGCCTCATAGAAACGGCTGTTTGAATTGAAACCGGCGTCGTACAGCGCCTCGGTGATCGTGCCGCCATCGGCCAGGCGTTCGCGTACCTTGCGTGAGCGGTGAGCGGCGGCGTAACCCTTGGGGGTCAGGCCGGTGACCGCCTTGAAGACCCGGTGAAAATGGAAGGGACTCAAGCCCGCGCTGGCTGCCAGTTCATTCAGGCCTGGCAGTTCCTCGGCGGCTTCGATCTGCCGGCAGGCGGCCGCGACCCGTGCCGCTTGTTGGGCGGCGATCTGGGTCTGGTCCCGGGCCACGCGCTTGCTCGGCCGGTAGCCGGCGGCCTGGGCCTGTTCCGGCGTGTCGAAAAATTCGACGTTGCGCGGGTTGGGCAGGCGCGACAGGCTGCTGGGGTGGCAGTAGATGCCGGTGGTTTTCACGCCATAGACGAATTGCCCATCGGCGCGTGGATCGCGGGCGAGCACGGCGGCCCAGCGCGGATCCAGTTCAGGGGCGAGATTGTTCGAAGTGCTGTTCATGGTCGTTATGTCCATTGGCCCGTTTTGTCTACAGTAGCGAGCCTGTGGGGTGGCAGCACTCCGGGTCTTGCGGTTGAATTCTGCATCTTCATCCGGCGGTGCGAAACGTCAGGTTGATCCGCTGGGCGCCCAGGCGCGGGTGCTGTCCTTCCTTGAGCGGCAGTACGCCGTGGTAACGCAACCGATCCACGCCGCCCCAGACCACGATGTCGCCATGGAACAACGGGATGCGCAGGCTCTTGTCGCTGCGCTCGAACCCGCCGAACTGGAACACCGCCGGCAAGCCCAGGGACATCGAGACGATGGGGGCGGCGAGGGAGCGTTCGTTCTTGTCCTGGTGCAGCGACATCCGGGCGCCGGGCACGTAGCGGTTGATCAGGCAGCTGTCGGGCTCGAAATGCTCGAACTGTGCCTGCCGGGCGGCGGCTTGGGCCAGTTCGCGAAACACCGCCGGCATGTCGGGCCAGGGCTGGCCGGTCTGCGGGTCATGGGCGGTGTAGCGATAGCCGCTGCGGTCGGTGGTCCAGCCCAGCGCGCCGCAACTGCTCAAGGCCACCGACATGGTAAAGCCGCCGGGCGTGACCATCTGCCGGAACGGCGCAGCCTGCAGGACGCTTTCCAGCGCTGGCAGCAAACGCTCGAGCCAGGGCAGGGTGAAGCCGCGCAGCACGAAGGATTGTTGGCCAATCTGTTCGATCTGGCCGGGCGGATTGGGCGCTTGGTCGGCGAACAGGTCCAAGGTGATCGGTGTGTCATTACTGCGCATCATGAAAAATGATTCCCAAGGTGTGCCGTCTGCCGCCGTGCACGCGGCTGACGCCATGGCGCATGTTCACTCGATAATAACCGCGAACGCCTTTGACCGGCCGTTGGTGCACGGCAAATACCACGGCGTCGCCCTGTTTCAGATCGATGACCTGAGGCCGCGACTGCATGCGCGGGCGCTGTTCGGTGAGGACAAACTCGCCGCCGGTAAAGTCCTGGCCCGGTTCCGACAGCAGGATCGCGACCTGCAGGGGGAATACCTGCTCGCCGTACAGATCCTGATGCAGACAGTTGTAGTCCTGCGGTCCGTATTGCAGCAACAGCGGTGTAGGACGCGATTGTCCGGCAGCGTGACAGCGCTGGATGAACTCGGCGTGTTCAAGGGGGTACCGCGCCTCCAGGTCCATGCATTCATTCCAGCGGTTCGCCAGCGGCACCAGCATCGGGTACAACGCCTGACGTAGCTGTTGGATGAGGTCTGGTAGCGGATAGCGAAAATACTGATACTCACCGCGCCCGAATCCGTGGCGGGCCATGATCACTCGGGAACGAAAAAGTCCGCTATCGGCGTACAAATCACCGAGCAGCCGGCATTGCGCTGGCGGCAGCAGGTTGCGAATGATTGCACAGCCGTCCTGGTCGAGGCTTTGCGCCAGGGCGGGCCAGTCCAGGTCGTGTATGCATTGGATCAACGAGGGCGGGGACACGATGACAATCCTTGGTAGAAAGGACTGGTCAGTCTGGGGAGCGCTTTGACGGCTGGCACTCCGGATCTTGCGGTGTGTCGACGCCCGAGCGCTCACCCATCCTGACTGACACACCCGTCACCCTGTGGCGAGGGACTTATCTGTGGGAGCAAGGCTTGCCCGCGATGCAGGCAACGCGGTCTGGCGGGATGAACGAGGCGCCTGCATCGCGGGCAAGCCTTGCTCCCACAATGGAAATAAATCCCCCACAAAAAAACAGTCGGGGTGAGCTGTTACAGCGCTTTGCTGACCTTGAGGTCGCTGATCACATCGTCGGTTTGGCCATGCAACGCCTGCAACGCGGCCTTGGCTTCTTCCTCGGTGCCATTTTCCAGTTGCGCGAACTCGAAGCGGCGTTCGCCGTTGAGCTTGTACTTGATGACGTATTTGGTCGTCTGGGCCACGGTCTTGCCTTTCTTGAAAGGGGCGATGCTCAGCTCAGTTTCGAGCTGGAACGCCGGATGATTTTGATCTTGTGAGTCAGGGTCGGCTTGCGCGTGACGCTGATTGCACGGCGGTTGACGGTGTCGATGGTGATATTCCAGAAACCGGTGCTCGGTGCCGTGATCCTGGCCGGGAAAGTGTCGAACGCGCCACCGTGATACGTGTGCCGGCCGCCGTTCTTGAAGCTGCGGAAGTTGGCGTCGTTCATCAAACGGATGTTGCACATTTGGGAGCATTCGATGACGACAATGTCGTCTTCGTTCAGGTGCTCGCGCTGGTGAATGAATTTCATGGGCGCCTCCAGAAGGGCTTTTTCTACAAAATCAAAACGATAGCAAGGGGCAATGAGGCGCAGTTTATCAGCCCCGAGTGTTAATATCCGGCCCGCGCTCCAGGCTTTGTTCATTTATCGCAGGTGGCGGGGAAAAAAAGCGGTGCGGCACCGGAGCAAAACGGTGTTTGCACTGTCGGAGGATCTTTATTGGAGGAAACATATGAAGCGCAGCGTGTGGGTGTTGGCATTGGCATTGGCCATGAGTGGATGTGCATCGGTATCGGACATCAACCAGACGCCTCCCACCATGAGCGTCATCTCCGGAAAGAAACCTCACGAATATGCCAAGTGCGTTGCCGACAAGCTGGCCAGCAGCCGTGGCTCGCTGCAAATGGAGCCGCACAAGAATGGCGTGCGGCTGATCGTCCCGGGCAAACTGTCGACCCTGCCGGCGGCGGTGTTCGACATTGACGAGCGCTCCAGTGGCAGCAGCATCAAGCTGCACGAAAGCATGTCCAACGTGCCGGTGCGTCCTGGCGATGTGCAGGATGCGGCCAACGCTTGCATTTCCGGTTGAACACCGTCAGCGCCTGACGAGCGGCCCGGCCATCGGATAGACTGGCGCCCTCGACAAAAAATGCCGCCACGGTCAACGTTGGCGGCATTGTCATTCATGGAGTCAGTCGATGAAACGCGAGCAGGTGCGCGAGCGCCATGCAGAAGGCCTTATCTGTGCCACCCACGTGATCCAGAACCCGGCGAGCCCGGGCGAATGGATCGTGTTCTTCAAGAAAAGCGCCGGGCGCAGTTTCTTCCTGGTGGATGAGCAGGACGAAGTCGAGTCCTTCAGCCGGCTCGACGATTTGATCGAGACCATACGTGGCTTGGGGATCAAGTTCGCCGAGATTCACATGTAGGGTTCTGTCTCGCGAACACCGAAAGACAGGACACGGGCTCTTATTTGCACACGACCAGGACGCTGCGGCTGGTGTAGTTGCCGACATCGACACCTAGGGTCTTTTCACTTTCCTTGGCTTGCGGCGTCCCATCGGTGCCGACGATGCGGTAGCCAGTGCCGGCACAGGAGGCATCGGCCTTTTCATAACAAGTGGCCCAGTCATTGGCTTCGCCGGAGCAGTCGATGGTCAGGCCTTGCTCGCCATTGTTCAGGTAGGTTTTTTCGGCAGAGGCACAGCCCGCCAAGGCCAGGACGGCAAACAGCGCCAGCAGTGTTTTCATGGAGTCGTCATCAAGAAGGGAGGGGCAGGCGCGAGAGTATAGCGAATGGCCATTCCGGTACAGAGAAACAAAGCCCCGTTCAATGCCGGGCGTCATTTACTTGGGGCTTGTCTGTTTATTTCTTGCGGCGGGGGCTGCGTGCGGGGGCGCTTTCGCGTTCTTTCGTCGCCGGGGCAGCGCGTTCGTCCTGGAATACCGCAGCCACTTCTACCGCCATGGCCTTGCTGGGCAAAGGACCGGCGACCTGCTCGCCGTGGTAGTTGATAATCCACCACTGGCCGTCCTTGCCCTGGCTGACCGAATAACCGTTTGCGTTTCTTGCCGACATCTAACTGCCTCAATTGGCGTGATCAAGAGCGCCATGATACGTCAAATGCTCGCAAACAGTGCTCACTGGCGTACAGTGGACCGCTGCAGCCATCGAAACGAAAGGCGATTGAACTATCCGCCGTTTTTTATTTCTCTATGATGGCACCGGTTGGCCAGTGCGGGCATTGTAAGGTGCCCGTCGCCTGATTAGACTGCGCCGAAACTCGTACACACCGCCTTTTCAAGGACTTATATGATCAAGAAATGCTTGTTCCCAGCAGCCGGTTACGGTACTCGCTTCCTGCCAGCGACTAAAGCCATGCCCAAAGAAATGCTGCCGGTGGTGAACAAGCCACTGATCCAGTACGGCGTCGAAGAAGCCCTTGATGCGGGCCTGACTGAAATCTCCATCGTGACTGGCCGTGGTAAACGCGCGCTGGAAGACCATTTCGACATCAGCTACGAGTTGGAAAACCAGATCAAAGGCACCGACAAGGAAAAGTACTTGGTCGGCATCCGCAAACTGCTGGATGAGTGCTCGTTCTCCTACACCCGCCAGACCGAAATGAAAGGCCTGGGCCACGCGATCCTGACCGGTCGCCCACTGATCGGTGACGAACCGTTCGCCGTGGTCCTGGCGGACGACCTGTGCGTCAACCTCGAAGGCGACGGCGTCCTGACCCAGATGGTCAAGCTGTACAAGCAGTTCCGCTGCTCCATCGTGGCGATCCAGGAAGTCGATCCGCAGGAAACCAACAAGTACGGCGTGATTGCCGGCGAAATGATCCGCGACGACATCTACCGCGTTCACAGCATGGTTGAAAAACCAAAGCCTGAAGACGCGCCGTCGAACCTGGCGATCATCGGTCGCTACATCCTGACCCCGGACATCTTCGACCTGATCGAACAGACCGAGCCAGGCAAGGGCGGCGAAATCCAGATCACCGACGCCCTGATGAAACAGGCCCAGAACGGCTGCGTCATGGCCTACAAGTTCAAGGGCAAGCGTTTCGACTGCGGTGGCGCCGAAGGCTACATCGACGCGACCAACTTCTGCTTCGAGAACTTCTACAAGACGGGCAAGGCTTACTGATAGCCTGCGCCACGCCTTGAAAAACGCCCCGACTGGTTCGGGGCGTTTTTTTGTGTGGAACAGTTGCTCGCAGATCACTCAAGCAACCCCCTGTGGGAGCGAGCTTGCTCGCGATGGCGGTGGGGCAGCTTGCATCAATGCTGAATGTGCCGACGCTATCGCGAGCAGGCTCGCTCCCACACTGTATCTTCAACAGGCATAAATTTTGTGCTCACCGCTCCACAGGTTTTGGGCCTGACCGATCGACATGAGCCGGTCCAGCTGGCTTTTCCGTTTTCCGCCCCCATAACCATCGCAACGCTGCCTCAGGTGAAAACAGCAGGTATGCTGATGACCTGCCGAAGGAGATAGAAAATGGCCTACGATTTTGACTTGTATGTGATTGGCGCCGGTTCCGGTGGTGTGCGGGCTGCGCGGTTTGCCGCCGGTTTTGGGGCCAAGGTGGCCGTGGCGGAAAGCCGCTACCTGGGCGGGACCTGCGTCAACGTGGGCTGCGTGCCGAAAAAACTGCTGGTCTACGGCGCGCATTACGCCGAAGACTTCGAGCAGGCACCGGCCTTTGGCTGGACGGCGGGCGAGGCGAGTTTCGACTGGGCCACGCTGATCGCCAACAAGGACCAGGAGATCAATCGCCTCAACGGCATCTACCGCAACCTGCTGGTCAACAGCGGCGTCGTGTTGCACGAAGGTCACGCCAGGCTGACCGGCCCCCATGAGGTGGAGATCAACGGCCAGCGCCACACCGCCAAGCATATCCTGATCGCCACCGGCGGCTGGCCGGTGATCCCGGACATTCCGGGGCGCGAGCACGCCATCAGCTCCAACGAGGCGTTCTTTCTCAAGGACCTGCCCAAGCGTGTCATCGTGGTGGGCGGTGGCTACATTGCGGTGGAGTTCGCCGGGATTTTCCACGGCATGGGCGCGCAGACGTCGTTGCTGTATCGCGGTGACCTGTTCCTGCGCGGCTTCGACGGTGCGGTGCGCAAGCACCTGGCCGAAGAACTGACCCGACGTGGCCTGGACCTGCAATTCAACGCTGACATCAAATCCATCGAAAAACTGGACGATGGCAGCCTGAGGGTCGAGCTCAAGGATGGCAAAACGTTGATCACCGATTGTGTGTTCTACGCCACCGGCCGGCGACCGATGCTCGACAACCTTGGCCTGGAAACCACCGGCGTCACGCTGGATGAGAAAGGTTTCGTGAAGGTCAACGAAAAATACGAGACCACCGAACCGTCGATCCTGGCCATTGGCGATGTGATCGGTCGCGTCCAGCTCACCCCCGTTGCCCTGGCCGAAGGCATGGCGGTGGCGCGGCGTCTGTTCAAGCCCGAGCAGTATCGGCTGGTGGATTACCGGATGATCCCCACCGCCGTGTTCAGCCTGCCGAACATCGGCACGGTGGGCCTGACCGAAGAGCAGGCCCGGGAAGAGGGGCATAAGGTCGAGATTTTCGAAAGCCGCTTCCGCCCAATGAAGTTGAGCTTGACCGACTGCCAGGAGCGCACCCTGATGAAACTGGTGGTGGATGCCCAGACCGACAAGGTCCTGGGTTGCCACATGGTTGGTCCGGATGCCGGTGAAATCGTCCAAGGCTTGGCCATCGCCCTCAAGGCCGGCGCCACCAAGCGCGACTTTGACGAGACCATCGGCGTGCACCCAACCGCCGCCGAAGAGTTCGTGACAATGCGTACGCCCGTCGCCTCCTGACTACCCGGCGGATAGATGGCGAGCCAGCCTGCTCGCCATCTATATTAAGTTTTCTTCTATCTATTTAGCGGCTGATAGCCAAAACCAATCATTCACATCAGGTTTGCCAATGAGCCAGCCTGGGGATGAGTGGTTAAGATTCCCTCCATCAACTTTTCAACCCTGATGGAGAAACATCGATGCCTATCATCAACAGCCAAGTTAAACCGTTCAACGCTACCGCCTTCAAAAACGGCGAATTCGTCGAAGTATCGGACGCCAACCTGAAAGGCAAGTGGTCTGTCGTGTTCTTCTACCCGGCTGACTTCACCTTCGTTTGCCCAACCGAGCTGGAAGACCTGGCTGACAACTACGCTGAATTCCAGAAGCTGGGTGTCGAGATCTACAGCGTTTCCACCGACACTCACTTTGCCCACGCTGCCTGGCACAACACTTCGCCAGCCATCGGCAAGATCCAGTACACCATGATCGGCGACCCGACCCACGTCATCTCCCGCAACTTCGACGTGCTGATCGAAGAAGTTGGCCTGGCTGACCGCGGTACTTTCGTGATCAATCCAGAAGGCCAGATCAAGATCGTTGAAATCAACGACGGCGGCGTAGGCCGTGACGCTTCCGAGCTGCTGCGCAAGATCAAGGCCGCTCAGTACGTTGCCGCTCACCCGGGCGAAGTCTGCCCAGCCAAGTGGAAAGAAGGCGAGGCCACCCTGGCGCCGTCCCTGGACCTGGTCGGCAAGATCTAAGTCTGTGAGT
Source organism: Pseudomonas sp. Soil_N_39 (assembly GCF_057655955.1). Classification (NCBI taxonomy): domain Bacteria; kingdom Pseudomonadati; phylum Pseudomonadota; class Gammaproteobacteria; order Pseudomonadales; family Pseudomonadaceae; genus Pseudomonas; species Pseudomonas sp. Soil_N_39. The sequence goes on from NZ_JBDGLI010000004.1 coordinate 239,885, forward strand.
CATCCGAGGGCGATCCGCTCTTAATCAAGTAAGCCGCTTCGCCCCAAAAAACGCCCGGGCGAGATTCGCTCGGGCGTTGTTTTTTCTGAAATTCAAAAAATGGAAATCGCCCGTATGTTGGACGCCAATCTTAAAGCTCAGTTGAAGTCATACCTGGAACGGGTCACCCAGCCGATCGAGATCGTCGCTTCCCTCGACGACGGTGCGAAATCCCAGGAAATGCTCGCGTTACTCCAAGAAGTTGCCAGTCTTTCCCACCAGATTACTTTGCTCGACAACGGTACCGATGCGCGCAAGCCGTCGTTTTCGTTGAACCGCCCGGGCGCCGATATCAGCCTGCGTTTTGCCGGCATCCCCATGGGCCACGAATTCACTTCGCTGGTGTTGGCTTTGCTGCAAGTCGGCGGCCACCCTTCGAAGGCCAGTGTCGAAGTGATCGAGCAGATCCGCTCCCTGAAGGGTGAGTTCAACTTCGAGACGTATTTCTCGCTGTCGTGCCAGAACTGCCCGGACGTGGTCCAGGCGCTGAACCTGATGGCGGTGCTGAACCCGAACATTCGCCACGTCGCCATCGACGGCGCGCTGTTCCAGGCCGAAGTCGATGAACGCCAGATCATGGCTGTGCCAAGCATTTACCTCAATGGCGTGAACTTCGGCCAGGGCCGCATGGGCTTGGAAGAAATACTCGCCAAGATCGACACCAGCGGCATCGAACGCCAGGCCGAGAAAATCAGCGCCAAGGAAGCCTTTGATGTGCTGGTGGTCGGTGGTGGCCCGGCTGGCGCTTCGGCGGCGATCTACGCCGCTCGTAAAGGCATTCGCACGGGTGTGGCGGCTGAACGTTTCGGCGGTCAGGTACTCGACACCATGGCCATCGAGAACTTCATCTCGGTCCAGGAAACCGAAGGGCCGAAACTGGCCGTTGCCCTGGAAGAACACGTCAAGCAGTACGACGTGGACATCATGAACCTGCAGCGTGCCGACGGCCTGGTGCCGGACAAGGACGGAGGGCTGCATGAAATCAAGTTCGCCAGCGGTGCGAGCCTCAAGGCCAAGACCGTGATTCTGGCGACCGGTGCCCGCTGGCGTGAAATGAACGTGCCGGGCGAGCAGCAGTATCGCAACAAGGGCGTGGCGTACTGCCCGCACTGCGACGGCCCGCTGTTCAAAGGCAAGCGCGTGGCGGTGATCGGTGGGGGTAACTCCGGCGTCGAAGCGGCTATCGACCTGGCCGGTATCGTGGCCCACGTCACGTTGCTGGAGTTCGATGTGCAATTGCGTGCCGACGCGGTGTTGCAGCGCAAACTGCACAGCCTGCCGAACGTGACGGTGATCACCAACGCCCAGACCACCGAAGTGACAGGCGACGGCCAGAAGGTCAATGGCTTGCGCTACAAGGACCGTCCGAGCGGTGAGGTGCGCGACGTGGAACTGGAAGGGATCTTCGTGCAGATCGGCCTGTTGCCCAACACTGACTGGCTCAAAGGCACCGTCGAGTTGTCGCCACGGGGTGAGATTATCGTCGATGCCCGGGGTGAAACCTCGATCCCTGGCGTGTTCGCCGCCGGTGACGTGACCACCGTGCCGTACAAGCAGATCGTGATCGCCGTGGGCGAGGGCGCCAAGGCTTCGCTGAGTGCCTTCGACCACTTGATCCGCACCTCCGCGCCGGCTTAATAGTCGATAGCGGAAAACACAAAACCCCATGAGCCAATGGCTCATGGGGTTTTATTTTGGATCACCCATCACCCTGTGGGAGCGAGCTTGCTCGCGATAGCTGCAGCACATCAACACTGATGTGCCAGACAGACCGCTATCGCGAGCAAGCTCGCTCCCACGGAAGGCCGTGGTGAGTGTTAGAGCGGCGCAGGCTGGATGATTTCGACCCAGTAGCCATCCGGGTCCTTGATGAAGGCCAGGCTTTTCATGCGGCCGTCGGTCAGGCGTTTCTGGAAATCGCAGCCCAGTGCTTCGAAGCGCTCGCAGGCTGCGACGACGTCCGGTACCGAGATGCAGATGTGGCCGAAGCCGCGTGGGTCGGTGTTGCCGTTATGGTAGGCGAACGCCGGGTCGCTTTCGGTGCCGTGGTTGTGGGTCAGTTCCAGGATGCCAGGAATCGATTTCATCCATTCGGTACGCGCCGCTGCGTCCGCCGGGATCTGGTTCTTGTCCACCAACGCCAGGAAATACAGGCTGAATTCGGCTTCCGGGAAGTCGCGTTTTTCCACCAGCGAGAAACCCAGCACGCGGGTGTAGAAATCCAGGGACTTTGTGATGTCCTTGACCCGCAGCATGGTGTGGTTGAAGACGAACTGGGCGGTGGCGGCGTCAGGTTGTGCGGTGACGCCAGGGAAAGTATTGAGTTCGTGCAGGCTCATGGGCCCTCCGGAAAATAAGTGGGGCAAACGGCGTCGCAAGTGGGGTTGCGACGGTTCCTGGGCTTGCGTCAGACGGCTTCCTTGCAGGTGCGCCCATGATACGCAAGGGATGCGGCGGCGCCAAACCGCGCGTGGCTATTGCCTGGTTCTGCCTCGGGCTTCAGACTTCCCGATTCGTCCTTGGGTGGTGCCAACGCAATGATTCGACCGTTCCTTTCGCTGTTTGTCCTGCTGTTTACGAGTGTCGGCAGTGTCCTGGCGGCTGAACCGCAGGTGACGTGGCCTCAGGGCTGGGTTGTCGAACCGCTGCCTGCGGACGCATCGGCCTCGGCGGCACCGGGAACCCTGCGCCAACGAGCAACCAAGAATGATCCGGCAGGCAACGCCGTGATGGTCATGGAACTGACCACCACCCCCGTCGAACCCGATCACCAGGTCAACTTGCAAGGCGTGTTGCTGGAAATGCGCAAATCAATCCAGAAGGATTTTTTCCAAGGTGGTTACCAAAGTGTATGCACTAAGGTCCATGCCTCGATGTTGGGCGGCGTAACTGCATTGGAAACCACTTGTACGATCACGCAAAACGGACGACATGTATTGTCTCAAGCACTCGTCGCGGCCCTAAATGAGGGCAAGGCTTATGTGCTGTCCTATGCAGGGCAGGCGCAGGTGTTTGTTGAAAGCCAGGATGAAATACAGTCGGTGCGAAACAGTTTGAAACTATGACGCCTTCAGCGTAATACGCCAAAGGGTTTAATCCTAAAGTTTAGTCCATAAAAAAGCCCTGAGTGTGTTCAGGGCTTTTTGCGTCACGGGGCTGTCAACCACGCAACCAAGAATCAACAGTCGCTGCACCGTACTGTTCTTTCCAGGCTTTCAGGCCGCGGTGATTGCCGCCCTTGGTCTCGATCAACTCGCCGGTGTGCGGGTTCTGGTAAACCTTCACCACTCGCGCGCGACGGGTCTTGGTGGGCTTGGTCGATTGCAGGCTTGCCTTGGACGGGTTCGGGTCGAGGATCGCGACGATGTCGCGCAGGCTCTTGCCGTAGGTTTTCATCAGTCCCTGGAGCTTTTCCTCGAATTCGATTTCCTTCTTGAGCCCGGCATCGTTCTTCAGTGACTCCAGCTGCTTGAGCTGTTCTTGAAGGGCCTTTTCGGCTGCACGAAATTCAGCGAGTCTGGACAAAATGATTACTCCAATCAAAATATTTGGCTGATACCAACCGCAAACAAAGCTATAAGCCAAGCGCCTTGAAGCGACTCGGTGTTAATGACCCTCTCCTGTTATGTTGCACAGGTAGAAAAATTGTAGTAGTTAATCCGTAAAGTGTAAATCGTAACTTTTTCGTTATGTAACAACAGCAAACGTTTTTATCAATTGGCAGGTCATCGTCAATAGACCGACGGCGGTTAACTGCCATTAGTGCTGTTCAAGGTCTCAACGAACGCCTGCCCGCTAATCGGTCGGCCAAATAGATAGCCTTGTAGAAAGTTCACCCCTTGGGCGCTCAGGTAGTCGCTTTGTTCGACGGTTTCGACGCCCTCGGCAACCATGTCCAGGCCCAACTTGCCCGACAGTTCGATGATGCTGTCGAGGAGGTGGCGCGACAGGGCGTCGGCACCGATCATCGCGACAAAACTCTGGTCGATCTTCAGGAAATCCACGTTGAACTGGCGTAAGTACGCCAGGCTGGAGTGACCGGTGCCGAAATCGTCGAGGGCGATCTTCACGCCCAGTTCCCGCAGTTGGTCGAACAGTTGCCGGGTCACTGGCGTCGGTTCGATCAGCTCGCGTTCGGTCAACTCCAACACCAGGGTAATCGCCCCCGGCGCGAAGGCGCCGAGAAACTCGCGGCAATCGTCCACCAGCGCCAGATCCTGGCAGTGGCGGGCGGTGATGTTGATGCCGACATGAAACGGCGCTTCCAGTTGCGACGCAAGCGGCACCAGCAGGTGCATGGTTTGTTGCATCAGCGCGCGGGTCATCGGCACGATCACGCCGCTGTGTTCGGCGAAGGGAATGAATAGATCCGGGCGGACCAGGCCTTCCTTGGGATGGTTCCAGCGCATCAGCACCTCGACGCCGGCCCAGCGCTTGCTATCACTGTGCACGACCGGTTGCAGGTACGGCACGAACTCGCCGGCTTCCAGCGCCCTTTGCAATTCACGGCTGGGGGACGATGCGCGTTTTTGCAGCCAGTGCCCGAGCGTCCCGGCCACAACGCCAAAGAAGATCAGCAGGCTGAACAGCGGCGGATATTCCCTGGCCATGTAGCGCCAGGTTTCACCCTCGTCGAATCCGGCTTCTATATTGAAGGCGTAGCGGGCTGAGCCCAGTTCGGTCGGGGCCACCGGCGACCCGGGCAGGGGGGCTGACCGGACCTTGCCGTCCGCCGCCAGCCAATTTGGCCCGACTTGCAGGCGCAGCCGGGTCTGGCGGCCGATCAGGCGCAAGACGTTGGCCAGGTGATACCCATCAAGCGTGGCCAAGGCGCCTTTCTGGCCCTCATTGAGCCGGTAGATCAGCAACGCGGTGTCCGGCGTGATCGGGTTGCCGTTCATCAGCCACAGCGTGCCTTGGTGATAGTCGCTCGGGTTGACGCGCTCCTCGAAGGCCCCGAACAGCGAGCTGCAATAGAGGTTGTTGTCCCAGATCAGGTTGGTCGAACGGACAAAGGGCCGGCGCGTCACTTGTTCGCGTAAGGCCAGCTTCACCGCTTCGCAGGGTTGGCCGGCCAGGGACAAGAGTTCACGGGCCGCCAACGCGGTGTTGTCGAGCATCAGTTCGATCTGCCTGACCGACTCCTCGGCGGTCTGCCGGGTGTGTTGCGCCAGCGTCCGTTCGGCTTGCATGTACAAAATGGCCAGCCCTGACAGTATCGGCACCAGGGCGCACAGCAGGGTGACCAGGTAGCGGCGGGGCCGGGTGTGCGAGCGGGTGGCGGTCAAGGGCATCGGCACAACCTGGGGAAAAGGAAAGAGGGGAAGCGTTGGATGCCGACCATGATAGATGGCTTGGCGAGTGCTTGCTGACTGCAGGGTGACTGTGGGAGCGAGGTCTGTGGGAGCAAGGCTTGCCCGCGATGAACGATTATGCGGTCCAGCTGGAGAACCGAGGTGCCTTCATCGCGAGCAAGCTTTGCTCCCACAGGTTCAATGCCTGACTCCCCCAGGTTTGATGCCGGGCTCATGGCTGCCGGGCCAGTTCGATGAACGCCAGGGTGGCGGGCGAGGCCTGGCGGCTGTCCAATACCGCCAGGCCGATCTGGCGTGGTACCCGCGGCGACAAGGGCCGGGCGACGTAGCCGGGATTCTCGTCGTCCGGCAATGACCCTTCGGACACCACGCTCACCGCTTCGCCGCGCCTGACCACATCCAGAGTGCTGAGCAACTGCGAACAACGAAAACGCACGTTCGGTGTCAGCCGCGCGGTATTGAACAGGCGCGTGACCAGCTCCGACGATCCCGCCTCGGTGTGCACGAAGGGGTCGTTGCACAGGTCCTTGAGGCTCAGGCTGGCCTGGGCGGCGAGGGGATGTGAGGCGGGCAGCAGGGCGACCATCTGATCTTCCATCAGCATGAACGTATCGAAACGCTCCTCCGGCAGCACCACGAAACCGACGTCGATCCGCCGTTCGTCCAGCCACTGGATGACTTGCCTGTCCGGTCCTTCGTCGATGTGCACTTCGATCCCGGGATGCAAGGCTCGATAGCGCCGCAGGAGCTCGGGCAGCAATTTCATCGACGACGTCGGCCCGAACGAGCCGATGCGCAAGGTCCCTCGGCGCATGCCCCGGGCATCGGCGGCTTCCTGGCACAAGGTGTTGGCCAGCCCGAGCATCGCCCGGGCCCGTAGCAGTAACTGCTGGCCGATGTCGCTGAGCTCCACCACCGACTGATGGCGTCTGAACAATTCCACCCCCAACTCTTGCTCCAGGGATTTGATCGCGTGGGACACCGCTGACTGGCCAATGCCTAGACGTGTGGCCGCAGCGGTGAAACCCCGCAGCTCGGCGACCAGGGAGAAGATTTCGAGTTGGGTGAGGGTCATGAGGGATTGCTCATTTTACGATGATCGAACATGAGTCGAATAATGAGGCATCTGACCTGAATCAAAAAGCAGAGCCGCGCCGTTGTGTGGGAGCCTGTGGGAGCAAAGCTTGCTCGCGATGAACGATGACTCGGTTTACCTGCTGAATTGCGCCGCCTTCATCGCGAGCAAGCTTTGCTCCCACAATTAATCCCCCTCGCCACAGGTTCTGTGTTGTTCTCATTAGCGTGCCGTGGTGAAACCATGAAAACCCTCGAGCAAACCGTCCCAATCCCTTCAGACCTGCCGGTCTACCTGAAGCTCGCCATGGTCACCATGATCTGGGGCGGGACCTTCGTCGCCGGCCGGATTCTTGCCGATGCCCTGGCGCCAATGTTTGCCGCCAGCCTGCGGTTCCTGCTGGCGAGTATCGCGCTGCTGGCGTTTCTCGCCCTGGCCGGGATCCCGCTGGCCAGGCCCAGTGTGAAGCAAGGGCTGCAATTGGCGGCGCTGGGGTTCTTCGGCATCTTTTTCTACAACCTGTGCTTCTTCTATGGTTTGCAATACATCAATGCATCACGGGCCTCGCTGATCGTGGCGTTGAACCCGGCGGTGATCGGGCTGGCGTCCTGGTGGTTGTTCAAGGAACGGCTGAGCCGTTTGAAAGTGGCGGGCATCATGCTGTGCATCGGCGGCGCGGGTTTGGTGATCGTCAGTCGTGATCCGTCCTTGTTGCAAGGCGCGGCGCAGGGCTGGATCGGCGACCTGTTGATTTTTGGCTGCGTGCTGGGCTGGGGGATCTATTCGCTGTTTTCGAAAACACTCAATGACAGCCTCGGCCCCTTGCAGACCGTGACCTGGTCGATTCTGCTGGGCACGCTGATGCTGTGGCTGACTTGCGCGGCCGCGGGCGAGCTTCGACTCGAAGCCTTGCACGCGCTGGACATGGAGCAATGGCTGAGCCTGTTGTACCTCGGCGTGCTGGGCTCGGCCCTGGCCTATATCGCCTGGTATGACGGCATTCGTCGGATCGGCGCGACCCGGTCCGGCGTATTCATTGCGCTCAACCCGCTGACGGCGGTGCTGCTGGGGGCGCTGCTGCTGGACGAACGGCTCACGGCCTTGATGTGTGTGGGCGGGGGCGTGATCCTGGTGGGTATTTTCCTGTGCAACAAACCCCTTGCACGATCGAAGGAAAAGGCGATTTGATACAGAAGGCGGACAAATCCGGTTACGCTGTGTAGAATCGATTTACGCATATAAGAATAACGTCTTCTGGCAGCAGAAGCCTCGCCCACAAGAGCCTTGGGTCGACAATGAAGATACTTGGGTTTCAACTGATCTACGGCGATTTCCTCGCCCGCAGCGTTCGTGGCATTTCCTGCGCGCCGCCCCGTGCCCTCAGCACCGCCTGCAACTAACGTTTTTTGTTAATTGACCAGCATGATGAGGCGCCGACATGGCAGATCTATACGAAAACCCCATGGGCCTGATGGGCTTCGAATTCATTGAATTCGCATCCCCGACACCCAACACCCTGGAGCCGATCTTCGAGATCATGGGCTTCACCAAGGTGGCTACCCACCGTTCCAAGAATGTGCACCTGTATCGCCAGGGCGCGATCAACCTGATCCTCAACAACGAACCCCACAGCGTGGCCTCGTACTTTGCCGCCGAGCACGGCCCGTCAGTGTGCGGCATGGCGTTCCGGGTCAAGGATTCGCAACTGGCCTATAAGCGCGCCCTGGAACTCGGCGCCCAGCCGATCCACATCGAGACCGGCCCTATGGAGCTGAACCTGCCGGCCATCAAGGGCATCGGCGGTGCGCCGTTGTACCTGATCGACCGTTTTGGCGAAGGCAGCTCGATCTATGACATCGACTTCGTATTCCTTGAGGGTGTGGACCGCAACCCGGTGGGCGCGGGCCTGAAGATCATCGACCACCTGACCCATAACGTGTATCGCGGGCGCATGGCCTACTGGGCCGGTTTCTACGAGAAACTGTTCAACTTCCGCGAGATCCGGTACTTCGACATCAAGGGCGAATACACCGGCCTGACCTCCAAGGCCATGACCGCCCCGGATGGCATGATCCGCATCCCGTTGAACGAAGAGTCGTCCAAGGGCGCCGGGCAGATCGAAGAGTTCCTGATGCAGTTCAACGGCGAAGGCATCCAGCACGTGGCCTTCCTCACCGATGACCTGGTCAAGACCTGGGACCACTTGAAAAGCATCGGCATGCGCTTCATGACCGCACCGCCGGACACCTACTATGAAATGCTCGAAGGCCGCCTGCCGAACCACGGCGAACCGGTCGATGAACTGCAATCGCGGGGCATTCTGCTGGACGGCTCGTCCAACCCGGATGACAGGCGCCTGCTGCTGCAGATCTTCTCGGAAACCCTGATGGGGCCGGTGTTCTTCGAGTTCATCCAGCGCAAGGGCGACGATGGCTTCGGCGAGGGCAACTTCAAGGCGCTGTTCGAGTCCATCGAGCGCGACCAGGTGCGGCGTGGTGTGTTGGCGACCGAATAAGGCCTACCCCATGAAAAAGCCCGCCCGGCAGTGATGCCGGGCGGGCTTTTTACTGCCGATGCAGATCCCTTTTGTTGCCAATACAGAACCAGTACCCCTTGTGGGAGCGAGCTTGCTCGCGATAGCGGTGGTTCAGCTTACATCCATGTTGAATGTGCCGCCGTCATCGCGAGCAAGCTCGCTCCCACAGGGGGGGCGGTGCTGCGCTTAATTCCGGCGCCGCTGCCGCACCAAGTGCTTGAAGCCTTCGAACACCAGCACCGCCACGGCCAGCCAGATGGGGATGTAGGTCAGCCATTCACTGGCCTTGATGCTCTCGCCCAACAGCAGCGCAACGCCCAGCAGCAACACAGGTTCGACATAGCTCAACAAGCCGAACAGGCTGAACGGCAGCAGCCGGCTGGCGACGATGTAGGACACCAGCGCGCTGACGCTGATCAACCCGAGCAACGGGATCAGCCATGTCAGTTGCGGGTATTGATCGAACACGCTGAAACCCTGTTCACCGCTTTGCACGAACCACAGCGCCAGGGGCAGCATCAGGGTCATGTCCAGCCAGAGCCCGCCGAGGTTATCGGTCTTGATGCGTTTGCGCAGGATGAAATAGATCGGGTAGCCGATCACCACCAGCAAGGTTGCCCAGGAAAAACCACCCACCTGGTACAACTCGTTGAACACGCCGAGGGTGGCGAAGAACACGGCGACTTTCTGCAGGTAGGACAGGCGCTCGCCATAGACCATTCGGCCGGTCAGGACCATCGACAGCGGCAACAGGAAGTACCCCAGCGACACGTCCAGGCTGTAGCCGTTGAGCGGCGCCCACATGAACAGCCACAGCTGCGCGCCCATCAGGGCCGAAGAGGCGATCGCGGCGATCAATAGCCGTGGCGTGGCGACCAGGCGTTGGATCAGCGTCGTGACCAGGTGCCAGTCCCGCGTCGCCAGCAGGAAGGCGGTCATGCACGGCATCGTCAGCAGCATGCGCCAACCGAAGATCTCCACACCGCTCAGCGGTGCGAGCAACGAGGTGTAGTAGTACATGACGGCGAACAGCGCGGAGGCCGAGACCGATAGAGCGATGCCTTTGGACACAGTGATTCTCTTGAGGGCGATCAACCAACACCCTACCTCTGGCAGGGGTGTTGATTGTGGGTGCGAGTCATGTGGGAGCAAGGCCTGCGGTAGCAAAACCTGTGGGAGCAAGGCTTGCCCGCGATAGCCACGCCGCGATTCAACAGGTGAACTGCGTTATCGTTCATCGCGGGCAAGCCTTGCTCCCACAGGCACTCGTCCCGGCACGAAATGACTCACATCATTGAACCCCGGCGTCGAAGCATGCCCAGGCGTCACCAGCGAATCGATAAAGGCTTCATCTTCCGCGCTGATCTTCACCGCCTGCGCCTTGGTGTACGAATCCCACTGCTCCTCGGTGCGCGGCCCGACGATGGCCGAGGTCACGGCGCTGTTGTTCAGCACCCAGGCGATGGCGAACTCGACGATGCCCACGCCCCGGCCCTGGGTATATTGCAGGATCTGCTGGGCAATGCGCAGGGACTCGACCCGCCATTCGGTTTCCAGGATGCGTTTGTCCCGGCGACCGGCACGGCTGTTGGCGTCCGGCGCCACGTCCGGCGCGTACTTGCCGCTGAGCACCCCGCGGGCCAAGGGGCTGAACGGCACCACGCCGAGGCCGTAGTTCTGCGCCGCGGTGATCTGCTCGGTTTCCGCCTGGCGGTTGACGATGTTGTACAGCGGTTGGCTGATCACCGGTCGGTCGATGCCCAGGCTGTCGGCGATCCGGATCACTTCAGCGATGCGCCAGCCACGGTAGTTCGACAGGCCCCAATAGCGGATCTTGCCCTGGCGAATCAAGTCGCCGATGGCCGACACGGTAACGTGCAGTGGAGTGTTATGGTCTTCGCGGTGCAGGTAATAGATGTCCAGGTAATCGGTGCCCAGGCGCGTCAGGCTGGCCTCGATACCATTGAATAGATGTTTGCGGCTCAGGCCGCTGCGGTTGGGCACGCCGTCCGGCGGGCCGAAACCGACCTTGGTGGCCAGCACCCATTCGTGGCGGTGACGGGCGATCGCCTCGCCGACGATTTCCTCGGAGCGACCGTTGGTGTAGACGTCCGCCGTGTCGATGAAATTGATGCCCTGGTCCCAGGCCTTGTCGATGATCCGCAGCGAATCCTCGGTGCTGGTCTGTTCGCCGAACATCATCGTGCCCAGGGTCAGCGTCGAGACTTGCAACCCGGAATGACCTAGCGTGCGGTAACTCATGACAAGATCCTTTTATCCATGGGAAAGGCTCAATCAAACCCCAGAACCACCGCCTGGATCAAACACAATTCTCAAACCACCTCCAAATCAACTGTGGGAGCGGGCTTGCTCGCGATAGCGGCGTGTCAGCTGACATAGGCATTGGATGTGGCGCCGTCATCGCGAGCAAGCTCCCTCCCACAGTTTGATTCGTGGCGTACGCAGGCCCTCGGTCCACAATTCCCCTTTTGGGAGCGAGCCTGCTCGCGATGGGGCATCACTTTCGAGCACAATCCTCTTGCCCACCCGATCTTTGTGAATTTGAACAATAATGCCCAGTGCATTTTGTGCGGCGGACCGGCGTCACGGCTGCGGTCAGCCGGTAGCCTGCTGTGCATCGGAACCGGAGAATAATATGAAAATAATCATCGCCCCCGACTCGTTCAAGGACAGTCTAAGCGCCCAGGGCGTCGCCGATGCCATCGCCCAGGGGCTGGCCGAGGTCTGGCCGGATGCGCAGTTGATCAAGTGCCCAATGGCCGACGGCGGGGAGGGGACGGTGGAGTCGGTGCTGGCCGCCTGCAACGGCCAGTGGCGTCACACCCGGGTTCGCGGGCCCTTGGGTGTCGCCGTCGAGGCGCGCTGGGGCTGGTTGGCCGAGAGCCGCACCGCGATCATCGAAATGGCCGAGGCCAGTGGTTTGCAACTGGTGCCGCCGGGACAACGCGATGCCTGTTCCAGCAGCACCTACGGCACCGGCGAGCTGATTCACGCGGCCCTCGATGCAGGGGCCGTCCGGGTGATCCTGGCGATTGGCGGCAGTGCCACCAACGATGCGGGCGCCGGTGCGATGCAGGCCCTGGGCGTGGCATTACTGGATGACCAGGGCCAAGCCCTTCCTCCCGGCGGCCTGGCCTTGGCGAACCTGGCGCGCATCGACCTGAGCGACCTTGATCCTCGCCTGGCCCACGTCAGTTTCGAGATCGCCGCCGACGTCGACAACCCCCTGTGCGGGCCCCACGGCGCGTCCGTGGTCTTCGGTCCGCAGAAGGGCGCCTCGGCCCAGCAAGTGCAGGAACTGGACCGGGCCCTGGGGCATTTCGCCGAACAGTGCGCCCGAGCGTTGAGCAAGGATGTGCGCGACGAGCCGGGCAGCGGCGCCGCCGGAGGCCTGGGGTTCGCGGCCAAGGCGTTCCTGGGGGCGCAGTTTCGTACAGGCGTGGACGTCGTTGCTCAGTTGACGGGGCTGGCCGAGGCGGTCAGTGGCGCCGACCTGGTGATCACCGGCGAAGGCCGTTTCGACGCCCAGACCCTGCGCGGCAAGACCCCCTTCGGCGTGGCCCGCATCGCCCGCCAGCATGGCGTACCGGTGGTGGTCATTGCCGGCACGCTGGGGGAGGGCTACCAGGCGTTGTATGAACACGGCATCGACGCCGCCTTTGCCCTGGTCAACGGGCCGATGACCTTGCAAGAAGCCTGTGCCGACGCCCCGCGCCTGCTGAGCGAGCGTGCCGGGGACATTGCACGACTTTGGCGGGTGGCGGCGCGGTAAATCCTGTGGGAGCAAGGCTTGCCCGCGATACAAGCGCTGCGGTCCCCCAGGAATCGAGTCGCCAATATCGCGAGCAAGCTTTGCTCCCACACGGTTGAATTTGAGATAGGGTTGAGGCTGGATATCGCGCAATCAGGAGAGATACATGCGCTTCTCAGTCTTGACCCAACGCATCACCGGCGAAGGTGCCGCCGCCTGGCAGATTCACGATCGGGCGCTGGCCATGCGCGAACAGGGCATGGATGTGTTGTTGCTGTCAGTGGGCGACCCGGATTTCAATACGCCGCGCGCCATTGTCGACGCCGCAGTGGGCAGCCTGCGGGCCGGCGACACCCACTATTCGGATATCCGTGGCCTGCACACCTTGCGGGCCAGCATTGCCCGGCGTCATCGCCTGCGTTGCGGCCAGGCGGTGGGGGCCGAACAGGTCGTCGTGCTGCCGGGCGCGCAGTGCGCGGTGTATGCGGTCGCGCAATGCCTGCTCAACCCTGGCGACGAAGTCATCGTCGCCGAGCCAATGTATGTCACCTACGAAGCGGTGTTTGGCGCCTGCGGCGCGAAAGTGGTGCCGGTGGCGGTTCGCCCGGAGAACGGTTTTCGGGTCGAACCGGCGGACGTTGCCCGTCTTGTGACCCCGCGTACCCGGGCGATGCTGCTCAACAGCCCGAACAACCCATCTGGCGCCAGCCTGCCGATGTCCACCTGGCAAGCATTGGCGCGGTTGTGCATTGAACATGACCTGTGGCTGATCAGTGACGAGGTCTACAGCGACTTGCTGTACGAAGGCGAACACATCAGTCCGGCCAGTCTGCCGGGCATGGCCGGGCGCACCGCGACGATCAACAGCCTGTCCAAATCCCATGCCATGACCGGTTGGCGCATTGGCTGGGTCATCGGGCCTGAACCCTTGGCCGAGCATCTGGCGAACCTGTCCCTGTGCATGTTGTTCGGCTTACCGGACTTCGTGCAACGGGCCGCCCAAGTCGCGCTGGAGCAGGATTTGCCGGAAGTGGCGCAGATGCATGAAGAATATCGTCAGCGCCGGGACCTGGTCTGCGCCATGCTCGATGACTGCTCGGGCCTCAAGCCGGTGCGGCCCGATGGTGGCATGTTCGTGATGGTCGACGTGCGCCAGACCGGCCTCGACGCCCAGGCTTTTGCCGAGCGACTGCTGGACGGCTACGGCGTGTCGGTGCTGGCCGGCGAGGCGTTTGGGCCCAGTGCGGCGGGGCATATCCGCATCGGGCTGGTGGTCGATCAACTGAAACTGGCGGATGCATGCCAGCGGATCGCCTCGTGTGCGGCGGATTTGCTGCGGGTCCAGGGGTAAAGTTTTGTAGAGGCTGTGTGAAATTGTGTAAGGGTTTTGCTCGTGGATGGGCGAGGGCGTATATCCTTGGCAGCTTGAGATTTTCTGCGCCAGTGAGATCGCCATCGCGAGCAAGCTCGCTCCCACAGTGATTTTGTGTCGTACCGAACATCCCTGTGGGAGCGAGCTTGCTCGCGATGAGGCCCTGCCAGGCGCCACAGCACTTTTCTGGAAACACCCATGCCCAACATCCTCCTGGTCGAAGACGACACCGCACTCTCCGAGCTGATCGCCAGTTACCTGGAACGCAACGGCTATCAGGTCAGCGTGCTCAGCCGTGGCGATCATGTGCGCGAACGGGCGCGGGTCGATCCACCGGACCTGGTGATCCTCGACCTGATGCTGCCGGGGTTGGACGGCTTGCAAGTCTGCCGCTTGCTGCGGGCTGACTCGGCGACCTTGCCGATCCTGATGCTCACCGCCCGGGACGACAGCCACGACCAGGTCCTGGGCCTGGAAATGGGCGCCGACGACTACGTCACCAAACCGTGCGAGCCTCGAGTGTTACTGGCGCGGGTGCGTACCTTGTTGCGCCGCAGCAGCCTCACCGAGCCGCAGACGGCCAATGATCGCATCCTCATGGGTAACCTGTGCATCGACCTGTCCGAGCGCACCGTGACCTGGCGCGGACAGCCAGTGGAGTTGTCCAGTGGCGAATACAACTTGCTGGTAGTGCTGGCCCGGCATTCCGGTGAAGTGCTGAGCCGCGACCAGATACTGCAACGTCTGCGGGGCATCGAATTCAACGGTACCGACCGTTCGGTGGACGTGGCGATTTCCAAGTTGCGGCGCAAGTTCGACGACAACGCCGACGAAGCCCGCAAGATCAAGACCGTGTGGGGCAAGGGCTATCTGTTCAGTCGTTCCGAGTGGGAATGCTGAGCCAATGTGGAAGCTGCTGATTCGCCTGTACCTGGTTACCATCGTGTCCTACAGCGCGGCGATCTACCTGATGCCGGAACTGGTGGTCCGCCTGTTCCACGAGCGTTTCCTGACCTACAACCTCGATTACTCCCGGGGCCTGCAAACGTTGATGGTCAAGCAGTTCCGCGCCGTGCCCAGCGAACAGTGGCCAGCGCTGGCGGCGCAGATGGACAAGGAATTCGAGCCGCTGCGCATCGAACTGGCCGCTGTCGATGACGAGGGCTTCAGCACCGATGAGCAGGCGCGTCTCAAGCGCGGCGAGAATGTGGTGCGCCTCGGCGACTGGGCATGGCGAACCTTGGCGGCGGCGCCGCTGGACGAGCGCACGGCGGTGAAGATGGTCGTGCCGCCGGACCCGGCCGACGTCAGTTGGTTGTACTGGAGCATCAACGTGTTGATCGGCGCGACGATGCTGGCCTGCCTGTTGCTCTGGTTGCGGCCGCACTGGCGCGATCTGGAACGCCTGCGGCGCACTGCCGAGCGTTTCGGTAAAGGTCACTTGGAGGAACGTACGCACATCGCTTCCAGTTCGAACATCGGCAGCCTGGCCCACGTGTTCGATACGATGGCGGGGGACATCGAGAACCTGCTCAACCAACAACGAGACCTGCTCAACGCCGTGTCCCACGAACTGCGCACGCCCCTGACGCGGCTCGACTTC
Source organism: Pseudomonas sp. Soil_N_39 (assembly GCF_057655955.1). NCBI lineage: Bacteria > Pseudomonadati > Pseudomonadota > Gammaproteobacteria > Pseudomonadales > Pseudomonadaceae > Pseudomonas > Pseudomonas sp. Soil_N_39. Next base: position 255,597 of record NZ_JBDGLI010000004.1, read on the forward strand.
GGCCTGGCCCTGGCGCTGTCCGATGACTTGCCGGCGCCCAGTCGCGAGCGTCTGCAGGGGCTGGTGGCGCACATTCGCGAGCTGGATGAATTGGTGTTGGAACTGCTCTCCTATAGCCGTTTGCAAAACCCGCAACGCTTGCCCGAACGGGTCGAAGTGGCGCTGGACGAGTTCATCGACAGCATCCTTGGCAGCATCGACGAGGACCTGGCGGCGCCGGACGTGGTGATCGACGTGCTGTTGCATGGAGCGTTGGAGCGTTTCGTACTGGACCCACGCTTGACCGCACGGGCGTTGCAGAACCTGCTGCGCAATGCCATGCGTTATTGCGAAAAGCGCATCCAGGTCGGTGTGCTGGTGGGTGATCAAGGCTGTGAGATCTGGGTCGACGACGACGGCATCGGCATACCCGACAGCGAACGCGAGCGGGTGTTCGAGCCGTTCTACCGTCTGGACCGCAGTCGCGACCGCGCCACGGGCGGCTTCGGCCTCGGCCTGGCCATCAGTCGCCGGGCCCTGGAAGCCCAGGGCGGCACACTGACCGTCGAGGCCTCGCCACTGAGCGGGGCACGCTTCAAGCTGTGGCTGCCCACCCCGCCCTGAGGCTGTTTGCTTGACGCGTGACCCTGTGGCGAGGGAGCTTGCTCCCGCTGGGCCGCGAAGCGGCCCCAATGCTCTTCACCCAAACAACCCCGCCGCAATATTGATCGAAAACCCCAGGATCGCCGTGTTGAACACAAACCCGATCAACGATTGCGCCAATACGATCTTGCGCAATTGCCGCGTGGCCACGCCCACGTCCGAGGTCTGCACCGCCACGCCGATAGTGAAAGAGAAATACAGGAAATCCCAATAGTTGGGCGTAGTCAGCCCTTCGGCAAACCGCAGCGCCGGCTCCTTGCCCTCCCAGGTGTAATACAACCGCGCGTAGTGAACGCTGAAAATCACCCCGATCAGCAACCATGAGCCGATCACGGTCATTGCCGTGAAACCGTAATGCAACAGCTTGCCGGCGGCTTGCAGGTCGCGGCTGCCGGCCAGCTCGAAGGTGATGGTCGCCAAGCTGGCCAAGGCCGCGATGCAGACCACCAGCAAGACCAGTCCGGCATTTTCATCTTCGATTTCAGCGATGCGCCTCACATCGGGCGCCTTGGCCCGCACGGTCAGCCACGACATCAGTACCAGGTAGGTCCAGACCCCGGCATTCCAGCCGATCAGGATTTTGCTGATGATCGAATCCACGGGAATCAGGATTCCCACCGCCAGGCCAAGGACCGTGGCGCTGGAAAGACGCGGGTGGGTGCGGGCGAGGAAGGGCATGGCGGCTCACTGTCCGGAAAGGAGATGCCTAGTATGAGCCATCAAGCGAAGGGGCGACCGTCTATTGCGCCGGACTCGATCAATTGCACACCCGCTTCCTGCATCCGCCGGATCGCCGCCTCCAACGAGCCATCCCTGTCAATGCCCCGGCAGGCGTCCAGCACCACAAACGCGTTGAACCCGGCCAACCGGGCATCCAGTGCCGAATACATCACGCAGAAATCCAGGGCCAGGCCCACCAGGTATACGGTGTCGATGCCGCGCTCCTTGAGGTAGCCGGTCAACCCGGTCGGGGTCTGGTGGTCCGCTTCCATGAAGGCTGAATAACTGTCGATGTCCGGGTTGCAGCCTTTACGAATGATCAGCTTGGCATGGTCAAGCTTGAGTGAAGGGTGCAGCGCGGCGCCGTGGCTGCCCTGTAGGCAGTGGTCGGGCCAGAGTGTCTGCTCGCCGTAGGGCAATTGGACGGTGCCGAAAGGTTGCTTGCCCGGATGACTGGACGCAAACGAAGCATGCCCGGCCGGGTGCCAGTCCTGCGCGAGGACGACGTGCCTGAATGAATGGCCGAGCTGATTGATCAACGGCACGATCTCATCACCGCCAGGCACGGCCAGTTGACCGCCGGGGATGAAGTCGTTCTGTACATCGATCACCACGAGTGCGGTGCTCAAGGCACGGTTGGCTGGAACGCCCATGATTGGAATCCTCCTTGAAGTGGTTCTTCGATGGTAGCTGAACGGCTCTGGGTCAGTGCGCAGGCTGACCCACCGTCATCGCGAGCAGGCTCGCTCCCGCAGGGATTTAGGCTGTGCACAGGATTTGTGTTCACTGAAGATCCAATGTGGGAGCGAGCTTGCTCGCGATGACGGCGGCCCATCCAAGACCTGTGCAAGCTGACCCACCGCTATCGCGAGCAAGCTCGCTCCCACCGGGGATTTGGGTCGGGTACAAGTTTTATATTCACAGGAGATCCAATGTGGGAGCGAGCTTGCTCGCGATGACGGCGGCCCATCCAAGACCTGTGCAAGCTGACCCACCGCTATCG